>JACRDU010000020.1 GCA_016218495.1 Elusimicrobiota bacterium
GCCGGGGGACCTGGTGCTGGTGCTGGGCGCCCGAGACCCTTCCCTGCCGGAGTTCGCCCGTGGGCTGCTGCGCAGGCTCCGGGACCGGGCCGGGTGAGTCTGCATCCCCCCGGCGAGGCCGCCGAGCACCTGGCCCTGCACGGCCGCTTCACGCGCGCCAGCCGCATGGGGGCGGGCCACATCAACGACACCTTCCTGGCCGAGTTCGAGGGCGCCGAGCCGCTGGTCCTGCAGCGCGTGAACTCGGCCGTCTTCCCCGACCCGGAAGGCGTGATGGCCAACATCGAGCGCGTCACGGACCACCTGGCGCGGCGCTGCCCGGACGAGCGCCGCGCGCTGCGCCTGGTCCGGGCCAAAGACGGCCGGGCGTTCTGGCGCGACGCGGCCGGCGAGCTCTGGCGCGCCTACCGCTGCGTCGAGGGCACCTTGGTCAAGGACGTGGTGGGCGGCCCTTGGGAGGCCTACGAGGCCGCCCGCGCCTTCGGCGCCTTCCAGTACCTGATGTCGGACCTCCCCGGGGGCCCGCTCGAGGAGACTTTGCCCGGCTTCCACGACACGCCGGGGCGCCTGAAGGCCTTCGAGGCCTCGGTGCGCGAGGACAGGGCGGGACGCGCGGCGGCGGCGAAGGCCGAGATCGACGCCGTGTTCTCCCGCCGCGCCTGGGCCGAGCGCCTGGCCGCGGCGGCCCGCGCCGGCCTCGTGCCGGTGCGCGTCACCCACAACGACACGAAGATAAACAACGTCCTCTTCGACGCGGCCTCGGGCAAGGGCCTGTGCGTCATCGATCTCGACACCGTCATGCCCGGCCTCATGCTCTACGACTTCGGGGACTTCGTGCGCACGGCCGTCAGCCCCGCCCCCGAGGACGAGGCCGACCTGTCCCGGGTGCAGGTGCGCACGGAGGTGTTCGAGGCCCTGGCCCAGGGCTGGCGCGACGGCTCGGGCGGGATGATCTCGGAGGAGGAGCGCGCGCTGCTGCCCAGCGCGGGGCGGGTCATCGCCTACGAGCTGGGGATGCGCTTCCTCAAGGACCACCTGGACGGGGACCGCTATTTCCGCGTGCACCGCCCGAACCACAACCTGGAGCGGGCGCGCTGCCAACTGCGCCTGGCCTCGGAGATCTTCTCGCGCGAGGCCGAGCTGGCGCTCTACTGCTGAGCGGCCTTGGCCTGGCGCGCGCCGTTTACGGCGTCCGGCAGGGCGCCCAGCATGGACGCCAGCCCCGCCACCCAGGCGTCGCGCGCCTCCTTGCCCGGCAGGTAGACGGCGCGCAGCTCGGCGGCGGAGACGAAGGCCCGGGGGCCGGGGTTGGGCGGGTTGCGGGTGTCCTGCGCGGCGCGGACCAGCTCGTCGTAGGGGCCCTGCAGCTCGGCGGGAATCTCGTCGGGCCGCGGGAAGCCCGCCAGGGCGGCGTCCACCCGGGAGGCCCAGCCCGCCGCCCAGGAGCGCCACCTCTCGAGCCGTTCCTTGTCGGCGCCGCCCTTCTTGAGCCCGGCCAGGCCGACCTCGGAATCGCCGAAGCCCTCGAGCTCGGCCGGCAGGGCGGCGGCCAAGGCCTTCAGGGTGTTGGCCGTGGTCAGGATGCGCTGGGCGGCCTTCTCGAAATCCGGGGGCGGGCCGTCGGCGGAGGTGACCGGGGCGTGGAACCAGGGCGCCTTCTCGAAGCGCCGGGCGCGCAGCCCCTCCCAGCGCCGGGTCCAGTCCAGGCGGGCGTTGGGCGGCATCGTCAGCCCTTCGCCGGCGGCCGCGGCGGCGCCGGAGAACTCCATGATGTCGCCCACCGCGTCGCGCACCAGGGGGTTGCCGGGATGCTTCTCCATCAGGGAGCCCGCCAGGTGGGAGGCCTCGTTGGACAGGACCTGGGCGTCCTGCAGGGTGCCGGGGGCGTCCTTATACAGGGCGCCCTCGATGGCGGAGATCTGGGCGCGGTAGGCCTCGGGCTTGATGACCACGCCGACCTTCTCGGCCGGGGGCTCAACATGGCGCAGGACGGCCTGGTAGACGGCGTAGACCGCCACGCACAGGCAGCTCAGGAGGATGACGGTGTTGCGCAGGGTGGAGGGCGGGGGCGGGGGGGGGACCGGGGCCGGTTCGGGTTCGGCGGCCTTCTCAGCCGCCGCCTTCTCGGCCTTGGCCTTCCATTTGGCGAAGATGACGCCGCAGGCGGAGCATTCTTCGGCCGTCTCTTCGGCCGGGGCCGCGCAGTTGGGGCAGGTCACAAGAGGAAATGTAACAGGCGGCCAGGGAGGCGTCAATACTGGCCGCGGCGGAGCATGGCGAACGCGGCGGCCAGCATGAGCAGGGACAGGTACTGGGAGTGGGCCATCCCCAGGAACAGGTGGCCGGCGTCGTCGTCGCGCAGGAACTGGACCAAAAAGCGGATGAGGCTGTAGCCGCCGGCGTAGCGCCAGAAGGCCCCGCCAGGCGGCAGGCCGCCGGCGGCCAGGCGGCGCTGGATGTGCCAGGCCAGGGCGGCGTCGAGCACGGCCTCGTAGAGCTGGGCCGGGTGCAGCGGCACCCCGCGCGGGGCGGCGGCGAGCGGGTGGACGAAGGCTACGCCCCAGGGCAGGCCGGTGGGCCGGCCCCAGCAGCAGCCCGAGGCGACGCAGCCCAGGCGGGTCAGGCCGTGGGCCAGCGCCGCGCCGGGTGCGAAGGCGTCGAGCAGCTTGAGCACGGGCTGCCGGCGCCGGCGCATCACCCACACGACGGCCAGCGCCCCGCCGATGACGGCCCCCTGGATGGAGGTGCCCCTGAGCCAGTTGAGGCCCGCCCAGGAACTCCAGGCCAAAAGCGGCGGGGCGTCCCCGACGGCCAGCAGGAAGTAGAGGCGCGCCCCGAACGCCCCGCCCAGCACCCCCCAGGGCCAGGCGGCCCAGACCGACTCCGGGTCGGCCCCGGCGCGCCGCGCGTTGAGGAGCCCGGAGAGGAAGACCGCCGCGGCGGCCGCGGTGACGGAGAGCATCCACAGCCCCAGGTGGAAGCGCCCGGCGATGACGAGCTCGGGCAGCATCAGGCGCCCCCGCCGCGGCAATAGCTGGGGACCCAGGCGCGCTCCAGCAGGGCGGGCCGCAGGCCCTCGTAGTGGAAGGCCAGGGCCTCCTCGACCATGACGGCGTTGTCCATCGGGCGCCGCCCCTCGGGCATGTTGCCCAGCATCTCCCCGAAGAACCAGCCGCACAGCGGCGCCACGAGGCGCGGGGTCAGCCTGACGCCGACGGGGCCGAGGAAGTTCCGGCGCAGGCCGATGTGGGAGAGCTCGTCGGCCATGATGTCGTCGAGGAGCTCGCGGACCCGGTCCCTGGCCTCGGGCTCTTCCTGGAGCAGGTCGTCGAAGAGCGAGTCCACATGGCGGTAGAACACCACGCCCAAGAGCTCGGCGATGAGGGCGGCCTGGGAGAGCAGGGCCTCGGGCAGGCGCGGGATGACGCGGTAGGCGCGCGCCGTGGCGGGGTCCACCGGGGGCCACTCCAGGCCTTCGAGCCGGAAGGTGCGCATCATCTCCAGAAACAGCCGGCCGTGGCAGATCTCCTCGCAGCAGTGCAGGCGCGTGATGCGCTCCTGCACGGTGCGCGCTTTGGCCAGCGGGACGGTGGACACCCAGCCCTCGCTCACGGCCGACCATTCGTGGTAGGCGAAGCGGAAGATGTTGGCCAAGAGCAGGGCCACGGGCTCCACCGCGGCCGGGTCGTCGGTGAGCCTGGCGCTGTTGCGGTGGAAGGCCCCGGGGTCGGGCAGGGGCCTGCGCGAACGCACCGGGTTCTCCCGGTAGTGGGCGAGCCGGGCCTTCTTTTTCGTGAGGTCGCGTTCCTCTTCCAGCAGCTCCCCGGAGCGCGCCGTGAGGTGGGTCCAGTACTCCTCGAAGTTGGCCTTGCGCTCGGCGGTGCCGCAGGGGGAGAAGATGGAGCGGTGCACGGCGCCTAGCCCGCGCCCAAGAGCGGCGCCACGATGCGGTGGGTCAGGCCCCAGACCATATGCCGTCCGGCGCGCCAGCAGGGCACCTCCAGCCGGCGCCCGCGCACCACCGGGCGGGCCGTCCCGGCCCCGCGCTTGAGGTCCCTCAGGCCCAGCCAGAGGGGATAGGCCACCTCGGCGCTGACCCGCAGGACGGGCCGGCGGGGCAGGGCGAAGACGAAGGGCCGGACCACGATGTCGGGCAGGGTCCGGGTGCGCGGATGCAGGTCGTCGAGCTCCCCCAGGAGGTGTTCGCGCCCCAGCCCCACGCCGGTCTCCTCGGCGGTCTCGCGCACGGCGGTGTGGAAGAGGGCCCGGTCGGAGGCTTCCCGACGCCCTCCAGGCAGGCCTATCTGGCCCGACCAGGGGTCCCGTGGATGGCGGGCGCGGCGGATGAAGAGGCCCTCGAGGCCGCGCGGGCCGGGGACCAGGACCAAGGAGACGGCGGCCTGGCGCGCCCCGGGCCGGTTGATGCGGGCCGGCCTGCACGAGGCCAGGGTCCGGGTGACGCGGGCCAGGTCCATCCTTCCTTATATAAAAAGAGGGGGCCCGCCATGCAGGCGGGCCCCCGGGTCCTGAAGCGGCTCTTAGAGCTTCTTGATGCTGGTAGCGCGAGGGCCCTTGTCGGAGGCCTCGATCTCGAACGAGACGGCCTGGTTCTCGGCGAGGCTCTTGAAGCCTTCGTCCATGATCGCGCTGTAGTGCGCGAAGCAGTCGCGGGAACCGTCGTCCGGCGTGATGAATCCGAAGCCCTTCTGGTCGTTGAACCACTTCACTTTTCCGGTAGGCATTTAACTGTCTTACGCTCCTTCTGGCGCGACTTTCTGAGTCGTGAGATTATACCACGGCCCGGGCGCGGAGTTGACCGCGGTCAATGAGTCCCATCAACGGCGGCAATCAACGGATTTCATTGACCTGAATCATCAGGGACCGAAGGGCCCATGCGTATACTAGTCCTAGAGATTTAGAGGAGATTCAAATGATCGAACTGATCCTGATGCTCAGCCTGACCCCCGCCGCCCAGCCCCAGCTGGCCCAGTTCAAGCCCTGCGTCTGGCCCAACACCTGCGCCGCCGAGGCCGTCACGGTCGCCGCCGCCGACTTCGAGATCTGCGTGTACCCCAAGAAGTGCGCCCCCAAGGCCGCCCCGGCCGTGGCCCAGTTCAAGCCCTGCGTCTGGCCCAACACCTGCGCCAACGAGGCCCCTGCGGCCCCCGTCATCGCCCAGTTCCGGCCCTGCGTCTGGCCCAACACCTGCGGCGCGAAGCTGGAAGAGCGGATTTAAGCCTCCCAACACCACCGAAGCACCGAAGGCCCCCTTCCACCAAGGGGGCCTTCAAATTTCTAGGATAAGCCATGCGCCTCCATCTGGCCGCCTATGCCGCCACGGCTCCGGGGCCCTTCGACCCGGCCGGGGAGGGGGCCCTCTACGAGGCCCTGGCCGGGCTGCCCCTGGCCGGCCTGGAACAGCCCTTCTTCGGCTCCCTGCACCGCCATGACGAGGGCTGGCTTTTGGGCCGCCTGAAGCCGGGCTGGACCTTCGTGCTGACGACCTTGCCCGGCACCATGGAGCGCCTGAAGGCGAACCGGCGCTTCGGCCTGGCCTCTAGGGACGAGGGGGGGCGCCATGCGGCCCTGGGCTTCATGGAAGAGGCCAGGCAGGCCGTGGGCCGCCTCAACGCCAGAATGGGCCGCCCGTCCGTGCTGGCCGTAGAGCTGCATTCCGCCCCCCGGCCCGACCCCTGTCCGGAACGCTTCGCCGAGTCCCTGCGCACGCTGGCCTCCTGGGACTGGAGCGGGGCGACCTTGATGGTGGAGCACTGCGACGCGGCCCGGCCGGACGGGGCCCACGACAAGGGCTTCCTGAGCCTCAAGGCCGAGCTGGCCGTAGTCCAGTCCGTCCCCGGCGCGGCCGTCTCCCTCAACTGGGGCCGCTCGGCCCTGGAAGGGCGCTCGGAGCGCACGCCGCTGGAGCACATAGCGGCCGCCCGCTCGGCGGGTCTCTTGGGGGCGCTGTTCTTCTCGGGGGTGACCCCGGCCCATCCCGACTACGGCGCCTGGAGGGACTCCCATGCGCCGTTCTCCACGGCCTGCCCAGAGTCCCTGCTCACCCCGGCGGACGCCTCGAAGGCCGTCTCCGAGGCGCGCGGGGTCCCGCTGGTGGGGTTGAAAATCCAGCCCCTGCCGGCCTCCCTGGGGCTGGAGGACAGGCTCGGGGTCCTTCAGGACGCGCTGGCCGTCTTCACCTGAGCTATCCCCTCAGCCTGTCGTCGAGCATCGCGCCAGTCACCCAGCCCAGCCCGAACCAAGCCGTCGTCGAGCCGAACAGGGTCGCCGTGGCCCGGACGGCGATGCGCGCGGCGGGGTCGGCGATGGCCATGGCGCGGTCGAAGGGCAGGATGATGTTGAAGGTGAGGCCCAGCAGGGGGTTCATCCAGTTGAGCGCCATGGCCATCTCGCGCGTGGGCATGACGAAGCGCAGGAGGACGCAGGCGATGTTGTAGAGGGCGAAATAGGCGGCCAGGCGGACCTTGAGGTCGGCGCCGGAGACCCTGCTGGCGAGGAAGACCGCCGCCGACAGGCTGGTCAGCAGCAGCACCCAGAGATAGACGGTGAGCAATTCACTCATGGGCAGTGATGCCAGGCGGCCATCAGCCTTTCCCACGAGGGATATGCGCGAAAGAGCGCGCTGGAATCGGAGCTTTGGAGCGGGAGGGACACCTTCATCCTCTTGACGCCATCCTCGCTGTCCGGGTAGGTCGCCTTCAATACGCCGGATGCGCTTTTCCCCGAGAGCTTCCCTTTGAACGCATATGAAGCCACCGGCAAGAACTTGAAACCCTCTCCGGCGTTGCCGCACGCCTCGACTCTGGAGGAAAAGGACAACGCTCCCGTCTTGGGGTCGAATTCCACCTTCTCCAATTCGCCGATATTGCCGCTGGCGTCGGGAGAGCCTTCTTTGTAGGTGAGGAAGCCGCGCAGCTTCTCCCCTTCTTTCCAGAGCCAGATGGTATAGCCGCTCCCTTCTCCGTATTCATCCGCTTCGAAGTCGGAATAGGTCCGGAACGGCTTCAGGTCAAGGCCGCCGCCTGCGGGCGCCGCCGCGCCGAATGCCGCCATCGCGGCCAGGAATGCCAACGACCGAGGAAAAAAGCCCATATCGCCCCCCTCCATGAGTCATGCGGGCGCGTCATTCATAATGCGCCCACATGCGAATCACCTTCACGACCCTCTCGTTCTTGATGACCTGGTAGACCAGGCGATGGTGGATGTTTATCCGGCGAGAATAGGCCCCCGCCAGGTCGCCCACTAAATTCCCGAATGGGGGAGGGTTTTGAAACGGATTCTTCTCTAGTACGGCCAGGAGCTCTTCGGCCTTGGGGCGCAAGCCGGCCGACGACAGCTTCTTGGCGTCCGTCTGGGCTTCCCTCGTGTAAACGAGTCGCCAGACTACCAAGACGCCTTTCTCGCCTGCTCCTTCGTCGGCGTCTTGAGGCCCTTGCGAATGGACTCCCTCATCCCGGGGATTGAAAGGAGATAGAGCGTCTCCTGAATCGAGCGCCAATCGTCCTCGGAAATCAGGACGGCGTTCGAACGACGGCCCGTAATCTGGATCGGCTCATGGGAGGACGCAGCCTGATCGAGGAGCCGGTAGAGGGTCGCGCGGGCAACGCTGGCGGTCAGGGTGGTCATGCCGATAGCGTACCGGAAAGCGTACGTTCCGTCAAGGCCTATGCCCCGTTCTCGTTGCGCATAACGCGAGGCTGGGGGGCGCGCGCCAACGGATTCCTTAAAACGGCGCGCGTCAGGCTCATCGCCAAGTTAGGCACCTCAACTCAACAAGACTTCAAGCTTTCCCAAGACTTCGGAAATAACAGAATCAGGCAGCTTGCAGAAGAACTGAGACCCACGAGATTGCCAGTCGAAACTCCTAACCTGATCCGAAAGGACAACGCCCTCAGCCTTGAACCCATTGGGAATCGAGACTTCAAATGGATAGCCTTTGACCTGAGAGGTAATCGGGCAGAAAATTGCCAATCCGACCTTCCGATTGTAGGCCTCGGGGGACAAGGTCAGGGCTGGCCGTTTGCCGGCCTGCTCATGGCCCGCCTGGGGCGAGAAGGAAAGCCAAACCACATCCCCACGTTTTGGGCAGTAGGAGGGAGGCATTACCAAACTTCCTTGCCTTGTCCGCCACCCAACAACTGCTCAGCGTGGCGATTCCGCGGCGTGACGCCTTTGAGCAATCGAGAGAGCGAAAGCTTGTTCTTACTCTTCGGCTTCACGACCATCTCACCTTCGACCACCTGAAGGTCGACGACCGAGCCTTGATGCAAGTGAACATCCTTGGCAACAGAGTGGGGAATGCGCAAAGCCAAGCTATTGCCCCATTTTTGGACTGTAGCGTTCATCGACGCCTCCAGAACGTATCTACAATGAGTATACTTCGATTCCGTCGATTGTCAAGTGTGCCTAGACACAATGGTTGACTGAAAAAAGAGGCTCGCCGTCCTTTGAGCCGTGGGTTACGATGCCGTGAGGCATCGCAGAGCCACACAAAGGAGGCGAGCTGTGTATCAGTCTACCATGTACGTGGGACTCGACGTTCAC
>JACRDU010000125.1 GCA_016218495.1 Elusimicrobiota bacterium
CCCGAGGGGGCGAAGATCTCAGACACGCAGATGTCCAGCCTCAACATCGCACGCGAGCAATTTCACGGCGACTGGAACTATACGATTCATCCAGAAGGACGCAAGCCGAGATGAATCAGTTGTTTTTTAACGAGGCCTTAGAGAGAAATTGGCGCGGATTGGGGCCATGTGGAGCGAGTAGAGGGAGGGGTGCTCTGCCGCGATACTCATTGCTTCGCTGGCGCGCGCAAGCGCAGTGCTCCTGTCCCCGCGGAGTGCCTGCATGATTGCAGTCTGGAGCAGAAAGTCAAGGCGAGCAGCAATTGATTGAACTCGTCGAATGGTCTCCGCCGCCGCCTCCTCCTGTCCTGCGGCTGTTTGGGCAATGGCAACCTGTGCAAAGGCAGCGTCCTTCCGACCAAAGTCATCCGATGTCATAGCGACCAACTCAAGCGCGCTTTCAAACCCTCCTGCTTGCGCCGCAAGGACAGCGACACCCCTCTGTGCGTTCCCGTAAGGAGATGGCGCCTTGTTCAGAATGGTCGCGCGGGCCCCGGAATGATCTCCTATGGCGGCTTGCGCTCTTGCGACAATCTTGAACGCCGCGACTACATCATCTTTGTCGTCGCTTTCTGAGGCAAGAATCTCGGCGAGGGCCTTGAGTTGAGACACCCATTTCTCGAGCATTGCTTGTGCCCGGGCCTCAAGCCTAATGATGTCCGTTCTGATCTCTGCCCCGTCTTCAGCGAATGGGTCTTTCATCAAATAAAGTCGGTAATAGGCGATGGCACGCAGTTCGCGGCCGGGCGTAGACGCCTCACCTCGGCCCAGGGAACGGAATTCCGTGGCGTGTCGGGAGTCCCAAGACGCAGTTGCCTCTGCAGCGATAATTTCGCGGACCGCCTCAGTAGGAACTCCCAGGGATTCGCCATCGTCTTTTCCTAGGAAACGGTAGGCTAGGCCGCCCACGAGCAGAATCACGCCTGCGACGATGACAAGGCTACTGCGGGATGAAGGAGGCAACGGCCCGTCTCCCGAAGTCGCCGGTGCTTGCGGCAAAAACTCATGGCGGTCTTTAGGGCAAAAGCGCTGACTCTTCTTGGCCCGCCGGGTCCCACACCGTGGGCACTTTGTAGGATTGCCGCAATTCGAACAGAAGCCTTTCGTCTCCCGATTGGGACGCCCGCAATCGACGCAGGCAGATGATTTGGCAAGGGCAGGCACCACCGACTTCAAAGAATATTCGTGGCGGTCCTTCGGACAAAAACGCTGGCTCTTTTTGGCGCGTCGTGTCCCACAATCCGGGCACTTCGTGGGATTCCCGCACTTGGGGCAGAAAGACTTCGCCTCGTCAATTCTTGACCCGCAGTCAACGCAGGCAATCATCGCCATTTAATTCGGCAATACCCGATTGCTATACCGGCTGTGCCCCTAGATTTGCCTCCGAGAAGGCTCGCCGGGCGCTCTCCCCAGGCAGGTTGAGGTGAACTTCCCTTCGAATAGGGTGGTAATCGAGGACCTTTACTTTCGTCATGGGGGTCTTGGCGCAGGCTCCGCAGACCGGCACATAGAGCTGGACGCGGATGAGGTTCTCAACCGCGAATGCGCCAAAGACGAGCAAGCCGATCAATGCGGAAAGCTCCTCGGGCCCGATATCCTGGGGCTGGCTAACGCACAACAGAAAGAAGAAGAGCCACGCCGGGACTAAGGCGACCAGGCCGACGCCCGCACCGCGCGGGCCGAAGCGTCTGCCGAGGAATCGGCGCAGGAGCGAGGCGGGATAGACGGTGAGCGGGTAGGCAATCAGCGCCATGAACAGCTTCTGCCCTGTGATGTCTGCCTCGGCGAGGATGGCAAATCCCATGCCCGCGGAAGGAAGAGCCAGGACGTTGTAGCCCAACAGGACAAGGAGAAACACTGCGGCCCACCCCGCCAAGAAGCGGCCGCCAATAGCGCTCCTGCCTGAAATCGACGCCCTGGTTTCGGCCGCGGCCCCGCAGGCCGCGCATGCGGACGGCCAAGCCAACGACCGCAGAGGCACCGTCATGGCCGCAGCATCGCCATCAAGCTTAGGGGCAGCAGGGATTGGCGAATCAGTCATGGTTGCCTCGCACTGGGGGCCGATTTCGTCTTCACCGGGGTGGAGCTTGGGGCTGGCTTCGCCTTAAGGTTCTTCTCTGCCCAATTGAAGGCCGCGTATGCGGTCAACTCGGCGTCTTCCCTCACTATCTCATTCCACTTTGGTCCATCAAACACCTTGCCGTCAATCTGCTCTCCGGAGTTTCGATAGACGCGGAATTCCAGTTGCTTGGAATACATAACCCCATCTTCCATATCGGGCTCGGAAATCAACATATGAACAAGCTCATATGCCTCCGCTGATTCGCTGCGCAACCAGCAGTCCAATACGCGCGGATCTGAGGGGTTCATGGCCTCAGATAGCACTGCCGTCGATGTATCAAGGAACGTGCTCCCTCTCGCGCTCTTGTAAACAAGAAAATACCGTTCCGCCGCAAACGCCGTGGCACACACCATCGCCAGAAGAATTGCGACTGCCGTCATGCGCTTCGACATGTAAGTTCCCCCGATTCCTGCCACCGTTTCGCTCAATTCTGCCGCCCTGAATCGCCGGCCTCAATGACGCGGGTCAGGAACGGCGGTGACGGTCACGGCCCCGACTCTTTCTAAGGAGCGGCCCACGCGGATAAAGGGTGAATTCCAACGCCAAGCCGAGGTTGCCGGCCTCACGGACGAGGTCTTTGGGGAATAGCTCTCCCTGAGTCACAGCCCCACTCCCGATGCGAAGATCGATTGGGAAATCCAAGCAGAGGATACTCACGCCTGGAAACCTCGAAAGGCGTCTTAATTCGACCTTATTCTTACGGAGAAAGCGGAGGGCGTCGGACGCTTGTCTGGGCAAATCCGACCAGGAGGCATTGCTGACGTTGACGCTGGCTCCGGAGTGGGCGTTCCGTGGCCCCTTGGGGTCTGACGCGGCGCGAGGCTCCCCTCTGCGCCAAACCGAAATCGGGCGAAGGGAAGACCTCGCCATGAAGCGTTCCACATCGAATTTCGGTCCGGCTGCGCGCAACACGCACATGAACAATCTCCCTATGGGTCCGGCTGATGGGACATTATCTAGGCGGCACTTCAATCGGAATCTATTTCACGGAAGGCGCCGGTTTCGCCTTTAGATTTTTCTCTGCCCATTCGAGGGCCGAAAGTGCTGTTCGCTCGGCGTCTTCCCTAATAATTAGCTTCCACTTCGGCTCATTAAACACCTTGCCGTCAATCTGCTCTCCGGAGGTTCGATAGACGCGGAATTCCAACTGCTTGGAAAACAGGCCCACTTCTTCGTCCATGGAAATCAACATATGGACAAGCTCATATGCCTCCGCCGATTCGCTGCGCAACCAGCAGTCCAATTCGCGCCCCAAGGAGAGGGCGAAGACAGGGTCATACGGAGTCCTGGGCTCATATAGCACTGCTGTGGTCGTATCGATATAGGTGTTTCCCCTGGCGCTCTTGGAAACAAGAAAATAGCGGTCTGCCGCGAAGGCAAGAGCACTAATCAATACGAGGATTGTCGAGGCTAAGGCCGCGCGTGGCGCTCTCATGGGATTCCTCCGAAAATCTCCGCCGTCCCAAGCGATTGTGCCAGTGCCCAGCCCTCGCCGAAATGACAGGAGTCACTGCCTGCGCTGATGTTGGAATTTAGGGTGCGGGGGAAGGGTCGGCGGGAGGCAGCGAACGCCCGGCATTCTTCCGGAGCCACTCCCAGAAATCGGGGTTGACGCGGTAGTAGTGTTCCAGAAGACCCGGCTCCGCCAACGCGAGGAACGCGCCCGCGAAGTCGCGCAGGGATTGTTCGTCTGCCGCGCCCAGTTGGCCGCCGCCTGAATAGAGCTGTTCCACGCGGGAGAGCAAGGAATAAAGAGTGAAGGCAGACCTGTAAAACGCCTCGTTCGATGTCCCCGGAGGAACGGCCGGCCCGAGGGATTTCGTCGCGGAAGAGGGCTTCAGAGCCAGGCAGCGCGCCTTGTCCGGCGAATCCAAGGAGAAGCTGCCCTCGACGGCCGGCGCCATCACCCGGCTCATCCCGGGGGCATTGTCCGTAGGATAGAACAGGACCTTGAAGCGGTTCTCCCCATCCCGGGCCGGCACCGGGAAGGTCGCGCCGAATTCGATGGGGACGAGCCCTTTACAGCCCGCGCCGCGCCGCACCTGCGCCGCCGACCGGTAGGCCGGATCGGATTCCAGCCTCTCCAGCCAGTAATCGGCGCCCCGGCAACCGGCCAGCATCACCGATAGGAGCGCCGCGGCGCGCAATAAACCACGGTTCGTCATCTCGAACAATCCCCCGCCCCGTAAGACGAAGGGCCGTTTCTCTCTCGAGAAACGGCCCTCGGTCGTTTCCGGGGACGGGTGGCGCGTACGGGATTTGAACCCGTGATCTCTGCCTTGAGAGGGCAGCGTCCTAGGCCGCTAGACGAACGCGCCACTCGTACCCGGACAGGCGATTAGTATATCAAAAAGCTAGAATGCCGCCGTGCGGCGCCTAGCCCCCCTCCTGGCCTCCGGCCTCCTCGGCTGTGCGTCCGTCTTCGCGCCCGCCCGGCCGGCCTGGCCCGCTTTCCCCGACGGGCACTTCATGCACGTGGGCGGCTACCTGCAGGTCACCGGGACGGGCCGCCCCGCGCGTCCGACCGCCAACGAGACGCAGGCCCGCTCCGAGGCCCGCGACGCCGCTTTGCTCGACGCCTGGGACCGGCTGCGCGGCTACCTCGGCACGCTGCCCCTCGAGGGAGGTGGCTCGGTCGGCGGCGCGGCGCAAGACGACGCCGCCCTGGCCAAGACCCTGGAGCGCCTGGTCTTCGCCGCGCAGATCGTCTCCACCGCCTGGGACGGCCCGACGGCCGCGGTGGTCGTGCGCATCGACAAGGCGGGCATCAACTCCGCGCTGGGCACGGAGTTCCGGTGAGCGGCCTCATCGAGCGCGAGCTGCTCTTCGGCAACCCGGTAAAGGCGGCCCCGAAGGTCTCCCCCGACGGCCGGCGGCTGGCCTTCCTGGCCCCGGACGAAGGGGTCCTGAACGTCTGGCTGGCGGACTCCCCGCGCCCGGACGCCCCGGCCCGACCGCTCACCCACGACCGCGGCCGGGGCATACGCTCCTACTTCTGGGCCTGCGACGGCGCCAGCCTCCTTTATACGCAGGACAAGGACGGCGACGAGAACTGGCACATCCACCAAGTGGACTTGAAGACGGGGACCGTCCGCGACCTCACCCCGTTCGAGGGCTCCCAGGCCCACCCTCTGGCCACCGACCCCAAGTTCCCCCACGAGCTGCTGGTCACGGCCAACGACAGGGACAAGCGCGTCCATGACGTGCTGCGCGTGGACCTGCGCGACGGCTCCTTCCGGCGCGTCTGCGAGAACCCGGGCGACGTCATCGGCTGGCTGGCCGACGCGGACTTCCGGGTGCGCGGGGCGAAGGCCCAGCGCCCCGACGGCGGCAGCGAGCTGCGCGTGCGCGAGGACGAGTCCTCTCCGTGGCGCGTGGCGGCCTCCTGGGACGCCGACGAGCAGGGCGGCGCGCTGGGATTTAGCGCGGACGGGGCCTCCCTCTACGTCGAGACCAGCCTGGGCTCCGACACCACTCGCCTGGTCCTGATGCGCGTCGCAGACGGCGCCGAGACCCCGATCTTCTCCGACCCCCGGGCCGACCTCGGCGGTGCCCTGTTCCACCCCACGGACTACAGCCTCCAGGCCGTCGCCGTCGAACCCGAACGGCTGGAATGGACGGTGCTGGACCCGGCGCTCAAGGACGACTTCGCCGCCCTGGCCGCGGCCTGTCCCGGCGACTTCGAGGTGGTCAGCCGCGACGACGCCGATACGCTCTGGGTGGTCTTCTACAACAACGACCGGCGCCCGCCCTGCTACTACCTCTATGACCGCAAGAGCCGGCGCGCGGAATTCCTATTCTCGACGCGGCCCGGCCTGGAAGGCCGGGCCCTGGGCGCCATGGAGGCCGTCAGCTTCCCGGCGCGGGACGGCCTGACCCTGCGCGGTTACCTGACGCTGCCGCCCGCCGGAACGCAGGAGAGGCGGCCCCTGGTGGTGCTCGTCCACGGCGGCCCCTGGGCCCGCGACCGCTGGGGCTGGCACCCGGAGGCGCTCTGGCTGGCCGACCGCGGCTGCGCCGTGCTGCGCGTCAACTTCCGCGGCTCCACCGGCTACGGCAAGGCCTTCCTCCATGCCGGCGACAGGGAATGGGGCGCCAAGATGCAAGACGACCTCACCGACGCCGTGCGCTGGGCCGTCGCGCGCGGGGCGGCGGACCCGGCGCGGGTGGCCATCTACGGGGGCTCCTACGGGGGCTACGCGGCGCTCGCCGGCGCCGCCTTCACCCCCGGGGTCTACTCCTGCGCGGTGGACATCGTAGGCCCCTCGAACCTGGAGACCCTCATCCGCTCCATCCCGCCCTATTGGGAGCCGATGCGCCGCATCTTCGACCTGAGGGTCGGGGACGTGGACAAGGAGCCCGAGTTCCTGCGCGAACGCTCGCCGCTGCACGCCGCAGGCCGCATCAGCATCCCGCTCCTCATCGCCCAGGGCGCCAACGACCCCCGGGTGAAGCAGGCCGAGAGCGAGCAGATCGTCTCGGTCCTCAAGGAAAAGGGGAAGGAGGTCGAATACATGCTGTTCCCCGACGAAGGCCACGGCTTCGCCCGGCCCGAGAACCGGCTGCGCTTCTATGCGGCGGCCGAGGCCTTCCTCTCGCGCCATCTTTCGACCCGGGCCCAAGGATAGGAGGCGTCATGGAACTCGTCGAGATCCTCAAGTCGGCCGTCGCGCTCGGAGCCAGCGACATCCACCTCACCGCCGGCAGCCCGCCCCTGGCGCGCGTGCACGGTGAGATCCAGGACATCCCGGGCTTCGCCGAGCTGACCGCGGACGAGACGCGGCGCATGGTCTACTCCATCCTCTACGAGGAGCAGCGCGCCAAGTTCGAGGCCCATATGGAGCTCGACTGCTCCATCCAGATCCCCCAGATGGCGCGCTTCCGCGTGAACGTGCTGCGCCAGCGCGGGTCGGTGGAGGCCGTGCTGCGCGTCATCTCCTCGGTCATCCCCACGCCCGAGCAGATCGGCCTAGGCCCCCGCGCGCTGGCCCTGGCCGAGCTAGGCAGCGGGCTGGTGCTCGTCACCGGCCCCACCGGCTCCGGGAAATCGACGACGTTGGCCTGCCTCATCGACCGCATCAACCAGAACCAGGCCAAGCACATCCTCACCATCGAGGACCCCATCGAATACTCCTACAACCGCGCCAAAGCCGTCATCCGCCAGCGCGAGGTGGGCTCCGACACCGAATCCTTCCAAGCGGCGCTCCGGCACGCCCTGCGCCAGGACCCGGACGTCATCCTGGTCGGCGAACTGCGCGACCTGGAGACCATCCAGCTGGCGCTGACGGCGGCCGAGACCGGGCACCTGTGCCTCGCCACCCTGCACACCCGCGACGCCTCCTCCACCATCGACCGCATCATCGACGTCTTCCCCGCCCACCAGCAGCAGCAGGTGCGCGTGCAGCTGGCCGGGTCCCTGAAGGGCGTCATCTCCCAGGTGCTCGCGTCGCGGGCCGACGGGCAGGGCATGGTCGCCGTGCGCGAGATGATGTTCTCGACGCCCGCGCTGGCCAACCTCATCCGCGAGGGCAAGACGCACATGCTGCGCAACGTCATCGAGACCAGCGGCAAGGACGGGATGTTCACCCTGGAGAAGTCCCTCGAAGAGTCCGTGCGGCGCGGCCTGATCTCCCTCACCGAGGCCGAGATCCTGGGCCTCCCCCCGCCCGGCAAGCCGGTCCGCTAGGATTCCCTTACCCGGGCATTACCTGCCCGAAACACCCGCGTCACCGGCCCGGCGCATCCTACCCCCGGGGGGGCGGCATGCGCAGGACGGCATTCCTGTTCTTGGCTTGCCTCGCCGCGGGCGCCCCCGCGGCGGGCCAGGCGGTCTGCCCGGCCGGCACTCGCCTCCACGGCGGAGCCTGCGTGAAGGACCGGGCCGCCGCCTGGGCGGCCCCGTCGGCCCCGCCTCCGGCCGCCGAAGCCCTCCCCAAAGAGCCGGGGCTCTCCTGCGCGGCCTTCAACGCGCGCCTGGCCGCGTTCCACGCCGCCCGCTCCGGCGACTACGCCGCCGACGTCCGGCGCCACCGCCAGGTGGAGCAGTCGCTGCGCGACGAGGCCGACGACGACAGGAGGCTGGCGGCCGACCTGACCCGGCAGGCCCGCCGGGCGCGCGACCGCTCCACGCGGGCCATGCTCCTGCGCCAGGCCCGCGCCGCCGGCCAGGCGGCCGAGGACGCCGAAGCCCGCATCGCGGCCGCCGAGCTCGACAGGACCCAGGCCGAGACGGCGCTCAAGGCGCGCTACAAGGCCGAGGCGCTGCAGGTGCTGGCGCTGCGCCCCGCGGGCTGCGCCGTCAAGGGGCCGGGGAAATAGGCCCCAGGCCCTCGAGGGCCTTCAGGACCTGCGGGTCGCCGACGACGGCGAAGGTCAGGTCCGCCGGCTTCAGCCAGCGCCGGGCGGCGTCGCGGACCTGCTCAGGGGTGACGGCGCGCACCCGCGCGACGAACCCGTCCAGATGCCCGTCGGGCAGGCCGTACAAGGCGTCGTGGAGGAATGCGTCGGCCAGCCCCTCCTGCGTCTCCAGCCCGCGCACCAGCGAAGCGGTCAGCAGGTTCTTGGCTTGCTCGAGCTCGGGCTTGGAGGGGAGGGTGCCGCGCAGGCGTTCGATGTGCGCGACGACGGCGTCGAGCGCGCGGCGGGCCACCTCCCCCCTGACCTTGCTCGAGACCGTCAGGGCGGAGGCGGCCAAGCCCTCGTCGATGCCGGAGTAGATGCCGTAGGTCCAGCCCTTGTCCTCCCGGAGGTCCGTGCTCAGGCGGGCGGCGAAAGAGCCGCCCAAAACCATGTGGGCGGCCCGCAACGCCTCGAAGTCCGGGTGCGTCTCGCCAACCGTCACCGCTCCGAGGCGGAAGACGGCCTGGGCCGAGCCGGGGCGCTCCACCGAGACGAGCCGCCGTCCGCGCCTCGGCTCCGGCGAGGGCAGAGGCACGGGCGGCAGGTCCTGCGCTCCGGACCAGGCCCCGAAGGCGGACTCGGCCAGGCGGCGGAACTCTTCGGCCGACGGCGCGCCGACGGCCGCCAACACGGCGTTATCGGGCGTGAAGAGCTTGTTATGCAGGCGCAGCAGCGCGCCGCGCTCGACCAGCGCGATGGCCGCCTCGTCGGGAGCGAAGACGCCGTAGGGATGCTCTCCATAGAGGGCGCGTTGGAAGGCCCGCCGCGCCAGCCAATCGGGCTCGGCGCGGTTCGCGGTCAGTTCGGAGGACATGTTGGCCCGGCGCAGCGCGACCTCGGCCTCCGGGAAGGAGGGCTGAGTCGCCGCTTCCGCCATCAGGGCGAGGAGGTCCGGCCCCTTCTCGGCCAGCCCGTCGCCGGCGAGCATTATATGGTCCTCGGTCGCCTCACCCCTCAAGGAGCC
The DNA here is from genome assembly GCA_016218495.1 of Elusimicrobiota bacterium. GTDB lineage: Bacteria > Elusimicrobiota > Elusimicrobia > UBA1565 > UBA1565 > SCTT01. Next base: position 9,525 of record JACRDU010000125.1, read on the forward strand.
GCCGGCCGCCTCCGCCGCCTCCGCCACGGCCCGGGCGTCCCGGAGCTCGGTCCCTTCGGTGAGCAGGGCCGCCAGGGCCTCCACCAGCCCGATGCCCCGAGGGCCTCCGAGAGCGGTCCCGCCGCGGACCGCCAGCCGGACGGTCAGCAGAGGGACCCTGGCGTCTTGGGCGTAGACCACCTTGAGCCCGTTGGGGAGCGAGAAGTGGACGCGGGGCGGAGCCTTGAAGGGGCTCCAGGCGCCGCTGGGCGGCGGCCGGCCCATGTCCGGCCGGCTCGCCGCGGCGGCCGGGAGGACGGCGGCGAGCAGCAGCCCGGCCAGGGTCATGGCGCCCCTCCGGCGGACAGGTCGAAGAGGTTGAGGCGGCCCGGGGTCAGGTACTCGGCGGCGGCGGAGCGGGTCTCCTCGGGGGTGATGGTCATGAGGGTTTCCAGCCAGGCCTGCGCCGCCTCCGGGTCCCCGTCGAGGACCCAGGACCTGACCAAGGTCTGGGCGCGCCCGAGGGCGGTCTGCCGCTCACGCACGGCGTCGCCGGCCAAGGCGGCCTTCACCCTGGCGAGCGCGGCGGGGGGCACGCCGTCGCGGGCCAGGGACGCGACCTCCGCCAGCACCAGGCCCCGGACCTTCTCGACCGCGGCCTCGGGCCTGCGCAGGACGAAGAAGCCGAAGGTGCCGGGCGCGCGATATTCGTCCTCGTCGGAGGTCGGGAAGCCCAGGCCGCCCTCGGGCTGGTCGACGGCCGAAGCGACCTGCGCGTCCTTGACCAGAACCTGACGGAGGCGGGACGCGTCGCCGTGTCCGAGGTAGCGCCCGAGGAGAGCGGCGGCGGCCGCCTCGCGGCTCCCGCGCACGGGAAGGCCCGTCCACACCAGGGCCACCGCCGGCAGGCTGGCCAGCGGGTCGCTGACGGCGAAGCGGCGCTCTTCGGTCTGAGGAGGTTCCGAAGCGTCCTGCGCGGCGGGGGCCGGGACGGCGTTGGGAATCCAGGAGAGGTAGCGCTCCGCCAGGCGCCGCGCCGCGGCCGGGTAGAAGTCCCCGACGACGGCCTGGCGCAGGCCGCGCGGGGCGTTGTGGGCGGCGAAGAAGGCGCGCGCATCGGAGAGGCGCGCCGCGTCCAGGTCGGCGAAGGAGCCGTAGCCGTCGTGCGCGTTGGACCAGTTCGAGAAGACGCTCGAAGCGATGCCGACGGCGAGCAGCGGGGCGTAGGGCTCGTTCTCCACGCTCTGGCGCCTCTCCTCCTTCACGACATCCACCTGGTTGCGCAGCGAACGCTCCGTCAGGTCGAGGAAGGCCAGCCGGTCGGCGTCGAGCCAGAACGCCGCGGCCAGGGCGTGCGCCGGGAGGGATTCGTAATAGGCGGTGTGGTCCTGGTGCGTGGAGGCGTTGTTCTCGGCTCCCAGCCCCTCGAGGATCTTGTCGAAGCGCCCCCTCGGCACGTGCCGGGACCCCTGGAACATCAGGTGCTCGAAGAGGTGGGCGAAGCCGGAGAGGCCCTTGGGCTCCTGGCGCGAACCGACGGGGACCGCCCAGGCCAGCGCGACGACGGGCACGGAACGGTCCGGAGCGAGCAGGACGGAGAGGCCGTTGGGCAGCGAGAAGGTCTCGTACGCCGCGGCCGGCGCGGCGCAGAGCAGGAGCGCCGCGAGGAAGGACGCCGTCACCGCGGGCGGCCCTTGATGCGGACGGCGCGCTCGAACTCCGCGTCCTCCTTCGGAACGGTCCTCTTGGGGGGCTCGATGCGGTCGGCCACGACGATCATGCGCATCGAATCGAGGGTATACGGGCGGCCGTGGTAGTCGCCCCAGACGCCGCGGACCCGGAACCCCCCCTCTAATAGGAGGCGGCGCAGCTCCGTCAGCGTGTAGAGGCGCAGCGTCCCGGCCCCGCCCTTGAGGGCGGCGCCCCGGGGGACGAACCCGCGGCCGTCGATGCGGCCCGTCACTAGGTCGAAGGCCCCGTCGGAGGCGCCCAGCCGCCGGACGAGCCACTCCCGGTTGAGCAGGTCGAGCAGGAGCCGCCCGCCGAGCTTCAGCGCCCGGTGGACCGCCTGCAGGCAGCGCAGGTCGTCGCGCTCGCTGGAGAGGGAGCCCAGGGGGTTGCGCACGTTGATGACGGCGTTGAACTCGCCGTCGTAGGGGATGCGGTCGAGCGGGTTCGAGAGGAAGTGCACGGTCAGGCTCTCCGTCTTGGCGCGCTCGCGGACCGGGACCAGGTCGGAGTTCGAGCCCTCCATGCCCACCACGCGGTACTGCCGGCGCGCGAGCTCCAGGGTCTGGGCGCCCGCGCCGCATCCCAGGTCCAGCACGCGCGAGCGGTGCTTGAGCTCGAGGAAGCGCTCGAGCCCGTCGACCTGGGCGCGGATGCGGGCCTCGGGACGGAGCACCGGTTCGGCTCCGAAGAGCTTCGACTTCCAGACGGGGCCGTGGGAACTCATCCCTTATTATACCCCGCCCTCGAGACGGCCCACGCGCGCCTCGAGCGCGGCGACGCGGCGCGCCAGCGCCGCGGGGTCGGCGGCCTTCTGCGCGCTGAAGAAGAGCGCGTAGGCCCCCAGCGCGCCGAGCGCGGCGCCGCCGGCGAAGAGCACGGCCAGGATCATCGGGCGCGCGGCGCGGCCAGGGTCAGCGTGGCCTCTTTGCGTCCCCGGCCGGTCTCGAGGTAAGACTTGAGCTTGGCCAGGCAGTCCTCCCAGCGCGCGCGCCAACGGGCCTCCAGCGCGGGGCCGGTGAAGCCGGCATGGACCAGGGTGACGTCCGAGCCCCGGGGGCGCTTCTCGATGAAGAAGGTCGTCAGCGGCGGCAGGCCCTTGGGCAGAGTGCGCTCTTCTTCCATGAAGGCGACCTTGCGGGCGGGCTCCAGGTCGACGAAGACCCCCGCGGCCTCGCGGCGCGCCCCGTCGGTCTTGGCGGGCCACTCCATGCGCCAGCGGCCCATGTTGCGGGCGTCGGTCTCGGCGCGGTCGAGCCACCAGACGCAGAGCTCGCGCGCGGAGGTCAGCGCGCGATAGACCTCCTGCGGCTCGGCCTTGACCGAGACGGCGAGGCGGATGTCCGAGCTGCGGCGGCGGGGCATGGCCCGGTGATTGTAATACACCCCGCGGACGCCCGCTAGAGCCAGACTTGTCCAATACAGAATGAGCCTGAAATCCGGGCGATTCCAACACAGAATGAGCCTGAAAGAGGCACGGCGGAGGGCCCCCAAAGGATCGAGCGAACCCCGCGGGGGTCCGCTCGGGGTCGGCGCTACCCGCGCCG
>JACRDU010000021.1 GCA_016218495.1 Elusimicrobiota bacterium
CGCCGCGGCCGGCTTCTTGGCCGGGGTCTTCTTGGCCGGGGCCGGGGCGGCCGGCTGCGCCGCGTGGAGCGCCGCGGCGAGGGTGGTCACGACGAGAAACAGATGTGGCGTCATAAGGGCAGTCTATCCAAAAAGTCAGGGCTTCTCAAGGATTTCCTTGATGCGGTCATGCAGGACCTTCATCTCGAAGGGCTTCTGGAGGACCGAGACGGCCCCCGACATAAGGGCGATGCCTTTTTCCCTCACCGTGTCGCGGCTGGTCATGATCATGATCTTGGGGACGTTGCGGCCCATCTTCGCCGAGAGTTCGGCGGCCACGTGGTAGCCGTCGATATAGGGCATCATGACGTCCAGGAGCACCAGGTCCACCTTCTGGGCGGTGGCCATGTCCAAGGCCTCCTTCCCGTTCGTGGCCGCTACGACCTCGTAGCCCTGGAAAGCCAGGTCCATCTTGAGCAGCTCCAAGAGGTCCGGGTCGTCATCGGCGACTAGGATGGTGCGCTTTCTATCTTCCATGCTTTCTCCCCCAGGAGACGCCCCAATTGTTCAAAAAGTCGGTCGGTCAGTTCCACCTTTTCGTCGGTCTCTATGACGGTGACCCCCGCGCCGGGGCCTTCGAGGCGCAAGACGACGGGGATGCGGCCGGGGGCCCGTTCGAGGGCCTTCTTGACGTCGGACAGGAGGGTCTCCTCGAGGCCCGCCTTCCCCAGGCGCAGGGTCAAGGAGCGCGCGAAGCGGTTGACGGCCATGGCCAGGGGCATGACCTCCTCGACGACCATCTCGGGCTGTCCGGGCGCCCCGTCCTCGGCGCGCAGGTCCTGGGCCATCTGGACGCGCCCGGTCACGCAGACGATGGCGCTCGAGCGCAGCTGGTCCTGGACCTGCGCATAGGCCTTCGGGAAGACGATCAGGGGGATCTCCCCGGAGAGGTCCTCCAGCACGCACCGGGCCATCGGGTCGCCCTTGCGGGTGATGACCTTCTTGACCGTGGCGATCATCCCGGCCAGCCGGACCTTGGGGGGCGGGGCGGAGCCGATGTCGGCGATGCGGTGCGTGGAGACCGCGCCCAGGAGCGACTCGCAGCGCACCAGCGGGTGGCCTGAGAGGTAGAAGCCCAGGACCTCGCGCTCGGCCTTCAGGAGGTCGTGCTCATGCCAGGGCTCGGCCGCGCCTTCGGCGTCCTTCTCCTCGGTCCGGGCCGCCGGCATCTCGACGCCGAAGAGCAGTCCCTGGCCGCGGGCCATGTCCTCCTTGATGGCGGCTTGGCGCGCGATGGCCGTGTCGATCGAATGGGCGAGGCGCGCGCGGGCCTCGGTGATGGCCAGGCCCTGCATCAGGGAGTCCATGGCGCCCGCCTTCACCAGCGACTCGAGGGCCCGCTTGTTGACCGCGTGCAGGTCGACGCGCCGGCACAGGTCGTCGAGGGAGGAGAAGGCCCCGCCCTCGGCGCGGGCCTTCGCGATGGACTCGGCCGCCGAAGCGCCCACGTTCTTGACCGCGGTGAGCCCGAAGCGAATCGCCGCCCCCTCCGGCCGGTCCTCGATGGAGAACACCGCCTCCGAGCGCTGGACGTCGGGCCCTAGGACGGCGAGGCCGAAGGCCTTCGCGTCGCCCAGGTAGGTGACGAGCTTGTTCTCCTTGCCCTCCACGTCGATGGCGCTGTGGCCGATCTCCGAGGTCAGCAGGGCGGCGAAGTATTCCACCGGGTAGTTGGCCTTCAGGTAGGCCGTCTGGTAGGAGACCGTCCCGTAGGCCACGGTGTGGGACTTGTTGAAGCCGTAGCCCCCGAACTTGATGATCTGGTCGAAGATCTTCTCGGCCAGCTTCGCCGAGATCTTGTTCTTCTCGCAGCCTTTGACGAAGTCGCCCCGGAGCTTCTCGATCTCCTCGGGGACCTTCTTGCCCATGGCCTTGCGCAGGGTGTCGGCCATCCCGCCCGTGAACCCGGCCAGGCTCTTGGAGATCTCCATCACCTGTTCCTGGTAGACCATGCAGCCGTAGGTGTCGTTGAGGATGGGCTCGAGGGCCGGGTGGTCGTACTTCACCTTGGCGCCGTGCTTGCGCGCGACGAAGATGTCGAGCATCCCGGCTTCCATGGGGCCGGGCCGGTAGAGGGCGATGACGGCGGAGATGTCCTCGAAGGTCGTGGGCTTCACCCGACGCAGGAGGTCCCGGATGCCCTCGGAGTCGAGCTGGAAGACGCCGAGCGCGCGGCCCGACTGCAGCAGCTGGTAGGTCTTCTCGTCGCCCACCGGGGCGTCGTAGGGGTCGAACTTCGGGTCGTGGCGCCTGCGCACGAAGGCGACGGCGTCCTCGAGGATGGAGAGGTTCCGCAGCCCCAGGAAGTCCATCTTGAGCAGGCCCAGCTTCGGCAGCCAGTCCCCGTCGTACTGGGTCGTCACGTCGTCCGAGTTGGTCCCTTTGGAGAGCGGGGCGTACTTGACGACGGCCTCGGGCGTGATGACGACGCCGGCGGCGTGGACCCCGGTGTGGCGCTTGAGGCCCTCGAGCTTCTGGGCGAGCTCGAGCAGCTTGCGGGTCTCGGGGTTCTTGGCGGCCTCGATCACGTCGGGGACCGAGGTCATCGCCTCATGGATGGTGCTCGCGGCGGGGATCAGCTTGGCGAGCTTGTCCACGTCCGCGAGCGGGACGTCCATCACCCGGCCCACGTCCCGGATGGCCAGCCGGGCCTTGAGGGACCCGAAGGTGATGATCTGCGCGACGTTGGCCTCGCCGTACTTGCGCCGCACGTATTCGATGACGCGCGGGCGCCCGCGGTCGGAGAAGTCGATGTCGAGGTCGGGCATCGACACGCGGTCGGGGTTGAGGAAGCGTTCGAAGAGGAGCTTGTGGACGATCGGGTCCACGGCCGTGATGCCCAGGGTGTAGCAGACCAGGGCGCCGGCCCCCGACCCGCGGCCGGGTCCCACGGGGATGGCGTTCTCCTTGGCGTACTTGATGAAGTCCCAGACGATGAGGAAATAGCCGGAGTAGCGCATCCGGCGGATGACGCCGAGCTCGTAGGCCAGGCGCTCCTCGTAGACGGGGTTCCCGGCCTTGCCGAGGCGGGCCAGGCCCTCCCGGCACAGGGACTCCACGTACGCGTCCTCGCTCAGCTTGTCCGGCGTGGGGAAGCGCGGCATCTGGGACTCGCCCATCGGGATCTTGAGCTCGCACATGTCGGCGATCTTGACCGTGTTGTCGACAGCCTCAGGGGCGAAGTGGAAGATCTTGGCCATCTCGGCGGCGCCCTTGAACCAGAACTCGTGGCTGTCGAAGCGCAGCCGCGCGGTGTCGGACAGCTTGCGGCCGGTGGAGATGCAGATGCGGGCGTCGTGGGCGCCGAAGTCGTCCTTGCCGGAGTAGTGGCAGTCGTTGGTGGCCACGAGCGGGAGCTTGGTCTTCTCGTGGATGTCGAGCATGGCCTTCACGACCTGCTTCTGCTTCTCGATGCCGTGGTCCATGATCTCGAGGAAGAAACTGCCCGGCTCGAGGATGTCCCGGTATTCCATCACCAGCTTCGTGGCTCCCGAGACGTCGCCGGCGGTGATGAGCTGGTTCACCTCGCTCTTGAGGCAGCCCGACAGGACGATCAGGCCCTTGGAGTGCGAGGCGAGGAGCTCCTTGTCGATGCGGGGGTCGTAGTAATAGCCGTCGAGGAAGCTCCTCGACGAAAGGGCCATCAGGTTCTGGTAGCCCTCGAAGTTCCGGGCCAGGACCGTCAGGTGGCAGTTCTCCTTCTGGGAGCCGGACTTCTCGTGGCGCGACTTCTTCGCCAGGTACATCTCGCAGCCGACGATCGGCTTGATGCCGACCTTCTTGCAGTTCGTGTAGAACTCGATGGCCCCGTACAGGTTGCCGTGGTCGGTCAGGGCCAGGGCCTTCGCGCCGGACTGGGCGAGGCGGTTGAGGGCGTCGGAGGGGTTCTTCTTGTGGTCGCAGAGGCGGATCGTCCCATCGAGCAGGGAGTACTCGGAGTGGTTGTGCAGGTGGACGAACTGGGGGGGGGCGCTCATGCGATTGCTATAATGCGGCCGTGCCGAAGAGGTTCCTCGAGACCGTCGTCCGCCGCCGGCCCGTCCATCGCGGCAGGGCGATCGACTTCTTCGTCGACGAGGTGCGGCTGCCGGACGGCAAGAAGGCCGTGCGCGAGTACGTCGGGCACCCGGGGGCCGTCGCCGTCGTTCCTTTCATAAGGCCCAAGACCATCGTCCTCGTGCGCCAGTACCGCTATCCGGTGGGGCGCACCACCTGGGAGATCCCCGCCGGCAAGCTCGACCCGCGCGAATCCCCCCTCGCCTGCATCCGCAGGGAGCTCAAAGAGGAGACGGGCTATTCGGCGCGTCGCGTCACGCGCCTCCTGACCTTCTGGCCGGCTCCGGCGTTCTCGAACGAGCGTCTCCATGTCTACCGTGCCGACGGCCTCCGGCCAGGACCCATGTCGCTCGACGACGACGAGTTCCTCGAGGCGGTGGAAGTCCCGTTCCATGCGGCTCTGGCATGGATCCGCTCGGGGAAGATTCGCGACGCGAAGACGGTGATCGGCCTCATGGCCTGCGCGTTAGAAATGCGCGGCCGGGGCTGATTATACTAGATTAGCTCCGTCGGCATGACCCCCGAGGAGATCGAATCCTTCAAGCCGTTCCTGGGCAGGATCCCGCTGTTCAAGGACCTGACCCTGGATGACCTGTCCAAGGTCGCGGCCACCATGAAGCCGCTGTCCCTGCCGCGGGGCGCGACCCTGTTCTCGCAGGGCGACCCTCCGGACTCCTTCTACGTCATCACCTCGGGCCATGTGCAGGTCCGGGCCGAACGGGGCGGCAGGACCCATGTTCTCGGCTATCGGGCGCGCGGGGACACCGTGGGGGAGACCGCGCTGCTCTCCGGGGAGCCGCGGGCCTTCACCGCGGTCCTCGACACGACCTGCGAGTTCCTGGTCCTCTCCAAGGCCGACTTCTCCGCGGCCTTGGCCGAGAGCCCGGCCCTCCTGCTCCAGCTCTCGCGCTCGCTCTCGCTGCGCCTCTCGACCGAGACCAGGCTGGGCCGGGGCAAGAGGCCCCAGCCCCGCCTGATGGCCCTGGTCGGCGCCCTCCCGGACGACGACCGCGCCGCGTTCGCGGCCGCCCTGGGGCATGCGCTGGCCGAACAGACGCGGCGTCGGGTCATCCTGGTGGACCTCGACCCGCGGACGGGCGCCGCGGCCAGGTCGCTGGGGCTGCCGGGACGGCCGGTCGGGGAGGAGGACCTGCACGGGCGGGACCTGCGCGACCCGCGCGTCCTCTCGGACATCCTCGAGACGCACCCGTCCGGGCTGGGGGTGCTCAGCATCACGCCGCAGGCCCTGTCGGGGCGCCTGTACCGGAGCCTATTTCTGCTCTTCAACCTCCTGCGCGACCATTCCGACTACGTGCTGCTCTCGCTGCGCGGGGGACGGGAGGACGTCGAGCGCGCCGCGTTGTCGGAGGCGGACTTATGGGTCCTGGCCGGCTCGCAGGCCGGCAAGCCGGAATTCCTGAGCCGGCAGGCGGAGCTGGCCGCCTTCACGCCCTCCCCGGCCCGGGTCCTAGAGGTCTGGCTGGGGGCTTCGGCTCCCGACGAGCTGGTCTATTCGAAGGGCCGCGAATGGGTGCTGGTGCCGTGGCCCGAGGGCCTCGGGGCGGAGTGCCGCGCGCGCGGGGTATTCGACGCGCTGCGCTCCCAGGCGCGCGCCCGCGCCGGGGTGGAAGGCCTGGCGCGCCGCTTCGCGCGCCTGCGCGTGGGCGTGGCCCTGGGAACCGGCGCCGCGCTCGGCTATGCCCTGATCGGCATCATCAAGGCGTTCGAGCGCGCGGGCATCCCCATCGACTGCCTGGCGGGGACCTCGATCGGCTCGGTGGTGGGGGGGCTGCACGCCCTGGGGCTGACCGGCTCGGACATCGAGAAGATCGCCGTCGGGGTCGACCGGGCCTGGGTCTGGGAGAACCTCTTCTGGGACCTGACCGTGCCGCGTTCCGGGGTCTTCGCCGGGACGACGCTGCACCGCTTCCTGAAGTCCTATTTCGGGGAGCGCGAGTTCCACGAGCTCGAGATCCCGTTCGCCTGCGTGGCCGCCGACATCGAGACGGGGGAGGAGGTGGTCTTCCGCGAGGGGCGCGTGGCGGACGCGGTCCGGGCCTCCTGCGGCATCCCGCTGGTCTTCCAGCCGTTCCCGCACCAGGGGCGCTTCCTGGTCGACGGCGGCCTCGTGGACCCCGTCCCCATCCGGACCGTGAGCCGCATGGGCGCGGACCTCCTCGTCGCGGTCAACCTAACGATGCCGGCGGGCTCCCGCAAGACCCGACTGCGCGACAGGCGCCTCGGCGAGGCCGTGCTCGAGCTCGACCTCGAACGCCTCAAGGAGCTGACCCTCCCCAAGGCCCTACAGGCCCCGAACATGGCCCAGATCTTCTTCCAGATGATCTACACGATGGAATACGAGATCGCGAAATCACGCTCCCAGCTCGCCCACGTCGAGATACATCCCGACCTGACCGGGTTCTCCTGGACGGAGCTGCACCGGGCCAAGGAGATCATCGAGGCCGGCGAGAAGGTCGCCGAGGCCGTCCTGCCGAAGGTCTCCGCGCTGCTGCCGTTCTTCGCCGACCGCGGCTCCACCGGGCTGCGGCAGCGCCCGTGGTGAGGCTCCCGCCCGGGGGCTCCGCGACCGCGCTCTTCGCGGCGGCGTCCCTGGCCAACGCGCTGCTCCTGTTCCTCGTCCAGCCGATGACGGCCAAGGCCCTGCTGCCGCTCTTCGGGGGCACGGCGGCGGTCTGGACCGCCTGCATGCTCTTCTACCAGGCGGCGCTGCTCGTCGGCTACGCCTATGCCCACGCGCTGCGCCGCCTGACGCCGCGCGCGGAGGCGGCCGTCCACCTCGCGCTGCTGGCGGCGGCCGCGGCGTCGCTGCCGCCCGGGCTCCGGGAGGGCTGGGCCCCGGAACCCGGGGCCGGCGCACCGGCGCTGCTGGCCGCCCTGGCCCGGGCGGCCGGCCTGCCGTTCCTGGCGCTGGCCGCCGGGGCGCCCGTCCTGCAGCGCTGGTACGCGCGGGCCGGGGCGGGCCGCTCCGAGGACCCCTACTTCCTCTACGCCGCGAGCAACCTGGGGAGCTTCGGGGCCCTGCTCGCCTACCCGTTCGTCGTCGAGCCGCTATGGGACCTCCGGACGCAGGGCCGTCTGTGGTCCGGCGCCTACGCGGGGGTGCTGGCGCTCTGGTGCGTATGCGCGTGGCGCACGCGCGCCGGCCGGCCGGCCGCCGCGCAGGCCCCCGGCGCATCGGGCTGGGTGGAAGGCCTGCGCTGGGCCGCCCTGGCCGCCGTCCCCTCCAGCCTGATGCTGGGGGTGACGACCACCATCACCACCGACATCGCGCCGGTGCCCCTGCTCTGGGTGGCGCCGCTGGCGCTCTACCTGGCGACCTATGTGTGGGCTTTCTCGGGCCGCGGGCCGGCCCTGACCCGGTGGTGCGCGGCCGTCGCCCCGCTGGCCGCCATGGCCTGGGCTTTCGCCGGGCTCTTCGACCTGACCACGCGCCCGGCCCTGCTGCTCCACCTGGGCTTGCTGGCCGTGCTGGCCGGGGCGCTCCATGGCAGGCTCTCCGGGTCGCGCCCGCCGGCTTCCCGCCTGAGCGAGTACTACCTGTGGGCCGCTGCCGGAGGCGCGGCCGGGGGCCTCTTCAACGGCTTCCTCGCCCCGCTGGCGTTCTCCGGCATCCACGAGTACGGAGCCGCCGTCGCCGCGGCGTTGCTCCTGCTGCCGGACTCGGCGATGCCGGCGCGCCCCCCCGGAGAGGACCCGCAGCCGCGCTGGTGGCGCCCCTCCCTCGTCTGCGCGGCCGCCGCGGCCCTGCTCTGCTGGCTCGGCGACCGCCTCCCCTGGCGCGGCGGCTTCCTCGACGTCCTCGGCGCGGTCTACAAGGTCCTGGTGCCCGCCGCGCTGGCCTACCATCTGGCGCGCAGCCCGCGGGCCTTTCGCGCGGCGCTGGCAGCCGTCGTCGCCGTCCTCGCGCTGCGCTCCGCCGCGGCCGACCGCGGCGCCGTGGTCGTGCGGGAGCGCGATTTCTACGGCGTCCTCACGGTCAAGCGCGACCCGGCCGGGCGCTGGATGACGCTGACGCACGGGAACACCATCCACGGCCGTCAGAGCCTCGACCCCTCCCGGCGCGGGGAGCCGCTGACCTATTTCCACCGCGCGGGGCCGGCCGGGGCGGTGTTCGCCGCGCTGCGTTCAGCGCAGCGGGGCCGGCCCGCGCGCGTCGCCGTGGTCGGCCTGGGGGCGGGGACCCTGGCCGCCTATGCGCTGGCCGGCGACGAGCTGGTCTTCTATGAGCTCGACCCCGCCGTCGAGCGCATGGCGCGCGCCCATTTCACCTTCCTCGCCGACGCCGAGGGCCGCGGGGCGTCCGTGCGCGTGGCGCCGGGGGACGCGCGCCTGACGCTGGCGCAGGAGGACGGGCCGCGCTACGACCTCCTCGTGGTCGACGCCTTCTCCTCCGACTCGATCCCGGTCCACCTCGTGACGCGCGAGGCGCTGGAGCTATACCGCTCGAGGCTGGCTCCCGGCGGGCTGCTGGCCTTCCATGTGACGAACCGGCATCTGCGCCTGGCCCGCGCCTTCGCGCGCCAGGCCGACGCGGCCGGCTTGGCCGCGGCGCGGCGCCGCGACGGCGAGCCCTCGGCCGACGGCGCGCTGCCCTCCGAATGGGTCGTGCTGTCCGCCGACCCCGCCCGCCTGGCCCCGCTGGCGGCGGACGGGGACTGGCTGGGGATGCGCCCCACGCCGCGCGACCCGCTGTGGACGGACTCCTATTCCAGCCTGCTGCCCCTGCTGCGCTAGGGCGGAGGTCCCTTGTCGGCCCCGCCCGCTTCCTTTATACTTCGGGCATGGCGCGGACCTTCCTGCGGGCCCTCCTCCTGCTCCCCGTCTTCCTGGCCCTCTCCTGCAGCGGCTCGGGCGGCGGCGACGGGGTCGTCTCCTGCCAGGGCGCCGACCAGCGCTGCTCGTCCAGCGCGGACTGCTGCGGCACGATGCTCTGCAACGCCAATAAGGTCTGCAGCGGCGGCTCCTGCCAGAGCTCCGGGACGCGCTGCGCCAGCTCCTCGGAGTGCTGCGGGACCCTGACCTGCTCGGGAGGGGTGTGCTCGGACGGCGTCTGCGGGCGCAAGGGCGCCGGCTGCTCCGCATCGAGCCAGTGCTGTTCCACGCTGACCTGCTCGGGGGGCGTCTGCTCCGACGGCTCATGCTCGAACCGCGGCCAAGCCTGCACGAGCTCGTACCAGTGCTGCGGGACCCTGACCTGCGGCTCGGGGACCTGCCGGTAGGGCTATCCGCCGAAGGCTTCGGCGAGGGCGGGGGCGGCGGCGGAGATCGCGCCCAGGACCTGCGGGTGCGCGCTCACGAACTCCAGGGTCTTCGGGTCGGCCCCCAGGCGCGTCATCACCGCCGGGTCGGCCAGCGCCCCCTGGATGCCGGGGCAGTCGAGGAGCTTCTTCATGAGCGGGCTCTTCACGAGCCGGCGCACGGCCGCGGGGTCAGCCATGGCGGGGGTGGACAGGAAGGCGCGCACCAGGGCCCCGTTGGTGAGGATGGACTTGGCGACGGAGGGATGGCGCATCGCCAGGCGCACCGGGGCCGAATCGAGGTAGGAGTCCACCGCCTTCCTGTCCGACAGGAAGGTCCGGAGGTCGGCGGCGCTCTTCAAGGCGGTCCGGCGCATCAGGAAGCCGGCCGGGGCGGCGAAGAGCTTCGCGAGGACGGAGTCGGGGGCGACCTTCCGCTCTCCCCGCGGCATGGTCCGGACGGCGGGAGCGGGCTGCGCGTTCGGCGACATCTTGTAGCCGGCCGGGCCGATGGGCATCGGCGAAGAGGTCAGGGCGTCGCGCATGCTCTCCCGGGGCAGGGCCGCGGCGGCGGGGAAGGGGTTGTGCTCGACGGCCTCGTCCACCATGCGCGGGTCGACGGGGTGGGAGAGGGAGGAGTAGGCCAAGAAAGCCGAGACCGAGATGAGCCCGAGGAAGCTCATGAGGGGGATGTGCTCCTTCATCCTTAATAGGGTAGCCCGGCGGCCGGGCGCGTTCCTGGGTCGACGGACCGGGCCCTCTATGGGCCCAAAGGCCTAAGCCCCGACGCCGGGCTGTTCCTCGGAGGCGCCCACGCAGGCGGCGATGACGAGGTCGCCGCCGACGTTGACCACCGTGCGGCTCATGTCGAGCAGCCGGTCCACGCCCAGGATGATGCCGATGGCCTCTCCGGGCACCCCGATGTTCTGAAGGACGACGACGATGAGGGGCAGAGAGCCCCCCGGGACGCCGGCCGTGCCGACCCCGGCCATCACCGACCACAGCACCACCATCACCTGCTGTCCGAACGACAGGTGGACCCCGAAGAACTGCGCCAGGAAGAGCACGGTCACGCCCTCGTAGAGGGCCGTGCCGTTCTGGTTGGCGGTGGCTCCCACGGTCAGCACGAAGTCGCCCACCGCGCGGGGAATCTTCAGCTCCTCGCGCGCGGCCTGGAGGGTCAGCGGGAGCGTGGCGCTCGAGGAACTCGTGGCGAAGGCCGTCATCAGGACCCCGGAGGAGCCCTTCAGGAACTCGAGGGGGTTCCGGCGCGCGGCGAACTTGAGCGCGGTCCCGTAGACGAAGACCGAGTGCAGGGGTCAGGGCGGCCAGCACCAGGGCGACGTACTTGGCCAGCATGCCCACCACGTCGAGGCCCGCCGTGGCCGTCACCGAGAAGACGAGGCCGGCCACGCCGACGGGGGCCAGCGTCATCGCGAAGCCGATAATCTTGAGCATGGCGCCCTGGAGGGCGCGCAGGAGGTCCTTGAGCGGCTTGGTCGTCTCCTCGTCCATCGCCGCCAGCGCCGCGCCGAGCGCCAGGCTGAAGACCATGAGGGGGATGAGGCCGCCCTCGAAGGCGTTGACCGCCTCGGCCAGCGGGTTCTTCGGGATCAGCTCGGTCAGGGTCTGCGCCGCGCCCTTGGCCTTGCCGGCGTTGGCCACGGCCGCTTGGGCGGCGGACCCGCCCGAGAAGCGGGCCTGGAGCTCGGAGCGCGCGGCCTCGGGCAGGCCTTCGCCCGGGCGTACGAGGTTCGTGAGGCCGACCCCGAGGAGCACGGCAGCCCCGGAGAAGACGACCGTGAACATCAGGGTGCGCAGGCCGACCCGCCCCACCTTGCCCACATCGCCGATCTCGGCCACGCCCAGGACCAGGGCCGAGGGGACGAGCGGCACCACGGCCATGAAGACCAGGCGCAGGAAGAGCTGGCCGAGCGGCTGGGCCACGCTCCCGACCAGCCACTCGAGGGTGGCTGGCGGCAGGCCGGCGCGGGCGGCCAGGCCCAGCCCGACCCCCGCCCCCAGGCCCGCGAGGATGGGCCAGTGGGACTTCCCGCCTACAGCCACTCGAACCTGCGGGTCAGCTTGAAGCCGCGCTTGGCGATCTCTTTGAAGAACTCTGGGGCCGGGACGCCGACCTCGTTGCGGTGGGCGCCGGGCGGGATGCTCCCGTCGGCCAGCATGCGGGCGATGATGGCGGCGGGGAAGCCCGTGGTGCGCATCATCGATGTCATCTTATGGGCGTCGTCGTAGCGGTCGGCCATGTCGTAGACGACCTTGGCTGGCCGGCCGTCCTTCACGCCCTTGGCCGTGACCTGGATGACGACGAGGTCCTTCTCCCCGGGGCGGTCGAAGTGGCGGCGGAACAGGACGGCGGCCAGGGCGCGCGGGGAGACCTCCGCCTTGCCGACCTTGACGGGCCTCTCGTCGAAGAAGCCCATGGCGTTCATGGCGTTCACCACCGCCATATGCCCGGGGTAGCGGATGAACTTGTTGTCGAGGTATTTGACCTTGCCCTTGAAGGTCATCGCCATCGTGGACAGGCCCCCGGCGGCATGGCCGGCCTCGCAGACGCCCAGGCCCGGCACATCGACGGCTTCGACTTCGGAGCAGCCCTTCACCTCGATGAGCTTGCCGCCTTTGAGCGACAGGCCGGTGCCCACGTACTCGTTGATGAGGCCGTGTTCCGAGAAGGTGAGCAGGTAGTTCATCGGCGGACGGGGGCTCTGGGGCAGGCCGCCGTCGCGGATGAGGACCTCGTCGGCACGGTCGAGGTCGTTGATGGCCGCGGCGCCGATGATGTTGGTCATGCCCGGGCCCAGGCCGCAGTCCGGCACGATGCCGATGCCGGCCTTCTTGGCGGCCTTGTCGAGGGCGAGCTCCTTCAAGACGACGGGGGTAGAGCCGCCCAGGTCGACGAAGTTGACCTTGTTCTTGAGCGCGGCCTTGGCCAGGCCCAGGTTGAAGAAGTAGGGGACGCAGCTGACCAGAGTGCTACGGCCCTTGGCCAGCGCGGCGACGGCGTCGGGCTTGGAGGCGTCGGCCTTGGCGTAGCGGACCTTGGGGGACTTGAGGAACCGCTTCGCGGAGGCCAGCGTCGCGTCGCAGGCGTCGGCGAGGAGGACTTCCTCCACCCCGTCCTGGCGCACCATGTCGAACGCGCACGCGCGCCCCTGCATCCCGCCGCCGATGATCATGAATCGCATAGGTCCCTCCGGACCAGCATCCTAGCAAGCTTGCTACGATGGGGGAACGATGAACGCCCTCTCAAGACGGCTCTGGACCCTCGCCCCCTCCTGGCGCTACCTCAACAACGGCTCCTTCGGCGCGTGCCCGCGGGCGGTGCTCAAGGAGCAGGACCGCTGGCGCGCGCGCCTGGAACGCCAGGCCGTCGTCTTCATGGACGACGAGTTGCCGGGCGGCCTGCGCCGCGCGGCAGCGGACATCGGCGGCTTCGTCGGCGCGCGCGGGGAGGACGTGGTCTTCGTCGACAACGCCACGACGGGGGCGAACGCCGTCCTGCGCAGCCTGCCCTGGCGTCGCGGCGAGCGCTGCCTGCTCGCCGACACGGCCTATCCGGCCGTGCGCTTCGCCGCCGAACGCCTGGCCGCCGAGCGCGGATTCGGCGTGGACTATGCGCGCGTCCCCGCGCGCTTGGGCGGCCCCGAGGAGGTCGTCCAGGCGTTCGAGCGCGCCCTCAGGCCGCGCACGCGCCTGGTCGTCGTCGACCACATTGCCGCCCCGACCGCGCTGGTCTTCCCGGTGCGCCAGGTGGCCCGTCTGGCCAAGGCCGCCGGCGCGCGCCTCTTAGTCGACGGGGCGCATGCTCCCGGACAAATCCCCCTCGACATCCCCGCCGTCGGGGCGGACTACTACACCGGCAACCTCCACAAGTGGCTCTTCGCCCCGAAGGGCAGCGCCATCCTGTGGGCGCGTCGCTCCGTGCAGGACGGCCTCGTGCCGGTGGTCACCTCGAACAACGCCGGGCAGGGATTCCTCGAGGAGTTCGCCTGGACCGGCACACGCGACCCGAGCCCTTGGCTCTCGGCCCCCGCGGGGCTGGCCTTCCACCGCCGCCTCGGAGCCGGCCGTCTCATGGCCCGCAACCGGGCGCTGGCCTGGCAGGGGGCGTCCTTGGTCGCGGAGAAGACGGGCTTCTCCATCCCCGGCCCGCGTTCCATGTACGCCGCGATGGTCCCCGTCGTCCTTCCCCGGCGCTGGGGCTCTGGCCGGCCGGGCGCGGAGCGCGTCCATGCCGCGCTCCAGAAGCGCAAGGTCGAGGTCCCGGTGTTCCCCGTCGGCGGCGAGCTTTACCTGCGCATGAGCGCCCAGGCCTACAACGACCTGGACGATTTCAAAGCCCTGGCCCGCGTCCTCCTTTCGTTGCTTTAACGGGCCGAGGGGCGGCGGACGGAGGTGCGGGCGACGATGGCCTCGCGCAGGGCCAGGACGGCCCGCGCGTAGTTGTCGGAGTGGTTATAGGCGTAGACCGACCAGTACACCGGCGACGTGTGGGAGAAATCCGTCGCGCCGGCGGGATAGCCGTTGCGGCGCAGGTAGTTGGCCGCGCTGCCCAAGGCGTCGGGCCAGTCGGTCAGGCTGCGCCGTCCGTCGCCGTTGAAGTCCACCCCGTAGGCCAGCAGGCTCGACGGGATGAACTGCACGAAGCCGAAGGCGCCCGCCCAGGAGCCGCGGACCTCGAACGGGTCGCTGGCGTCGTTATAGTGGATGCGGATGAGCGCCGCCAACTCCTTGGCGCCCCAAGAAGACCGGCGCGGGACCAGGTTGGCGATGGTGTAGTAGACGTTGAAGACCGGGTAGGTCCCCGTGTTGCGCCCGTAGAAGGTCTCGACGCCGGCGATGGCGGCCAAGATGCCCCGGTCGACCGAAAAGGCGGCTCCCGCCGCCGACGCCTCCGGGCCGTGCTCGGAGAGGAACTTGACCCCCGCGGCGATGCGCTCCTCCGAGACGACCCGGCGCCGGTACTCGTCCCAAGGCAGGGCCTCGCCCTGGTTGGGGGGCGGGTTGTTGAAGCGGTCGGCGACGCGTTGGTCGAGGGCGCAGCGCGGGTCGGCGAAGAGGGCTTCGATGTAGGGCGGGGGGACCTCGGTGCCTCTGAGGATTTCGAGCACGGCGGCCTTGGCCGCATCCTGCGCGGCCCCGGCCGGCAGGGGCGGGACGTCCGCGCCGGCGGCCAGCGCCGCCGTGAAGGCCAGGGCCAAGGGGTCCATGGCGCTAATATAGCACGGGTCAGGTGAGGCGGGGCGGGTCGTTGGGCGCGGCCATCCGGGGAGCGGAGGGGGTCATGACGCGCGCGGGAGGCTCCCGCCTGCGGGCCAGGGCGAGGGCCGCGGCGGCCAGGGCCAGGACGCCGGTCGCCGTCGCCGCGACCATGCGCTCCGTACGCCGACGGGCGGCCCGCTTGAGGGCCGTCGCATAGGCGCGATCCTCGCGCTCGAGCGCATGCAGGACGCGGGTCCGCGCGGCCTTCACGAAGACGGGGAACTGCGGCACGCCCATGAGCTGCGCGGCCTTGCCCGCGTCCACCAGGCCCGCCTCGTGGCGCACCGCCCGGCCGACCACGCCGGCCGCCTCCAGGACCCGTATGGTCTCGGCCAGGTGCCAGTACTCGCAGAGGCAGGCGTGGACGCGCCGGTCCTCGGCTTCGGCGGCCCGGCGCAGGTCCGTGCGCGTCCCCGCCGGAGGGAGCCCCTCCTCCGCGTAGAGGGCGGTGAGGTCTTCGAGCTTTTCGGACAGGCCGTCGAGGGCGGCGACCCGGGCGGAGGTCCGTTCCATCACCCCGTCGAGGCCGATGGCCGCGTCCACCTCGCGGCTGCTCACCGCGGCGGCGCGCAGGGGGGGCGCCGCTAGGGCGAGCAGGCACAGGGCTAGGAGGGGGCGCACCCCATAACTATGTACGCCTGCGGCGTCCCGGTCAAGGCCCCGAGTTGCTAACATCCCCGTATGATAGTGATGAAGTTCGGCGGCTCGAGCGTGGCTGACGGCGCGCGCATCCGGCGGGTGTGCGCCATCGTCCGGGCTCGCCGCGCGCAGCGACCGGTCGTGGTGGTCTCGGCGCTGCGCGGCGTCACCGACGACCTGCTCGGGCTGGCCCGCGCCTCCCTGCCGGGGGATTTCCGGCTCCTCGCCGCGCTGCGGCGCCGCCACCGCTCCCTGGCCGCCGAGCTGCGCGTGCCGTTCGGCCCCGCGGCCGAGCTCTTGCTGGAGCTCGAGAGGCTGGCGCGCGGGATATCCCTGGTCAAGGAGCTCACCCCGCGCACCCTCGACTATGCGGCCGGCTTCGGGGAACGCCTGTCGTCGCGCCTCATCGCGGCTGCCTTCTCCCGAGCCGGGCTCGCCTCCCAGGCGCGCGACGCCTCCGACTGCGGAATGCTGACGGACGGGCGCTTCGGCGAGGCCAACCCGCTCCCCGAGGCCTCCGCGGCGCTGCGGCGGGGGCTGGGCCGGCCGTCCCGCATCCCCGTCGTCACCGGCTTCATCGGCCGCACCCGCTCCGGCGAGCTGACCACGCTCGGCCGCAACGGTTCCGACTACACGGCCGCCATCATAGGGGCGGCCCTGGGCGCGCGCGAGATCCAGATCTGGTCCGACACCGACGGCGTGATGACGGCGGACCCGCGCATCGTCCCCGACGCCCGCCCCATCGCCGCGCTGAGCTTCGCCGAGGCCAGCGAGCTGGCCTACTACGGGGGGAAGGTGCTGCATCCGCACACCCTCGTTCCCGCCATCCGGCGCGGCCTCCCGGTGCGGGTGCTCAATACGTTCAAGCCGGAGCACCCCGGCACGGCCATCCTGGCCAAGGCCCCGGCGCGCGCCGCCGGGGTCCAGTCCATCGCCTTCAAGAGGCGCCAGACCATCGTCAGCGTCTCCAACCCGCGCATGGCGGAGGGCTCCGGGTTCCTGGAACGCATCTTCGCCGCGTTCGGCCGGCACCGGATCGACGTGGACATGGTGTCGACCTCCGAGGTCACCGTGTCGGCCAGCGTCGCCGACGCGGCCCGCCTCGAGCCGGCGCTGCGCGAGCTCCGCGCGGGGTTCGCGGTGCGCGTCGAGCGCGGGCGCGCCGTGGTCTGCGTGGTCGGGGACGGGATCGGCTCCACTCCCGGGGTGGCGGGGCTGGTGTTCGCCGCGCTGCGCGGAGCCCAGGTCAACGTCGAGATGATCTCCCAGGGCGCCTCGGAGATCAACATCGCCTTCGTGGTCAAGGACGCCCAGGTGGAGCGGGCGGTGCGGGCGCTCCACGGCGCCCTCTTCGGTCCGGGGCCTACTTAGGGGCGGGGGCTTCGGGAGAGGCGGCCGGGACGCCGCGGGTGAGGAACTGCTCGTGGTCGACGCCGGTCATCGCCGGGTCGAGACGGATGACCGAGACCAGCCCGCCGTCGCCTCTAGCCACGGCGGCCTGGAGGATGGCCTTGGTGAGCGGGTCCGCCGCCGCGGCTTCGTGGGCGGCCGGTTCTGCGGCCTGAACCTGCGGCGCCTTGACGGCGTCGCGCGTGAATCCCGCTCCCGCCGCCGCCACCAGCGCTCCCGCCAGGACCATGCTCTTCATGCCGATAGCATGCTCTGGAACCCCGTTTCGGCGCAGGGGCGAAGGGTCCATGAACCCCGCGCGGAGGGCCCAGAGGATCCTGGGACCTTCGGCCTACCGGCTATTTGACCGGGGAGAGCTCGGCGTCTTCGAGGATGACGGTGTATGAATAACCGGAGCCCAGGTCCTTGTCCGAGGCGGCGACGCCCTCGGCCCAGACATAGGAGTCGACCGCGGAGGTCCCCGTGGTGGTGAGGGTCAGGTCGTTGTCGGCGGCCTTCTTGGAGCCCGTCCCATCGACGATGTGGAACCAGTTGCGGCCGAGGATGTTGGCGTTGGCCTTGACCACCTTGCCCTTCACGCGCACGAGCTTGCTGGCCAGCTCCTTGCGCTTCTTGTAGAGCTCGGCGATGGTGACGGTGACGGCCGGGCCGGCCGGGCGCTTAACGTCCGCCTTGGGCAGCGCCGGCGGCGCGCCGGCCTTCCCCATCGGGCCGTGGCCGGCGGGCATGGCGGCTTCGGCCGTCCCGGCCAGCACGCCGAAGACCACCTTGTCGAAGCGGCGCTTGAGGACCGGGCTGTCGAAGTTCTCCATGACGGCGGATTCCAGCACCTCCGCCTTGTCGCCCTTCTTGAGCGCGGTCTTCTGGACGGCGGTCCATTCCTCGCCCTTCTCGGTCTTGATGAGGAGGTAGGTGTAGGTGCCGGCGGCCAGGGCTTCCTTGACCGTGCCCTTGACGCTGCGGGGCGGGATCCCCGCGCCTCCGGCGCCGGGCATGGCGAAGGCGGGCGCGGCGAGGGCGGCGGCGAGGACTGCGGCGGCGAAGCGGTTCATGAGGCCTCCAAAGGAAGGACAGTCTAGCGAAAATCAGGCGGCCGCGGCGGCGCGGGCCAGGTCCCGGGTGCGCGGGCGCTCGGAGGCCGGGCGCGGGGGCGCGTTGAGCGTCGTCCAGAACTCGGAGGCCTCGGCCACCACCAGGGCCTCGGCCTGCTCGCAATCCTGCTTGCGCTTGGCCAGGCTCTCGCTCATGATGCGCCGCAGGTCGTCGAGGTCGTACAGGTAGACGCCCGGCGCGTCGGCGGCGGCCGGGTCTACGTTGCGCGGCAGCGCGATGTCGATGAGGAACAGGGGCCGGCCGCCGCGCCGCGCCGCGGCGTCCCGCAGCCGCGCGGCGTCGAGGAGGAAGTCCTTCGCCCCGGTCGAGACGACGACGATGTCGGCGTCGTCGAGCTTGGCGAAGCCCTCTTCGAGCGGCAGCGCTTCGCCGTGGAGGTCTTTGGCGAGCGCCTGGGCCTTGTCGAGCGACCGGTTCGCCACCCACACCCCGCTGACTCCCTTGGTGCAGAGGTGGCGGACCGTGGACTCGGCCATGGTTCCGGCCCCGAAAACGAGGACCTTCTTCTCGGCGATGTCGGAGAAGATGCGCCGGGCCAGGACCGCCGCCGCCCCGCCGATGGAGGCGATGCCTCCGACGATGCGGGTCTCGGAGCGGACCTTCTTGCCGATGTAGAGCGCGCGCTGGAAGGCCAGGTGCTGGGCCCGGACGGCGGTCCTCTCGGCGCAGGCGTCGGAGTAGGCCGTCTTCACCTGGGCGAGGATCTCGCACTCGCCGACTATCCAGGAGTCGAGGCCGGAGGTGACCCGGAACAGGTGCCGCACGGCTTCCGGCCCGCGGTGGACATAAAGGAGGTCCCCGAGCTCGCGCCCGGCCCTGGCCGTCAGGCCGGCCTTCAGGCGGGCCAGGCCTTCCTCATCGACGACGGAGTAGACCTCGAAGCGGGAGCAGGTGGCGACGCTGACGCAGTCGGCCAGGCCGCAGTCCTCCTTCAGGACGCTGTTGAGGCGGCCCGCCTCTTCCGGCCTCTTTGCCAGGCATTCGCGCACCTCGACCGGCGCGGTGAGGTGGCTAAGGCCTACGACTGTCAGTTCGGCGGCCATCCGTTGATTGAAGTAGCAACGGAATTTCCAGCGGGGATTCCTGCTTTAAAGCGGTATTTCAGGGGAAGAAGCGCGGAAACGCGTCAGAGGTCGTGGCAGGACATGCAGACATTCGCGCGCAAGCCGGGGCCTTCGACCCGGCCGTTGCGGGCATGGCCCTGATGGCAGGAGGTGCAGCCGACCTTCCCGCCTTCGAGGCTGATGTCGGGACGGGCGGCCGCGTCATGGTATTGGGAAGGCCGGCTCATGAGGGCGCTCTGGTAATCGACGCCCACCGGATGGTTGGCCCCGCCCGGTTCGACGGCGGGGTCGCGCTGACCCGGCAAGGTGTGGGGGACGGACTTGGCCACGCTGCCGTCATGGCAGGACAGGCAGATGGAGGTCGTGACGGCAGGGGCCGCCGCCGCCGAACCGGGCGCGGCGGAGGCCAGCCAGCGGTTAGGGTCGCTGAGCATGGCCCGGGCCGCCCCCGGCCGCTGCTCGAGGTGGCACCAGCCGCAGGTCCCTTCAGGGGCGTCCGCGCGGCGATGGATGGTCTCGAGGTCGGCCCCTTCCCGGGCGATGAGCGCGTCGCGCAGCCCCGTGATGACGACCGGGCGCGAACGCAGGACCCCCAGCGTCCTCGGCAAGAGGGCCAAGGCCGCAGCGATGACCGCCAAAGCGAGGGGGGCTCGGCGCATGGGGCTCCGCTCTCAGTCTAAGGCCGGCACCTCCGCCGTTCAAGGGGAATGTCAGGGAAAGTTGCACTTTGGGCAAGAGCGTTGCGGAAGGATTGAACAGTAATGCCCCCCAAACGCATCCCGCTGGCCCTGCAGGTGTTCGCCGCCGTCTCCGTCGCGGTGGGGCTGGTCTTCGGCGCGTCGTTCATCCATGACATGGTCACTTTGACCAACCGCCTCGAGGCGCGCCAGGTGGCCCGCCTTCAGGCGATGTCGCCGCTCATTGGGCGCATCATCGAGGAGTCGATGGAAAAGGGCAACCCCGCCCACATCGGGGACTTCTTCCGCATCCTGGCCCAGCACCGGGGGGCCGGGGTGGCCGAACTGCTCGACGCCGACGGGGGGGTGGTGGACCCCGCCAACCTCAAGGCTCTCCGCGCGCCGGCCGCGGCCATCTCCCCCGGCACCGTGTCGCTCGAAGTCCCTATCTCCGCAAAGCCGTCCTGCGCGCGCTGCCACGGCGTGTCGGAAGGCCGCCTGGGGACCCTGCGCCTCGTGGCGCCCCTTGACGACAGGCGCGAGCTCCGCCACAGCCTGGTCCTGAGCCGTCTGGCGATGGCCGGCATCGGCGCGGCGGCGGTGGCGCTGGCCTCGCTCATCATCGTGCGCTGGCTGGTCCACGCGCCCCTCAGGGCCGTGGTCGGGGCCATGCGCGGGATCGCCGCGGGGAAGCTCGACACGCGCATCGAAGGGGAGCTGCCCGGCGAGCTCCAGCATATCGCCGAGGGCTTCAACACGATGGCGTCCGAGCTGGCGCGCGAGCGCGCCGAGAGCGTGGAGCTGCACCGCAAGGAGCTGGCCCACCTCGACCGCCTCGCCACCCTGGGCGAGCTGGCCGCGCAGCTGGCCCACGAGGTGCGCAACCCGCTGACCGGCCTGTCCTCGGCCCTGCAGGTCTTGGAGCGCGAGTCCGCCGAGAACCCGAGCCGGCGCGGGCTCATCGAGAAGATGCTCGCCCAGCTCCAGCGCATGGACCGGACGATGGGGGATTTCCTGCGCTATGCGCGCCTGCCCGAGGCCGCGCCCCGCCCCGTCGCGCTCAAAGAGGCCCTGAGCCGCGTGCTGTTCCTGCTCGGTCCCCGGATGCGGGCGCAGGGCGTCGAGCTGGCCCTGGCCCTGCCCGGCGAGCTCCCCCTGGTGCAGGGCGACCCCGGGCAGCTCGAGCAGGTCTTCCTGAACCTGGCCCTCAACGCCGTCCAGGCCATGCCCGGGGGCGGGCGCCTGGAGATCGCCGGGGCGGTCAAGGACGCCTCCACGGTCGTCGTGACGGTGGCCGACACCGGCAGCGGCATCGCGCCGGAGGTCCTCGAGCGCATCTTCGAGCCCTTCTTCACCACCAAGGACGGCGGCAGCGGGCTGGGCCTGTCCATCACGCGGCAGATCGCCATGGCCCACGGCGGCGAGCTCTGGCTGGAGAGCGAGCCGGGCGTCGGGACCACGGCGCATGTGCGCCTTCCGCGCGCGAAGGAGGCCGCGTGAAGGGGGCCAGGATCCTCATCGTCGACGACGAGGAGCTCATCCGCTGGTCGCTCTCCGAGGAGCTGGCCGCGGCCGGCTACAAGACCGCCAGCGCGGGCACGGCCGAGGAGGCCCTGGCCCTCATCGAGAAGGACTGCCCAGACCTGGTGCTCACCGACCTGCGCCTGGGCGGCAAGACCGGCATCGACGTGCTCAAGGGCGTGCGCAAGGACCATCCCGCCCTGCCCGTCATCCTGATGACGGCCTTCGCCGACCTGTCGAGCGCCATCGAATCATTGCGCGAGGGCGCGGCCGACTACATCGCCAAGCCCCTGCAGCTGGGCGGCCTCAAGATTACCCTCGAGCGCGTCCTCGAGACCGCCGAGCTGCGCACGCGCCTGGCCGACGCGCACCGCAAGCGGCGCGAGAAATACAACTTCGACTCCATCGTCTCCGCGAGCCCGTCCATGAAGGAGGCCGTCGAGATGGCGCGCAAGATCGCCCTCAGCCCCCAGGGCAACGTCCTCATCCTGGGCGACTCCGGCTGCGGCAAGGACCGCCTGGCCCGGGCCATCCATTACGAGAGCACCCGCGCCCACCGGCCCATCCTGGAGGTCAGCGCCACCGCCATCCCGGAGCACCTGCTCGAGAGCGAGCTCTTCGGCTACGAGAAGGGGGCCTTCACCGGCGCCCAGGCGCGCAAGAAGGGGATCTTCGAGTCCGCCGACGGGGGCACCGTCTTCCTCAACGAAATCGGCCACATGCCCGCCTCCCTGCAGTCGAAGATCCTGCGCGTGCTCGAGGACAAGACCTTCATGCGCGTCGGCGGAACCGAGGATGTGACCGTCGATGTGCGCGTCATCGCGGCCACCAATGAAGACCTGGAGAAGGCCGTGGCCGAGGGGCGGTTCCGCACCGACCTCTACTACCGCATCAACGTGCTGACCATACGGCTCAAGCCCCTGCGCGAGCGGCGCGAGGACATCCTGCCCTTGGCCGACCGGCTCCTGGGCCGCGTCGCGCGCGAGCTGGGCCGACCCAAGCCCGCTTTCCCGCAGGCCACCTTGGACGCCTTCGCGGCCTACGACTGGCCGGGCAACGTGCGCGAGCTGCGCAACGCCATCGAGCGGATGATGATCCTCGGAGAGACCGAATTCCGACCCCAGTCGCCGCCGGCGGCGGCCGCGAAGCCCGTCGCGGCCGAAGGCGGCGGCCTCGACCTCGAAGCGATGGAGAAGACCATGATTCAAGAAGCCCTGGCCCGCAGCGCGGGCAACCAGCAGAAGGCCGCCCAGCTCCTCGGCATCGGCCGCGACGCCCTGCGTCGCCGCCTCGAGAAGTTCGGCCTCAAGGCCGCCGCCGTCCTGGCGCTGGCCGTCCTGGGCGCCGCCGGCGCGTCGGCCGGCTGGTTCGGCCCGGCCAAGAAGGCCGCCCCCGGGGAAGGAGACGCCTTCTTCGCGGCCAACAAGGAGGATGCGGCCGAGCTGATGAAGGGGGAGGGCGTCCACAAGCCCGTGGCCGAAGGGAAGTGCGCCGCCTGCCACGCCGACCCCAAGGACCCCAAGGCCCTCGTAAAGGAATACAAGCCGCTGTGCCTGTCCTGCCATCCGGCGCGCGAGGCCAGCCTCAAGAAGCCGGTCCTGCACTCGCCTTTCGTCGACGGGGACTGCTCGACCTGCCACGCCCCGCACGGCTCGAAGGAGGGGAAGCTCCTGACTCAGCCCGCCAAGGAGCTCTGCGCCAACTGCCACATGGCCGGCGACGAGGCCTTGAAGAAGGCCCACTTCGGCGTGAGCGAGTTCTCCGGCTCCTGCCTGGCCTGCCACGAGCCGCACGGCACCGAACACCCCAAGCTCATCGCCGGCGGCAAGCCCCACGTCCCCTTCGGCTCGCGCTCCTGCGAGATGTGCCACGCCCCGAGCGGCGCCGACGGCAAGGCCGCCCTCAAGGAGACGCCGGAGAAGACCTGCTTCACCTGCCACTCGGACTTCCGCAAGAAGGGCGAGCTGGCCGTGGTCCATGCCCCCTTCGCCGGCGGGGACTGCGTCTCCTGCCACGACCCGCACACGCGCCGGCATACGGCGCTGATGAAGGACTCCTTCGACGCCGTCTGCTTCACCTGCCACGAGGCGGGGCTCAAGAACAACCACCCCATAGCCGGACATTCCACTTCAAAGGAGGGAAAGGCAGACCCGAGGCGCAAGGACAAGGAGTTCAACTGCGCCTCATGCCACGACCCGCACGCCGGCAAGGACGCGAAGCTGCTCACCTTCAAGCCCGGCGCCTGCGAAGTCTGCCACGACAAATGAACGCCCTTATCCTCGCCCTATCGCTGTCAGCCCATCCCGGAGCGGCGGCTCCCGCCGCAGGGGCCCCTGATAAGGGTCCCCAGCTCGAGTTCCCGACCCCGCCGGAGCCAGCACGCATCAAGTGGCTCAAGACGGTGAAGAACCTAGACGACCTGCGCGGGAAGAAGCGCGGCTTCCTGAACAAGCTGGCCGACTCCTTCGTGGGCGGGGACTCTTCCTCAGGGCTCTTCGACCGGCCCTACGGGGTCGCGGTAGACCCGAAGGGTCGGGTCATCATGCCCGATAACGGCGGCGGGGTCGTCCACATCGTCGACCTCGCGGCGCGCACCCATAAGAAGTTCCCCGGCGAGGGCGGCGGCATGCTGATGACGCCCGGCGGCGCGGCGGCGGACCCGGCGGGGAACATCTATGTGTCCGATGCCGGAGACACATCCGTCAAAAGCTATGGTCCGGACCTGAAGTTCCGTTGGAAGTTCGAGCACTGGGAGGGAGACGGCGCCTTCGGTCGGCCGGCCGGCATGGCCTGGTCGCCCAAAGGCGAGCTCCTGGTCATCGACGCCGGCCGACGGAGCGTCATCGCGGTCTCCGCGGAAGGGAGGTTCCTGCGCGAGTTCCTGCGCGGGGGGAAGGACGAGGGGGCGCTGGGCATGACGGCGAACCTCTGGGTGGAGAAGGACGGCACCATCATCGAGTCCGACCCCGTGGTCGGACGCATCCACCTCTTCTCACCGGACGGGAAGATGCTGTCGGGCTTCGGCGAGAGCGGGGACCGTCCGGGCTACATGGCGCGCCCCCGCGGCGTGGCCGCCGATTCGGACGGCAACATCTATGTGGTGGACGCCGTCTTCAACCGAGTGCAGATATTCAACCGCCAGGGCCAATTGCTGCTCTACTTCGCGGCTCCCGGCAGCCGGGACGCCGAGTTGAACCTTCCGGCCGGGATCTTCATAGACCACTCGGATAGGCTGTACCTCGTCGACGCCGGGAACGCCCGGCTGCAGGTCTTCCAATACATCAAGGTCCCCGATTCGGCTTACGAGAAGAAGTAGCCGTTCCATGCGCGAAAGCGCGCGGCAAAGCGCGCGGCCGAGCGTTCCCCCGTCCGCGCACCCCGAATCCGGTCTGCAACTCCCATCCTAGCGCGTAATCGGCGGCGTTTCAGCGGAGTCCGGAGTCCGGAATATCCGTTGCACATCAGTCGGGTGGCTAGCCGCCAAACTACGTAGTGAGGAGATAAAAAACGATGAAAGCGTTAATCGCAGGCTTCTTCCTGGTGACCCTCTTCGGAACCCCGGCTCTCGCCGCGGGCAAGAAGGTCGCCGGCACAAAGCACGACTTCAGCACCGGGTATTACAACGGGACCAGCACCTATACGTACACTTACGGCGGGTCCTGCGGCATGTGTCACTCGGCCCACAAGGCCGCCGACCTCCCCCAGATATGGAAGCGCAGCGCGCCCACCACCACGGGCTGGGTCGTCTACGACGCCCAGAACCCCGGCGTCGGCATGACGCTGGACGCGGGCGACACGCGCTTCCTGTCCGCTGCGGACTTCGTGAAGACGAACTCCGGCCGCTGCTTGGGCTGCCATGACGGGCAGACCGTCATCGGCGGGACCGTCCTGATGGCCGCGAATACGAAGAATTTCGGGCGCGACCTGCATGGGAAGCACCCGGTCGGCGTCAAGGTCCCGTGGGGCAACGAGGGGTGGTTCGCGGCGCTCAACACGGCGTACCCGGGAGCGCCGATCAGCGACGCCGAGAAGGTGAAGACCGAGACCGGCGACACCGTCGGCTGCACGAGCTGCCACTCGATGCACTCCAGCGAGAACTCGTCGAAGATCCTGCGCGGCGGCGACCGCTGTCTCGCCTGCCACGATCGGTAATCCGTAAAGAAGAGACCCCGGGAGACCGGGGTCTTTTCTGGCCTCGCCGTTCCGTTTGAGGTTGTACCCCGAGAGGTTGGTCATGGAGACTGGAATAGAAGCAAGGCTGCTTGACAGCATCCGCCGCGCGCGCTGGGCGCAGGGCCTGCGCTGCCCGCGCTGCGCCAGCGAACGCTGCGGGCTCTTCATGCGCCAGGACGCGTCGGGACGACGCAAGCTCCGCTGCCTCGCCTGCGGCCGGGTGTTCAACGACCTCACGGGCACGCCGTTGGCGCGCACGCACCTGCCGTTGGCGGCCTGGCACCGCGCGGCGCGCCTCATGCTGGGCGGGGAGCCGTCCTGCGCGGAACTCTCCCAGCGCCTCGGCGTGAAGATCGCCACGGCTTGGCGCGTGCGCCGCGCCTTGCGCCAGGCCCTGGCCGACCCGGTCCTCAGGCCGGTCTTCGTGGAGGAAGCATGAGCCTCTTGCCCCTCTGTCTGCTCGTTTGCCTGCCGGCAGCGGCCCGGCAGTGGCCTTCGGCCCCCGCTCCGGCCCGCCTGGAATCGGTCGGAGAGTTCTACGGCCCCCGCCGGGCCGAGCCGACCGGAGGCTGGGGGCGCTTGGTCCGCGCGCTCCTGGGGGTGGAGAGCCTGCCGGCCGGAGCGCACCGCAAGGGCGGCCTGGCCCAGCCGACCGGACTGGCGGCCAGGGGCGGGTTCGTCTGGGTGGCCGACCCTGGGGCAAAGGGGTTATTCCGGTTCGAGGAGGCGACGGGGGCGGGCGTCTGGCTGCCGCGCGGCGGGGACGTCCGCCTCGAGAGCCCGGTGGCGGTCGCCGCCGCTCCGGACGGCCGCGTCTTCGTCGCCGATTCCGCCCTGCGCAAGGTCTTCATCCTGGACGCCGAAGGCAAGGTGACGGGGGAACTGCGCGGCGCCCCCGCCGGACTCGGGCGCCCCGTCGGCCTGGCCCTCTCCAAGGAACGCCTCTATGTCTCCGACGCCGCCCAGCACCGCGTCGCCATGTACGACCTCAAAGGCGTATTCCTCGCCGCCGTCGGAGCGCGGGGGAAGGACGCGGGGGAATTCAATTTCCCGACCTACCTCTGGTTCGACGCGAAGGCCGACCGCCTGCTCGTCTGCGACTCGGGCAACTTCCGGGTCCAGCGCCTCAAGCCCGACGGGAGCCCCGACGGCTCGGTCGGGCATCCGGGGAACCGGCCCGGCTATCTGGCCCGCCCGCGGGGCGTAGCCCTGGACTCGGACGGCAACCTCTACGTGGTCGACGGGGCCTTCGAGGCCTTCCAGCTCTTCGACGCGGAGGGCCGGCTCTTGATGCTCGTCGGCAGCGCCGGCAACGGCCCGGGCGAGTTCTCCTTGCCGGGAGGCATCGCCATCGATGCCGCGGACCGCATCTTCGTCGCCGACACCTTCAATTCCCGCGTCCAGATGTTCCGATACCTCAAGGGGGTCCAGCCATGAAGACATTCCTCCTGCCGCTCCTCCTGTTGTTCCCGCAGACGGCGCTCGCCGCCTCGGTCCTCAACTCGAAGCACGACCTCTCCGCCGACAGCGGCACCAGCGGCCCCAGGGCCGTCAGCGAGCAGGACACCTGCGTGTTCTGCCACTCGGTCCACCAGCCCTCGCGCGTGGAGAGCCTCTGGGGCCGCAAAGACTCGGCGGAGGCCTTCACCTTCTACTCCTCGAACTACCTCAACAACTACCTCGGTATGGCGGCTCCGACGATGGCCGACCTGCAGGGCAGCCGCTCGAAGCTCTGCCTGTCCTGCCACGACGGGGTGACGGCGCTGGGCTCGGTCTACAACCTGGCCCAGCCCATCGCCGTGCAGGGGTCGCTCACGGCCGCCTCGGTCATCGGCACCGACCTCTCCAACGACCATCCGGTGCTCTATGACGTGAAGCCCGGCGCCGGACCGCCCACCCAGCCCGGCACGAACCCGGAAATCGTCCTGCCCCCGGCCGGAGACCGGGTCAAGGTCTACGGCGATTCCAAGCGCGTCGAGTGCACCTCCTGCCACGACCCGCACGACGACCAGAACGGGAAGTTCCTCGTCAAGTCCAACGCTGGGGCGGCACTGTGCCTGACCTGCCACCAGAAGGCGGGCTGGAGCGCCAGCGCACATGCGACGAGCAACAGGGCCTATACGCCGCCGGGCGGCGCCGCCACGACGGTGGCTGAGTACTCCTGCCGCAGCTGCCACAAGGCGCACGGCGCCAGTTCAGCCCAGGCCTACATCCTCAACGGAGCCGAGGAGGCGACCTGCTACGGCTGCCACGGCAATCCCCCGCTGACCGGGGCCAAGAACATAAAGAGCTCGCTCTCGAAAGCCTACAAGCATCCCACCGAGGCCAAGACCGGGGTCCATAAGAACCCCGAGGCCGATGCTTCGAATCTGGGGAACGCAACGCGCCACGGGGAATGCTGGGATTGCCACAACCCGCACCAGGCCAAGGCCGGCACCCATGCGGCCGGCTCGAACGCCATCGGGCAGGTCCTGCTGGGGCAATGGGGCGTCGAGCCCAGCTACGGAACCACGCCGTTCACCCAACCCAGCTCGTATGCGCGCCAGACGTTCACGAACACGACGAGCTTCAAGGAGTATCAGCTCTGCTTCAAGTGCCACTCCTCGTACGCCTTTGGCGTCACCCCGCCCACGGGGCTGACCGACCAGGCCGTCGAATTCAACAAGAACAACGCCTCCTACCACAACCTCGGCGTAGCGGGAGCGCTCAGCAAGGCGCGGACGGCGCCTCCGAAGACGACGTCTTACGTCTCGCCCTGGGGCTATCAGAGCGTGATGGCCTGCGCCGACTGCCACGCCTCGGATTCCGATGCTGATCCCCGGGGTGCCCACGGTTCCACCAACGCGCGCATCCTTCGCGGCCAATGGACCAGCAACACCGGCCGCTCCGGCTACGTGACGGGGCACCTGTGCTTCAAGTGCCACCAGGCCAACGTCTATGGGGCGGGGGCGGCGGAGTCTAACACCGACGCGACGGCGTTCAGCGGGAGCTCCGGCTCGAAGAACCTGCACGCAGTCCATGCGTCCAAGTCCTATGCCTGCATGGACTGCCACGCCAAGGTCCCCCACGGCCTCAACCGCGCGCGCCTCATCGTCTATCGCAGCGACCCGGCCGCCTATCGCGGCGGGGTCGCGACGCGCGGAATCAACTCCTGGACAGCGAACCCGCGCAGCTATCAGGAGTCGAATTGCACGACCAGCAGCTGCCATTGACGGGACCGGACGAAGAACGTGAAGCGAATCGCCGCCGCCCTCATCGCGCTCATCCTCGCCTCGGAGGCGGGGGCAGAGCCGCTGTTCTGGAGGACGGGCTCCCTGGGCTGGGCCTTCGATGACGTCACCCTGAACGCCCCGGGAGGGACGCGCCGGCGCTCGCAATGGTCGCAGGCCTACGACGTCACGGTCGAGGGTCCCTTCGTCAACCGCCTCGCCGGGGACCTGCGCACCAACGCGTCGTACAAGGACGGGTTCAACATAAACCAGGCCGTCAATACGGAGAGCCCCGGGCAGAAGACGCTCAATTGGTCGGCCCGCGGCGACATGTTCCCGTTCGGCTTCCGGCGTTACGCGCGCTTCGCGCCGAACTACTCCTGGAGCCAGACCGAGCAGGCCGCTGCGGCCAGCGCCCCGAGCAGGGTCATCCGTCAGGACGGCTACGGCTTCTCGGGCGGCTTCTCCCTGCCGCGCCTGCCTTCGTTCAACGTCTCGCGCCAGCGCTCGCACCGCACGGACCCGCTCTCCACCGGGCAGGTCCGGGAGCTGGCGGAGACGTCCCGCGAGAGCCTGTCGTGGGGTCTGGGGCCGCTGCGCGTCAGCGCCGACCGCGACCTCAACGAGATCACCGACCTCGCCGGCGGGCGTCCGCCCACGGAGACCGAGACGCGCCGTGCCGACCTCGAGCTGCGCACCGGGCAGAAGAAGGGGCTGGGTCTGCAGTTCTTCTCGCTGCGCTCCAGCGCCTTCGCCCAAAAGGTCTCGGGGGCCACGTTCCAGGAGGATGTGACCGCGAACATGTCGCTGCGCAGCCTGCCCCTCAAGAGGCTGGGATGGGCGCACGAGGTCTACTACGCCAACGACTTCGCGCGCGACAACCTCGCCCGGACCCAGGCCGACTCCAGCTCGTTCGGCCTGCTCTCGAACCGCGATGCGCGCTGGGGTTCTGTCACGAATTCGCTCAGCGGGGGTCTGGCGCATGCCGGCGCGGCCGCGCGCAGCGCCGGGGAATCCGTCAGTCTCAGCGAGGTCCTGTTCAGGCGTCGCCTGACCTTGCTGCAGTCGTTGAGCGGGGGCTGGTCGGAGGGCGCCGACCGAGCCACGACGCTGTCGGACGGGGGGGCGCTGCGCGCCACGCTGGCTCCGCGGCCCAACCGCAGCATGTCCGTCGAGTACGAGAACTCCGGCTCGGAGCGGCTCGGGGGGGGAGCGGCGTCCCGGACGCACAAGGCCAGCCTTTACGGGAACACCGTGTTCCGGGGGAGCCTGCGCGGCACACTGCGCTGCGAACATGTCCGCCAGAGCCAATTGGACCAGGGTCTTAGGACGATGACCGACACCCTGAGCGGGAATCTGGACGGAAACCTGCGCCCGGGCCTCGAAGCCTCGGCTCTCGTCTCCTACATACGCAGCCGCACGAACCGAGGCCGCCCCGTCGAGAGTCCTTCGGGTTCGTTGGGGCTCATCTGGTCGCCGACGCAGTCGCTGAGCTTCAACGCCCGGCTCAGCTCGGCCGGCGAATCGGCCAACGTGGTCGCGGGGGCCTCATGGGCGGCCGGGCGAACGACCCTGAGCCTCTATCTGGAGCGCCGGGAGATCTCAACCCCGCAGAGCTTCTCCCACTTCAACGTCTCGCTCAGGCGCACCTTCTAGCGGGGCGGCAGTCCCGCTGTGCCGGGCATCGCAGGGGGGTATGAGGAAGCCCGGCCTAGCGGACGGCAACCCCGTTGCTTGTCTATACTGACGACCTGGGGGACACATGACCAAGCGCAGACCGGAAGGCTACATCAAGGGACGCCCGCTCAAGCCCGAGAGCCTGATGATGACCTACGGCTACAAGCCGGAGCTCTCCGAAGGCTCGCTCAAGTGCCCCATCTTCCAGACCTCGACCTTCGTCTTCAAGAGCGCCGAGGAGGGCAAGGCCTTCTTCGAGATCGCCTACGGCCTGCGCGAGCAGGGCCCCAAGGAGGAGCTGGGTCTCATCTACTCGCGCCTCAACAACCCGGACCTGGAGATACTCGAGGACCGGCTGTGCCTGTGGGACGGCGCCGACTCGGCCGCCGTCTTCGAGAGCGGGATGGCGGCCATCAGCACGCTGGCCTTCGAGTTCCTGCGCCCCGGCACGGTCGTCCTGCACTCCGAGCCCATCTACGGCGGGACCGAGTACTTCTTCCGGCACATCCTGCCGCGCTACGGCATCAAGGCGGTGGGCTTCCCGGCGGGGGCCGACGAGAAGGCCCTCGAGAAGGCGGCCCGCGCGGCCGGCAGGGTGGCGATGATCTTCGTCGAGACGCCCTCGAACCCCACCAACAAGCTCGTCGACATCCGGGCCTGCGCCCATGTCGCCAAGAAGCTCTCGACCAAGGAGAACCGCGTGACGGTGGCCGTCGACAACACCTTCCTGGGCCCGCTCTGGCAGCACCCCCTCAAGCTCGGGGCCGACTTCGTCCTCTACTCGGCCACCAAGTTCATCGGCGGGCACTCCGACGTCATCGCCGGCGTCTGCCTGGGCGGCGCCGAGGACATGAAGCGCGTGCGCACCCTGCGCACCTTCCTCGGCACCCTGTCGGGCCCCTGGAACGGCTGGCTGCTCCTGCGCAGCCTGGAGACCCTGAAGCTGCGCATGACCTGCCAGATGAAGAACGCCCAGAAGGTGGCGGACTTCCTGGCCGACCACCCCAAGGTCGAGAAGGTCTACTACCTCGGGCACCTCGAGGAGGGCTCGGCCCAGCGCAAGGTCTACGAACGCCAGTGCCTGGCGCCGGGCTCGATGATCTCATTCGACATCAAGGGCGGCGAGAAGCAGGCGTTCAAGTTCCTCAATTCCCTCGAGCTCTTCAGCCTGGCCGTGAGCCTCGGCGGCACCGAATCCCTGGCCGAGCACCCCGGGACGATGACCCACTCCGACGTGCCTCCCGCCGACCAGGCCCGCATGGGCATCACGCCGAAGATGGTCCGCCTCTCCATCGGCGTCGAGAACCCCGAAGACCTCATCGCCGACCTCACCCAAGCCCTGGACTCCGTCTAGGTGCCAGGGGACAACTCTCGCAACTGACGCAACTGTTGGGGATATCTCCTGGCAGGGAACCAATTCGTACCCTCGCGCGTACTAGTGTTATGGCGCGTTCCCCCAGAATTGAGTTCCATGGTTCGGTCAAGCACGTCGTGGCCCATGCGGTCGATGGCGCGCTGGTCTTTGAAGATGACGAGGAGCGCTGGAAATTCCTTGAGATTGTCAGAAAGGTCAAGGGCCGGAGGCCGTTTCTCCTCTTCGCTCTGTGCCTGATGAGTACGCATCTGCACCTGCTCATCCGGACCGGCGATTCCAGCATGGAAGACATCATGCGGGACATTCTTGGGACTTATGCGCGCTGGTGTAACAAGAAGAGGGGACGGCGCGGCCATCTTTTCGCCGACCGGAATAAGCAGATGCTCTGTACGAATGACGGGTATCTGTTGGAGCTTCTTCGCTATATCCACATGAACCCCGTCGATGCCGGCCTCTGCGCAGGTCCGGCAGATTGGCTTTGGTCCAGTCACCGCGTCTATCTCGGGGCCGATGACGGCGGTTTGGTCGATACCGAGTGGGTCCTGAGTCTGTTCCATCCGGAGCCGGCGCGGGCGCGGGAGGCGTTCGCTGCCTTCGTGGTCGACAGGGCGCGCCTCAAGGAGGACCCATTCTCGCCGCCGCCGGGCCGGATGCCGGTTTGGACTGAATTGCCAGTTGTTGACCAAGGCGATGTCAGGCCGCCCATACCCATCGAAGAGCTTTGCACGCAGATGTGTAGGGAGGCGGGCATCGCTGAGATCATCCTCCGGGGGCGTCAGGAGTCGGCGTCGGTCTGTGGGATGCGGCATGAATTCGTCCGGAGGGCGGCCATGCAGGGTCATCCGCCGCGGAAGATCGCGGAATTCTTGAATCGGACGCCTGAGGCGGTGCGGAAGGTACTGAGGAAATCCCCAGGAGTTGCGTCAGTTGCGTGAGTTGTGCCCTGGCACCAGGCTTTATTTGAGCGCTTGGAGGGATTTGAAGTCGGACCAGGCTTGGGCAACGGACTTGCGGCGTTGGGCGGCGGTTTTGGCGAACGAGGAAGAGGGTAGGAAGCGGATGGCGGCGTCCTCGAGCAGGGTCCGCCAGCGGGGATGCGGCACGAGGACGGCGGCGAGGCGGCCCGGCGCCGCGCGGTAGAGGGCGACCCGTTCCGGCAGCAGGCGGCCCTGCTTGCGGGCCTCGGCGGCGTACTCCTGGGCTTTGGCGAGGTGCGGGCCGCCCGCCTTCATGAAGGAGATGGCGGCGCCGGCATCTTCGATAGCCTTCTCGAGGACGGCGCCCAGTCCCGCGCCGCCCAGCTCGTAGGCGCGCTTCTCGGAGGCGTCGACGGGCAGCCCGGCCACCTGCCGCAGAAGGGCGGCGTCGGCGAAGCCGCGCAGGGCTTCTAGGCGCTGGAGGATGTCCTCGAGGGCCGCCACCTGCAGCCAGACGGCGGCCTCGCGGCGTTTCGCGCCGAGCGTCTTGAGCATGGCCGGCGTGATGCCCCGGGCCTTCTTCGCCGGCTCCGCCGCGGCCGTGAAGGCCTCGAAGGCCGCGCGGGCCTTCTTGAGGGCGTCGCTGCGGCGGGCCAGGCCGCCCGGCAGGCTCTTGCCGGCCGCCCGCGCCTGCAGGTCCCTTTGCACCGCCGGGTCCTGGACCCTCTCGGGGGGCAGCGCTTCGCCCAGGGCGGCGGCCCGCGCCGCGGCGAGGTCGCGCTCGGCGGCGGCCTCGAGGCGGCCCAGGTCGTAGCGCACCGAGTGGCCGGGATGCACGAGCGTGGCGTGGTCGAGCTTGCCGGTCTCGATGAGGCGCGGGGTGCCGGGAGGCGCCGCGCGGTTGAGCTCGCTCTGCATGGTCTGGACCTGGGGGGAGTAACCGGTGACGTTGGCCGCGCTCAGGCGGTCGTAGATCCCGTCATCTCCCACGGGCGAGGCGGCGGCCCCGGAGGGCCGCCCGCCGCCGCCGTCGGGCCCGCCCGCCTTGGCGTCCTTGTCGACGCTGGAGCGCCCTTCGAAGAGCTCCTTCATCAGTCGACGCCTGTCGTCGTCGGAGAGGCCCTGGTCCGATTTGATGGCCTTCGAGGCCGCGCCCAGCCCGTCGAGCCGGCCGAGGATGCCCTTGTTGCGGTCGGGAGAGAGCTCCAGGAAGCGCGCGGTCTGCTTGTAGAGGGAGTCCTCGAAAACATGGGTGCCGTCGGCGTCGTCGCGGGCGAAGCCGACAGCCAGCTGCGCGGCCGCCGCCGGGTTCTCGAGGACCCAGGAGCGCAGGTCCGCCAACGCCTCCTCGGGGCCCGTCCCGGGGGCAAGCTGGGAGGCCAGGCTGGAGCGCAGGATGCGCGCGGCCAGGGCGTCGGCGCGGGCCGGGTCCTCGGCCAGCGCGGCCTTCATGCGCCGCACGAGGTCGGTCTCCCCCGTGTCGAGCTCGCGGCCCTCGATCGAACGGACGTCCGTCGCGTCGAGCGCCTGCGCGGCGGGGGGGAGCAGCGCCAGGAGGGCCAGCGCCCCCGCCCTCACGGAGCCGGGCGCACGGGCCGTCCGGAGGCCCGCAGCGTCCCGTCGGGGCCCAGGCTCCACGGGCCCGGAGGCAGCCGGTCCGCGGGCGTGTCCAGGCGCTCCTGGGAGCGCAGGTCGAGCAGGGTGACCATCAGCGGCTGGTCGAGCCCCGCCCAGGCCACCAGGGCCCGGCTCCCGTCGGGGCTGATGTCGAGGGCTTCGATGCGGTGGGCTTTGGCCACCGCGCCGAGCTCCTGGCCGGTGAAGGAGTAGGCCGACACGGTCCAGGCGCCGTCCTCCCGACGCGCCGTCAGCAGGGTCTCCCCGCGCGAGGAGAGCAGGGCCGGGGGCAGGCCGGCGGGCGCGTCGGCGCCCGGGACCGTGAAGAGGATCTGGCCGCGCGAGCCCAGGAAGACCAGGGCGGAGTCGGTCTGCGGGGCGCGCTCGACGCGGCCCGCGGCGCGGCGCTCACTGCGCGGCCAATGCCAGGCGAAGCGGCCGTCCTCGGAGGCGCCGCCCCCCATGCTGCGGCCCAGCAGGCCGTCCGCTTCGGACGAAGGGCCCAGCCCGAGCTCGTGGACCAGGGCCCCGTCGGAGCCGCGCAGCAGGAGCGACGAGGGCGCCTTCACCCAGCCGGCGGGCACGGCGCTCGGGGCGCCGGCCGACAGGGCGTCGCGCATGTCGCCCGGGATGTCCCAGGAGGCGGCCGGGGGGAGCACCGGGAGGAAGGGGCGCGGCAGCTCCGTGCCGAAGAACACCTGAGCGGGCGGGGCCTCCGCCCGGACGGGGCGAGCCTGGGCGGCGGCTCGCGGCGTCACGGTCAGGGCCAGCAGCAGGGCGGTCTCCGGGGTCATCGGCGTTGCTCCGTCTTGAGGCCGCCGGCCGGCTTCCGGTAGAGCCGCACGGCGTATGGGGAGGTGAACGCCATCGTCACGAAGGCGCCGGGGGCGGGGCCGCGGACCCGGTAGGGCACGACGACGGCCCCCGCGGCGGCCTCGGGAGGGAGGAGCTCCGCGGACCAGCCGCCCGTGCGCTGCGCGCCGGCGAAGACCGCCACCGCCACGAAGCGCGAGAAGTCGACGGCCGGGGCCTCCTGTCCCAGGGAGTCCTTCCAGAGCGCGCGCCACGATGGTTCGTCGCTGACGACGCGCGCGCCCGGGGCCGACACGGAGCAGGAATGCCCCTTCCATTCCGACGGCGAGACGCCGACGGCGGCGAGCGAGGCGGGGTCGTCCATGGTACCCTCCGGGGGGCGGCGCCCCATGCCGAGGCAGGCGCCCAGGCCCAGGGCCGCGAGCAGCCGGGCCGTCCTCACGAGCGGCCTCCGATGAGGAGCTTGGGGATGCGCACGGTGGGCTGGCCGTCCGAGACCGGGACGCCCTGGCCCTGCTTGCCGCAGGTGCCCAGGCCCCAGCCGATGTCCCAGCCCACGCGGTCGATGGAGCGCAGGACCTCGGGGCCGGAGCCCAGGATGTTGGCGTCGCGCACCATGTGGCGGACCGTCCCGTCCGACACCCACCAGCCCTCGTCGACGCCGAACACGAACTCCCCGGTGGCGGTGTTGACCTCGCCCCCGCCCATGCGCGTCACGAGGAGGCCCTCCTTGAGCTCGCGCAGGATCCGGACCGGGTCGTCGGGGCCGGGGGCGATGTAGATGTTCGACATCCGGGGGATGGGACGGCAGCGGTAGGACTGCCGCCGCCCGTGGCCGTTGGGGGCGGAGCCCGCGCGCAGCGCGCTGACGCGGTCGTGCAGGTAGCCGCGCAGGACCCCTTCCGCGACGAGGGTCACCGGGCGGGCGGGGCAGCCCTCGTCGTCGAAGGCATAGGAGCCGCGGGCGAACGGCAGGGTCGGGTCGTCGATGATGGTGAGCTTCGGGGAGGCGACGCGCCGGCCGGACTTCCCCGCGAAGGCCGGGGACGTGCCCTCCTGGATGTGGTCGGCCTCCAGCGAGTGGCCGATGGCCTCGTGTACGAAGGTCCCGCCGGCCGAGGCGGCGAGGACGACGGGGAACTCGCCGGGCCTGGCCACCGGGGCCGTCAGCTTCCTGGTGGCTAGGACGGCGGCCCTGCGGCAGGCCGCCCACGGCGCGCCGCCCTCGAGGAGCTCCCAGCCCTTGAGCCCGCCGATGACCTCGCTGCCCGTCTGCAGGACGGCGCCCTTGGCGGCCGTCACCGAGACGAAGAACACCACGGTGGTCCGCTCCGCGCGGCGAAAGGAGCCGGCGGAGTCGAGCACGGCCAGGGTGCGCTCGCGCTCGGCCAGGCTCAGCTGGACCTGGGTGAGGAGGGGGAACTCGGCGCGCAGGGCCTTGTCGAGCGCGGCCAGAAGGTCCGCCTTCTCGCGCAGCGGGACCTCGCACGGGCGGATGCGGACCGGCGGGGCGGAGCTCTCCAGGGCCGGGGCCGCGGGGGGGCGGCGCCGCGGCAGGCCCGCGGCGAGGCGGGCGGCCATGTCCCGCGCGGCGGCGGGGTCGAAGCCCGTGGCGGAGCCGAAGCGGGTCTCGACCCGCCTGCCGGGGGCGCGCCGGAGCAGGCGCAGGCCCGTGCCGGCGTCCGAGGACTCGGCCGCCTCGCTGAGGCGGCCGTCCTCGTAGGACAGCGAGAGCGAGCGTCCCTCGTCGAGGAAGACCTCGGCGTGGTCGCCCGCCGCCAGGCAAGGGGCCCAGTCGTCCCAGCGCAGAGCGGCCGCGGCACGGCTCACGCGGGGCCCGCGGGCAGGGTGACGACGAACACGCTGCCCCGCTCCGGGCCGGGCTCGATGCGCACCGAGCCGCCGAGCCGCTCGAGCACGCGCTTGACGAAGGTCAGGCCCAGCCCCCAACCGTCCACCTGGCCGGTGAAGGAGGCGTCGATCTGGTAGAACTTGTCGAAGACCCTCTCGCGCTGCTCGGGGGGGATGCCCGGGCCGTCGTCGGCGACGCGCAGCTCCACGACGCCGGCCGCGGCGGCGGCCGTGACGGAGACCGACGGAGGCTTCTCCTTCGAGAACTTGATGGCGTTCTCGACGAGGTTCTTGACGACGTCGCGTACGAGCGAGGCGTCCCCCAGCGGCTTGAGGGAGGCGTCGACGTCGCCGCCGACCCTGGCGTCCCGCTCCAGGATCCAGGGCTCCAGCGCCTCGACGGCCTGCTGCACGGAGGCCGCCAGGTCGAAGGGCTGGGCCTGCACGCCGGGCTCCCCGAGCTGCTCGAGCACGGTGAAGTTGAGGAGCTTCTCGACGAGCAGGGCCAGCTTCTGGCCCTGGGTGAGGATGGTCCTGAGCGACGAGGCCAGGAAGGCCGACTGCGGCTGCTTCTTCGCGTCCTCGTAGAGGAGCTGGGAGTAACCGTTGATGGAGGAGAGCGGGGTCTTGAGCTTGTGGGAGATCAAGGACAGGAAGTTGCGCTTGAGGCTCTCTTCGCGGCGTTCCTCGGTGACGTCGCGGAACACGACCACGCGCCCTTTGACCGCGCCGGTCTGCGCGTCGCGTATGACGGAGGCCGTCCCCGCGAGGACGAGCGGCATCGGGTGGTCGCGCACGGCCTCGAAGGGGGTCAGCGCCGAGCCCGACGAGGTCAGCTCGGCGAGCGGAGGGGTGACCGCCATCCCCTCCAGCGCGGCTTCGAGCCGGAGCGATTCCCCGAGGAAGCGGCGCGCCGCGGCGTTGGCGGCGAGGACCCCGCCCCGCCCGTCCGTGAGGAGCGCGGCGTCCCGGATCTCGTTGAGCAAAGTGTCGAGGGTCTCGTTGCGCTCCTTGAGCGAGGCGAAGAGGCGCGCGTTCTCGATGGCCACGCCGGCTTGGGAGGCGAAGGCCTCGAAGACGCGCAGGTCGGTGAAGGAGAAGTCGCCGCCGACGCGGTTGATGGCCTCCACGACGCCGATGCAGTCCCCTTTCAGTATGATGGGGGCGGCCAGGATGGAGCGGGTCACGAAGCCGGAGTCCTTGTCCACCTTCGAGGTCCAGCGCGGGTCCTTGCGCACGTCGTTGATGATCATCGGGGAGGCGGTCTGGGCCACGGCGCCCACGATGCCCACGCCCTTCTTGAAGCGCAGCTTGGCCAGCGCCGGGTCCAGGCCCAGCGCGATGTGGAAGTAGAGCTCGTCGGTGGCGGGGTCGACCAGGAACAGCGAGGCCGTCTCCGCGTTGACGACCCGGGCCGCCAGCTGCATGACGGTGGTCAAGAGCTCCTGGAGGTCGATCTTGGAGGAAAGCAGCCGTCCGACCTCCAGCAGGAGCTCGAAGTTCTCGGATTGCTGCTCGACGGAACCCATATTAGGGATAAAATAGCACGAAAATGCGCCATGCCCGTCCGATAATCCTCGCCGCGGCCGCCGCCTGCGCCTGCGCCGGCCCTGGAGCCAAGGGGATGCCGTCCGACCGCCTGGCCGCCGGCCTCTCGGAGGTCCCGGCCGCGGAGCGCTTCCTGCGCATCGACGCCTTGGGCGCCCGCGGGGGGAAGGCCGCCGTGGCCGTCCTGGCCGCGCGGCTGGACCCCAAGCTCCCGGACCCGGCCGAGGCCGGGGCCCTGGTGCGGGCGCTGGGCCGAACCGGGCGCACCGAGGCCGTGGAACCCCTGCTCTCCCTGTGGGAGACCCTGCTGGCGCGCAAATTCCGCCTCTTCAGCCTCCCGCCGGAGCTGGAGTCCCTGCGCGCCGACATCGCCGGGGCCCTGGGGCTGCTCGCCGACATCAAGTCGGTGCCCGCCCTGCGCCGCGGCCTCATCGACGACGACCGGCGCGTGGCCGCCGCTTCGGCGGGGGCGTTGGCCGCCCTCGGCGACGCCGGGTCCCGGGCGCCGCTCGTTCGGCTGGCGGAGGGTCCGGACGCGGACGCGTCCCAGGCGGCCTTCGAGGCCCTGGGCCGCCGGGGCGGGTCGGAGGCCGAAGCGGCCTTGCGGCGCGGCCTGGAGGCCGAGGACACCCTGCGGCGGCCCGCCGCCGCCTACGGGCTGGCGCTGATGGGCCGCGTGGCGGGGACGCTGCGCCTGGAAGGCTTCCTCGAGGAGTCCCTCGAGCCCACCCGCGAGGGCGTCCTCGCCGCGCACTACCTGGGGCGGCTCGGCCGGGATGACGGGATGCGCTGGCTGGCCGCCGCGGCGGCCTCGGCCCCTTCGGATAAGCGTCTGCTGGCCATAGACGCCCTGGGGAAGGCGGGGCGGGAGGAGGGCGCCGAACCCCTGGCCGCGGCGGCCGGGGACGCCGACCCCGCCGTCAGGACATTGGCGGCCCTGGCCCTCGGGCGCCTCCCGGGCCGCCGGGCCGCCGACGCGCTCCGGGGGCTGGCCTCGGACGCCGACGCGGGCGTGCGCGCCGCGGCGCGCCGCGGCCTGGCCGCGCAAGGGGTCTCTGAGTAGCCTGCTGCTGCTCGCCCTCCTCGCCTCCGGGACGGCCGCCGCGGCGCCCGCGGCGGTGTCGGTGTCGAGCGCGCCCGCCCAGGAGGAGGTCGAGCCCTTCGACGCGGCGAACTACCCCAAGGCCCTCATCGCCGAACAGCTCAAGAAGGAGCCCTGCGCCAAGCGCGGCGGCCCCTACGAGCTCAAGGACCTGCGCTTCGCCGCCGAGGTCCGCTGGCAGGGCGCCCTGCGCCCGGGCCCTGCCGCGAACATCGAGCTCATGAAGCGCTGGACGCGCGAGATCGGCGATCCCGAGGCCGCGGCGAAGTACGCGGAGGAGGCGACGGTGGTCGAAGGGCCCCGCCCGAGCTGGGTCTCGGTGCCGGAAGGCCTGCTCGCCTACCTGCAGATGGACCTGATGGCGGGGGACCGGGTCCTGCTCTATCTGGTCCACGTCGGCTGCGCCGCGGGGGCCCCGGTCCTCGCCGTCGACGAGTACGAGGTCTTGGACCAGACCGAGCTGGAAGGGGCCGACGAGCTCATCTACGCTCCGTCCCCCGGGGCGGGGCGCTACCTCTTGTAGACGGTGTAGACCCGGGCGTCCTCGGCCCAGGGCAGCCCGGACTCGTCGAGCGCCTTGATGACGGCGTTCCATTCGGGCCGGCCGCGCAGGAGCGCGTCGGCGTCGCCGTCGACGGCCAGCACGCGCAGCATCTCGATGGAGTTGGAGCGGCCGGCTGGTAGCGCGGCGCGCATGCGGATGCCGGAGGCTTGCTGGGCCTCGTCGGGGAAGACCAGGGGCTTCGACGGCCCCGCCAGCGGGGCGGGGGTCCCCTCCGCCGGCCAGATGAGCTGGGCGCGGCCGTCGAAGTCGGCGCTGAACAGGT
This sequence comes from Elusimicrobiota bacterium, assembly GCA_016218495.1. GTDB lineage: Bacteria > Elusimicrobiota > Elusimicrobia > UBA1565 > UBA1565 > SCTT01. Next base: position 40,170 of record JACRDU010000021.1, read on the forward strand.
AGATGCGGGCGCTCTTGGCCACGGTCACTATGGCGTGAGCCTCCTGGCCCTCGTTGAAGCGGTCCTGGTTGAGCATCAGCTCGGCCTTGAGGTCGCCCCCGCGGGCCGGCTTCAGGCAGGTCTCCAGCACCAGGCGGTGGCGCCCGCCCTTGCGCACCTCGTCTGAGACGGACTCGGCCTCGACCAGGCTGGAGCGCGTGGCCCGCAACACCTCCTCGAGCCGTCCCTGGAAGGCGCTCTCGGCGAAATCCGGGGTCTTCACCGCGTCGTGGCCGAGCAGGCGCGCGACGGCCTTGCGCCGCGCCAGCGCCAGGGCGGCGGCGTGCCCGGAGTCCTGGTCCTTGCCGGCCGGCACGTCGCCGCGCGCGCGGACCCAGCGGCAGCCGGAGACGCCCGGACGCTCGAGGAAGACCGCGTCGTCGTCGAGCTTCTCCTCCTCGAAGAACGCCGCGGCGGCCGCGTCCGTCGCGGCGGGCAGGCCGTAGAGGCGGCGCAGGGCGTCGTCGAGCTTGAGGGTCTGGCGGGAGGCCGCGTAGAGCGTGGCAGACTCGGTGGCGACGAGGCGCGCCTCGACGGCGGCCTCCTTGCCCTCCGGGGTCTCGATGCGGCCGACGACGAGGTACTTGGCGCCGCTGAAGCGCCCGACCTGCAGCGCGGCCTTGGGGTCGGTCAGGCCGGCCAGCCCGAGCTTGATCTCGGAGAGCATCCGGCTCAGGTAGGCGCGGTCCTGGATGGAGACCTTGCCGGTCTTGAGCAGCTCCCGGCTCAGCGCCTCGGCCACGACCCGGCCCAGCTCGATGGGGCGGCCCGAGGCGTCCTCGAAGGGCATCACCGCCACGGCGGCGCCGGGCTCGGGGACCTTGGCCGCCAGCTCGGCGGCGGCGCGCTCGGCCAGCTTCTCCAGCCGGTCGGCGGCGGCGGCGGGGACGGAGAGCAAGAGCAGGAGCGCGGCGCAGGAGCGCCGCATCAGAAGCTCGGAGGGACGAAGACGGGGTCTTCCTGGCCGGAGGGGCGGGTGTTCTCGATCTCGCGGCGCCGCCGCTCCAGCTCGGCCTCGGCCTCGCGGCGCCGGCGTTCCTCGCGGGCCCGGCGCTCGGCGGCCTCGGCCTCGACGCGGCGGGCCTTCTCGGCGGCCTCGGCCTCGAGCCGGCGGTTCTTCTCGGCCATCTCCTTCTCGAGGGCCTCCTGCTTGGCCTTCATCCCGGCGCGCTCCTCGTCGAGCTTCTTCTGCTGCTCCTCCATCTTCTTCTTCTGGGCTTCGAAGGCGGCGGCGTCCTTCTCGGAGACCTTGGGCTTGGGGCCCTCGGCGCGCACGGAGGTGAAGTCGGCCAGCAGGAACTTGGAGGCGGCGTCCGGGCCTTCCTCGAGGGAGAGCTGGGGGGACTGGTCGACGTTGCGGGCCTTGGCGTCGTCCTCGACGCGGCTCTTGAGCGTCGCATAGATCTCGGAGAGCGTCTTCTTGCCCTCGCGCACGGCCTTCAGGAGGTGGTAGGTGAGCAGCCCGTGCCGGTACTCCGGGTTCGAGGCCGAGATCTGGCTGCGCCGGGCGGCGGACAGGACGGCCAGCTTCGCCGAGGGCGGCAGGGCCTCGGGCCCCGACACGATCATCGGCCGCGCCCCTTCGGCCAGCAAGGTGCGGCCTTCGCCCTTCTTGCCCAGGCCCGAGAAGCAGGCGTCGAGGATGACGACGACCTCCTTGGCCGGGAGCTTGGCTAGGACCTCCTGGAGGCGGGTGACCGCATAGGCGGTGTCCTCGAGGTAGGTCGGGTCCCCGTCCCAGGGCACGAGGTAGGCCTTGCCGGTGCTGGGCTCGGGCGCGCCGTGGCCCGAATAGTAGACCACCACGCGGCTCTCGGGCTTCACCTTGTTGGGGAGCCAGCGCTCGAGGACGCGCTTCATGTCTCCCGAGGTGGCCCGGTCGTCGGTGAGCAGCTCGATGTTGCGCGCCGGGTAGCCCATCGCCACCAGGTAGTCGCGCATCAGCTTGGCGTCTCCGGCCGAGTACTGCGAGGGCGGCGCGCTGCGGTACTTCTCCACGCCGATGATGACGGCGACGTCGTCCTCGTGGGCGGCCGTCTCGAAGGCCGGGACGATGTCGACCTCGGTGGGCTCGAACTCCGGCTCTTCGGAAGCGGCGCGGGCCGCCCCACCCCCCGCGAGGGTCAGGAGAGTCGCGAGGAGGAGGGTGGCCCGGCTCATGTCCTTAGTATAGCCGTTAGAAGATGAGATTCAAGCCCAGAATGTACCCGGTGGTGAGGTCGATGGCGCGCTGGTTGCGGAAGTTCGTGTCATCGAGCCGGGTCGAGATCTTCTGGAACTTGTAGCCGAACTTCCCCGAGAACGGGGCGTTCTGCGCCTTCCATGCCAGGCCCAGCTCGGCCGACTCGTAGGTCGCCGTGTCGTTGCGGGCCGTCGTCGTGTTGGGCGCCGGGTCGTACTTGACGCTCATGAAGCCGCCGGCGCCGTTGCCGTAGAGCGAGAAGCCCTTGCCCACCGGGGCGCTGCCCAGGATGCCGAAGGTCACGCCGTTGTAGAGGGTCTTCGAGGAGGCGATGGTCGTGGTGCCGTTCTTGCCCCCGAACTTCTGGGTGACGCCCTTATAGCCCATCGTCGCGCCGATCTGGGGCACGAACATGAAGCCGAAGTTCCAGTCCACCTCCTGGCGGCTGGCGACCCAGTCCCAGGTGTCGGCCGCGCCGTTATGGATGTAGCGCGGGAACTTGTAGTCGGGGGTGACGAGGAAGCCCAGCGTGGTGAAGAAGCGCTTGATGCGCAGGGCCGCGGTGAAGTTCGAGGCGACGTTGCCGCCCTGGGTGACGGAGACGTTCTCGGCCCGGGTGGAGTTGTTGGCTCCGGCCGAGTGCGGGATGGCCGTCGTCCAGGAGTTGAGCCACATGTTGTAGCCCAACGACAGGTTGACGTCCTTGTTGCCGAGGATGGTCTCGGCGGCGCGCACGGGGGCGGCGGCTAGGGTGAGGGTCAAGGCGAGCAGCATGGCGATGGTTCTCATGGGGGTGTTGTTCCTCCGTTACTTCACTGGCCGGAGTATACGAAAAACGGAGCGCTCAGAGTTCCATTCCCAGCGCCTCCGCCACGGCTTCGGCCACCTGCACGCGCGCGCGGCGCTTGTCGTCGGCCGGCACCAGCACCCAGGGGGCCCCGGCGGTGCCGGTCTTCTCCACCATCTCGGTTGCCGCGGCCTCGTAGCCGTCCCACTTGGCGCGGTTGCGCCAGTCCTCGGGGCCGATCTTGTACTGCTTGTAGGGCGTGAGCTCACGGTCCTTGAAGCGCTTGAGCTGCTCCTCGGGGGTGATGGCCAGCCAGAACTTGCGCACGATGGTCCCGGCCTCGGCCAGCTGCTCCTCGAAGTCGTTGATCTCCCCGTAGGCGCGCTTCCAGTCCGCCGGGGCGCAGAACCCCTCCAGGCGCTCGACGAGGACCCGTCCGTACCACGAGCGGTCGTAGACCGTCACGCGGCCGACGCGCGGCAGGCCGCGCCAGAAGCGCCACAGGTAGGGGTGCGAGCGCTCCTCGTCGCTGGGGGCGGCCGTCGAGACGACCCGGTAGAGCCGGGCGTCCATCGCCCCGGTCAGGCGGCGGATGGCGCCGCCCTTCCCGGCGGCGTCGGGCCCTTCGAAGACGAGGATCATCGAGCGGCCCTTCTTGCGCAGCTTGCGCGTCAGGGCTCCGATGCGCCCCTGCGCGGCCTCCAGGCGCTTCTCGTACTCCTTGTCCTTGAGCGGCCCCGGGTAGGTCAGCGCGCGCAGGATGTTGTTCTTGACCACGCGGGCCGGCGCGGCCTTGGCCTTGGCCGGCGTCGGCGCGTCCAAGCGCGCGCGCAGGGCGTCCAGGACCGCCCTGACGGCGCTCAGCGTGGCGTGGCGGCGGTCGGCGGCCTCGACCAGGGTCCACGGCGCCGTGCCGGTCGAGGTGCGGCGCAGGGCGCGCTCGCTGACGCCGCGGAAGCGGTCATAGCGCTTATGGAACTTCCAGTCGCGCTCGCTGACCCGCCAGCGCGTCTCCTTGTCCGCCGTCAAGGCCTTGAGGCGCCTCTTCTGCTCGGCCTTGGTGATGTGCAGCCAGAGCTTGACCAGGACGGCGCCCTCGGAGACCAGCATGCGCTCGAAGCGTTCGATGCGCTCCATCGCGGCGTCGAGCTCGGCGTCGGAAGTCTCCTTGAAGGCGCGCGCAACGATGGGGTCGGAGTACCACGAGCCCAGGAAGACCCCGGCCCGCCCGGCGGGCGGCAGCATGCGCCACCAGCGCCAGAAGTCCGGGCGCTCGGCTTCCTCGTCGGAAGGCAGCCAGGGGGCGTGGACCTCCACGCCCCGGGCGTCGAGCCATTCCAGCAGGGTGTTGACCAAGGTGGTCTTCCCGGCCGTCTCGACGCCGGAGACCAGGACGATGAGGGGGGACTTCGCCTCGGGCAGGCGCTTCTGGGCGGCCAGCAGGGCCGGCCGCAGGCGCTCCACCTCCTTCTTATAGGCGGCCTTGTCGACCGACGCTCCGATTTCGACGGCTTCGAACATGGGGCCTCCCTGCTGCGGTCAGCATAGCTCCGCGGGGGGCCGCAATGCCAGGGCTAACGCAGCCCGGAGGAGACGTCGGTGGGGGCGATGGGCGAGGGCCTGATGTCGCCGGTCCTGAAGCCCGTGCCGCGCATGGACGGCTTCGCCCGCGCCGCGGCCCGCCGCCCCCGGCCCATCAGCCAGAGGCCGGACCCGGCTGGTGCGGGCAGGGCGTCCTGGGAGAGAGGGCGCGTCTCGATCTGACGGGGAGCGGGCTCCGGGATGACGGGCAGGGCGAAAGGCTCGGCCTGGGCGCCGGGCGGCAGCCCCAGGCCCGGAATCCCGTCCGAGCCGCCCAACTCGACGGGCTCGGCGGCCGGGCCGGCCCGACCGAGGTCGGCGATGCTCCCGGCGATGCGCTGCGTGGTGGAGGCGGCGGCACGCTCCATCCAGGCGGCCAAAGGGGACGCCCCCGCGATGGGAAGCGGCATCGGCGGGGCCAGTGGGAGGTCCAAGGGTCCCGTCGGGCGGTCCGACCCCAGGGCGGAGACGGCGGCGGGGAGCCAGCCGAGGAAGCCCCCCACGTCGCGCCGGGCCCATGACTCCAGGTTCGGCGCCTCGGCGGCACGGACGGTCAGGGCCAGGGCGGCCAGCAAGGACAGCATCACCACAGCATAGCCCCCGGCGGGGGCGGGTGCCAGGGGGGAAGGCATGGAACCGGCGGTCAGGCCAGGCGCCTGAGCGCCTTGGGGGGGAGCAGGGCTTCCAGCGTCCCTGAGGCCGGCCGGCAGGCCCCGGGGAAGGCGATGATGGCGACCCCGCCTTTCTTAAGGAGAGTGAAGGGTTCCCGGCGCCCGGCCAGGAGCAGGGCCGCCAGGCGGGAGAGGTGGGGCTCGTGTCCGACCGCGGCCACGGTGCGGCTCTTGAGCGTCTGCAGCCAGCGGGCGGCCTCCTGGGGCCCGGCCGACGGCATGAGCTCGGCGCGTTCGGAGCGCCGGGCGCGCGGGAAGCGCTTATGGAGTATGTCGGCGGTCTGTCGGGCGCGCAGCAGGGGGCTGGCGGCGAGGAGGTCCAGGCCCGGCAGCTGGGTGCGCAGGCCCTTCATGTCACGCCGGGTCTTCTTGCGCCCGTCCTCGGTCAGGGGGCGTTCCCCGTCGGGGCGGCCCTGCCCGGACCAGGCCGCGCGGTCGCCCGCCGGTCCGTGGCGTACGAGGACGAGGAGCATGTTGGTATGATACCACCATGACCGAGCATGGCGCAGGGAATGGTCGGCCGATTGTTCGTAGGAGGCGACCATGAACGTCCTCGTCCTCAACTGCGGTTCCTCCTCGGTCAAGTTCCAGGTCGTGCAGACGGACCTCGACCTCATATCGAAGGACGCCGACAAGCGCCTGGCTTCGGGGGTCATCGAGCGCGTCGGCAGCGAGTCCCTGATCGCCTTCTCGGCCGAGGGCCGGCCCAAGTTCCGCACCGCCGAGCCGCTGCGCGACCACCGCGCCGCCCTCGACCGCATCCTGCGCTGGGTGGTGGCCAAGGACTCCGGGGTCCCCGAGGTCAGCTCCCTCTCCGACATCCACGCCGTGGGCCACCGCGTGGTCCACGGCGGCGAGAAGTTCACGATGGGGGTCCTCATCGACGACGCCGTCGTGGACGGCATCGAGGACACCATCGAGCTGGCGCCGCTGCACAACCCGGCCAACCTCAAGGGCATCATGGCCGCCCGCGAGCTGCTCGGGCCCGGCGTGCCGCAGGTGGCCGTCTTCGACACGGCCTTCCATTCGACCATGCCGGAGACCGCCTACCTCTACGCCCTGCCCTACCAGCTCTACCGGCGCTACAAGCTGCGCCGCTACGGCTTCCACGGCACCTCCTTTCGCTACCTGGCCTACCGCTACCGGCTGATGACGGGCAAGAAGCCAAAGGACGTCAACATCGTGGCCCTGCATCTGGGCAACGGGGCCTCGGCCTGCGCCATCAAGGGCGGCGAGTCGGTGGATACCTCGATGGGGATGACCCCGCTCGAGGGCCTGGTGATGGGCACGCGCGGCGGCGACATGGACCCGGCCGTGGCCGAGTTCCTGCACCACCGCGAGGGGATGAGCTTCGAGCAGGTGGACACCCTGCTCAACAAGCAGTCGGGCCTGCTCGGCATCTCGGGCCTCACCAACGACATGCGCGAGCTCTTGGAGGAGGAGAAGGAGAACGGCGACCGCCGCGCCCGGCTGGCCATCGACATCTTCTGCGCGCGCGTGCGCAAGTACATCGGCGCCTACCTGGCCCAGATGGGCGGGGCCGACGCCGTGGTCTTCACCGGCGGCATCGGCGAGAACTCGGCCGAGGTCCGGGCCCGCGTCTGCAAGGGCCTGGAGTGGATGGGGTTGACGCTGGACGCGGCCCGCAACAAGGCGGCCGTGGGCGGCAAGGACGCCGAGGTCTCTTCGGCGGCCTCGCGCCTGAAGGCCTTCGTCATCGCCACCAACGAGGAGCTGCTCATCGCCCGCGACGCCGTGCGCATCATCAAGGGCGCGCCCCGGCGCTGGTAGTTTTGGTAGCATCGCGGCGATGCTCATCCCCCTGTGGGCCTGGGTCGCCTTCGTCCTCTTCATCCTGTTCTGCCTGGCGCTGGACCTGGGCATCCTCCATAAGAAGACCGAGACCCCCACCCTCAAGAGCGCCCTGGGCTGGACGGCGGTCTGGGCCACGCTCTCGCTGCTCTTCAGCGCCGTGGTCTTCCGGTACATGGGCCACGAGCACGGGATGAACTACCTGGCCGGCTACCTGGTGGAGATGTCGTTGTCGCTCGACAACATCTTCGTCATCGCCGTCATCTTCCAGTACTTCAAGGTCCCGCCGGAGAACCAGCACCGCCTGCTCTTCTACGGAATCCTGGGGGCCCAGGTGCTGCGCGGCGTCATGATCGGGGCCGGCACGGCGCTGGTGCGGCGCTTCGACTGGACGATGTACCTGTTCGGCGCGCTGCTCCTCTATACGGCCTGGAAGATGTCCACGGCCGGCGAGGAGGAGGTCCATCCCGAGCACAACCCCGTCCTCAAGCTCGCCAAGCGCTTCTTCCCGGTGACCCACGAGTACCACGGCGACGCCTTCACGGTGTTCGCGCACGGGCGCACCTTCCTGACCCCGATGGCGCTGGCCCTGGTCGTCGTGGAGACCAGCGACGTCATCTTCGCCGTGGACTCCATCCCCGCCATCTTCGGCATCACCACCGAGCCCTTCATCGTCTTCACCTCGAACATCTTCGCCATCCTGGGCCTGCGCTCGCTGTTCTTCGCGCTGGCCTGGATGCTCAGGCGCTTCCGCTACCTCAAGCCCGCCGTCATCGGCGTGCTGGGCTTCGTCGGGGTCAAGATGCTGCTCTCCCACCATGTCCACGTGCCCGTGGAGGTGTCGCTGGGCGTCATCGCGGGGGCGCTGGCGCTGGGCGTGGGCGTGTCTTTGCTGCTGACCCGCAACGAGCCCGAAGGCGGGCCTCCGGCCTCCTGATCAGCGCGACGGGGAGCCCAGCCCGCCGCGGGCGGGGGTGAGGACCAAGGTCGGCAGCGGGCTGCGGCGCAATAGCTCGTCGATGGTGTGGCCGAAGAACAGCCTCTCCCGGATGAGGCTCTTGACCCCGGCCATCAGGATCAGGTCGTGCTCCCCCGAGCGCGCCTCGCGCAGGATGATGTCCAGGGTGGACGGGCCCTCCAGCACCTTGCGCCTCACCTCGAGCCTGGTCGGACGGGCCTCGGTGTGGGCGGTGATGGCCTCGCCGATGAGGTCGGCCAGGCGTCCCTTCTCGGCGTCCTGCGGGGCCTCGCCGAGCAGGCGCGCCAGCGGGTTCCAGCCGTTCCCCGAGCCGCCCAGCGCGTGCAGCACGGTCAGCTCCACGCCCGGCACGGTCTCGGCGTAGAGGGCGGCGAACTCGAAGACGAACGGGAAGAGCGGGTCCCCCTTGGTCGGGATGAGGATGCGGCGGTAGGGCTTGTCGCTCGGGGCCCCGACGGACTTGAACACCCCCGCGTGGCAGGGGCTGTCGCCCACCACGGAGGAGAGGAAGTCGCCGCCCAGCGGGTCCTGCGCGGTGTGCGTCCCCATCAGCACCAGGTCGTAGCCCCGCTCGGCCTCTTCGAGGACGGCCTCCTGGCGCGACGCGCGGGTCACGATGCGCGGGGCCAGTTCCAGGCCGAAGCCGCCGGCGCGCCGGCTCAGGCCCTCGGCCGCCGCCCGGATGTCCATCGTGGCGGGGTCCCAGCCCAGGATGCGCATGAAGCGCTCCTGCAGGGACTTCCCCGGCTCGCGGACCATGAAGGCGGTCAGCCCGATGCGCTTGGCGGCCGCCAGCGGGGCGGCCAGGGCCAGCAGGCCCAGGGCGCTCTCGCCCCCCGAGGTGGGCAGCAAGGCCTTCATGTCGACCTTGGCGAAGATGGAGCGCGCCTCCTGGGCCTGGTGGCGGAGGCGTTCGGTCTCGTCGGCGGAGAGCGGGATGAAGCGCGTCACCGCGCGCAGCAGCGGCGGCGTCATCATCGTCGTCACCACCGCCATCATCACGATGATGGAATAGAGGTCGCTGGAGATGATGCCGGCCGAGAGGCCCAGCAGGGCCAGCACCAGCTCCATCGCCCCGCGCGCGTTCATCCCCACGCCCAGCGCAACGGACTCCGGCCGGCTGAAGCCGCCCAGGCGCCCGCCCAGATAGCCCCCGAAGAGCTTGCCGGAGACCGCCACGGCCAGCACCACGGCCAGCATGTCCCATTCGCGCAGCTCGTTCAGGCGCAGCTGGAGGCCGGCGAAGCTGAAGAAGACCGGCGAGAATATGCCGAAGGCCAGGCTCTCCAGGGTCGAGTGGTCCTCGGGCTTGAAGCGCGAGGACTGCCCGACCAGGATGCCGGCGATGAAGGCGCCGTAGACGGCGTGGATGCCGATCCACTGGGTGGTCGCCGCGCAGGCCAGGGCCACCAGCACGGCCGCCGTCACGCGGCGGTGGGGCAGGCGGAAGGAGGCGTCCACCGTGCGCAGCAGCCGGGCGACCAGCGGGCGGCCCGCCGTCCAGGCGCCCGTCAGGAAGAGCAGGGTCACGGCCAGGGAGCGCAGCGCCGTGAGGGGGTCGCCCGCGCCGCGGCGGGCCATGTCGAGGACGACCGACAGCATGACCCAGCCGACCAGGTCCTCGACGAGGCCCGCCCCCAGCGCGGTGATGCCGAAGTTGCGCTTCATCAGGTCCAGGTCGAGCAGGATCTTGGCCAGGACCGGCACCGCGGTCACCGACATCGCCACGCCCATGAAGAGGGCGAGCACCCAGCGGTCCTTGAGCGGGCCCATCAGGTGCCCGGGCAGGTAGTGGGCCAGGAGCCAGCCGGACACGAAGGTGATGACGAAGTCGAACAGCGTGACCATCCCGGAGGAGCGTCCCAGGCGCCGCAGCGCCTTGACGTCGACCTCCATCCCGACGATGAAGAGCAGCAGGACCATGCCCAGCCAGGACAGCATCTCGAGCAGGTGGAAGCCCAGCGCGTCGGGCGGGAAGAGCCGGGCCTGGACGTCGGGGGCCACCACGCCCAGCACCGAGGGGCCGAGCAGGAGCCCGCCCAGGAGCTCGCCCAGCACTGGCGGCTGGCCGAGGCGCTGCGCCAGCTCCCCCAGCGTCCGGGCGACGAACAAGATGAGCCCGAACTGGACCAGGAACAGGAGGATGGTGTGTTCGGGGATGGCCGGGATGCCGTTCACGGGACCCTAGGGTAAGAAAATACCCGGCCGGGTGCCAGGACGGCCGTCCTCAGACCGCCGCTTCTTCTTTGAGCCGGGCGATGGCGCGGATGTGGCGCGCCACCTCGGCGGCGGTCTTGCGGGGCAGCTTAGCGTCGGACTTCATCGCCGGCCACAGCGCCTCTTCCTCGAACTTGAAGTGCCTGCGCAGGCGTTCGTCGAGGTGCTTGACCGTCTCCTTCAGGGCCGAGAAGTTCTCCTCGACGCCGCTCTCCAGGATGAAGTCGAGAGCCTCCCGCACCTCGGAGAGGTCCTCGTGCTCGCGCTTCAGGGCCCCCTTGGAGGGGTGCTTGCGCCCGGAGCCGAAGAGCAGGGCCTCGGCGGCCTGGTGCTCGGCCAGGCCCTGGCGCAGGGCCTTGAGGAGGCGCTCCACGCGCGCGTGGGCGGACTCTTCCTCGTCGGAGAGGAGGCGTTCGAGCGCGTCGAGCAGCCCCTCGAAGATGCGGTGGTCCGCCGAAAGTTCCGCCAGCGCTCTCATGCGTCCATTGTAGCACCGGCCTCGCCGGAGTCAAGCGGTTGACGGGCCCCGTTCCCGGGGTTTTCAACCCCTCGCCCACCGACGTATCGCTCGGCCCTCCCGTGGGGAGGGCCTCACGGCCTCGCAGGCTAACGCGCCTGCGAGGGAGACGGAATTGGGCTGGGCATCTTGTCCACAACTCGCGGCGCCGCGAGTTGTGGACAACCGAGCGTGTCATCCCGCATCGTCAGCCCTCGCAGTCGGGGACTGGCCACGTGGCCAGCTATCGGCACGGCCGCGGAGCGCTTCGGGCGGGCCGCAGGGCGCGTGCGCAGCCGGGCCTACGCATACAGCCCGGCGGAGCCCCGAGGGCGCCCTCAAACGGCGCCCGGCGACCGGAGGCCCGACCGAAGCGCTCTGCGGCGGCGCGAACGGCTGTTCACGCGAGGTATGTGGCTAACCCCAGGAACTGGGACGTTGACGGGCCCGCGCGGGGACACCTATACTGCGCCGTGGCCACCCCGCGCCGGACCATCGCCGCCGCGCTCGCCGCGCTGACGCTGGTGGCCGTCCTGGCCGGGCGCACCGGCCTCGCGCGCTCCATCGAGCTCAGGACCTTGGACTGGCGCTTCCGCAGCTTCCCGGTCCCGGCGCCGCGCGACCCCGGCATCACCTTGCTGATGGTGGACCAGCAGAGCCTGGACGCCTTCGAGGCCGACGACGTCCACTGGCCCTGGCCGCGCAGCCTCTACGCCGCCATCCTCGACTACTGCCGGGCGGGAGGGGCGAAGGCCGTCGTGTTCGACGTCCTGCTGACGAGCCCTTCGCCGTACGGGCGCTCCGAGGACGAGGCGCTGGCCAAGGCCCTCAAAGGGATGAACTCGGTCCTGGCGCTGGAGACGCGGGGCCCGACCGCCCGGCTTCCCGCGGCGCTGCTGCGCGGCGCCGCCGGCCGCCTGGGGGACGCCGCGGCGCGTCCCGACCCCGACGGGGTGTTCCGGCGCGTGCCGCTGTACTCGTCGGCGGGCGGGACCCGCTACGACTCGCTGGCGGCCGCCGCCGTGCTGGCGGTGAGCGGCTCGAAGGCGGTCTCCGAGGACGGCGGCACCCTGCGCCTGGGCGACTACGCCGTGCCCCTGGAGGACCGCCGCATGCTGGTGCGCTTCCGCGCCCCAGGGGCCTATCCGGCCTTGCCGGCGGGCCGCGTCATCCGGGCCTGGCAGAATTCCCTGGAGGGCCTGCCGGCCGACCCGCCGCCCTCCTCGGTCAAGGACCGAATCGTCCTGGTGGGGCTCAGCGCCCCCGGCCTCATGGACCTGCGCCCTACGCCGGTGGCCGAGGTCTCCCCGGGCACCGAGGTGGTCGCCGCCGCCGTCGACAACATCCTGACCGGGGATTTCCTGCGCCCCGCCCCGCCGGCGGCCGCGCCGCTCCTGGTCCTGCTGGCCGTGCTGATGGGGGCCGCCGCCGCGCTGCGCCTGAGCCGGGCCTGGGCCGCCGGGCTCGCCGTCTCCGGAGCGTCGGCCCTGCTGGCCGCCGCCGCCGTCCTCGCCTTCCGCAGCGGGGTCTGGCTGGAGATGGCCGCCCCGCAGCTGGCGTTGTGGCTCTCCTTCGCCGCGGGCTCCGCCTGGGGGTATGCGGTGGAGGGCCAGAAGAAGCGGGAGATCACGCGCGCCTTCTCGCTCTACCTGGCTCCCCAGATGGTGGCCCGCATCGCCGAGCGTCCGGACACGCTGGTCCTGGGGGGCGAGCGCCGCGAGCTGTCCTGCTACTTCTCCGACATCGAGAACTTCACGAACTTCTCGGAGAAGCTCAGCCCCGAGAAGCTGACCGCGCTGATGAACCGGTATCTGGGCGAGATGACCGACACCGTCCTGGAGTCGGGCGGCACGCTCGACAAGTACATCGGCGACGCCATCATGGCCTTCTGGGGGGCCCCGCTGGCGCGCGCCGACCACGCGCTGGCCGCCTGTCGCGTCGCGCTGCGCAACCAGCAGAAGCTGGCCGCGCTGCGCGAGGTCCTTATAAAGGAGGGCTATCCCTCGGTGCGGGCGCGCATCGGGCTCAACTCCGGCACGGCCTCGGTGGGCAACATGGGCTCGAGCCAGCGCTTCAGCTACACGGCCCTCGGCGACGACATCAACCTCGCATCGCGCCTGGAAGGCGCCAACAAGGTCTACGGCACCTACATCCTCGTCTCTCATTCCACGCGCCAGGGCGCGGGGGACGCCGTCGAGGTCCGCGAGCTGGACCTCCTGAAGGTCAAGGGCAAGGACAAGGCCGTGCCGGTCTACGAGCTGCTCGGGCTCAAGGGGGCCGTCGACCCGGCCGTCCTGGCGGGCGCGCGCCGCTTCGAGGAGGCCCTGGCGCTGTGCCGCACGCGTCGCTTCAAGGAGGCCCTGGCCGCCTTCGAGGCCTTCCAGGCCGAACACCCCGCCGACAAGGCGGCCAAGCTCTATATCGGACGCTGTCGCGACATGCTGGGGACGCCGCCCGAGGACGCATGGGACGGCTCCTTCGCCCTCACGGAGAAATGATGAAGAAACGCTCCCTCGTCGTGCTGTCCTTGCTCGTCGCCGCGGCGGCCCTGGCCGCCTCCGGGCGCATCACCGTCGCCGTCGAACAGGCCAAGGTGCGCAAGCAGAAGGCGTTCTACGCGCCGGCGCTGGCCACGGTCCGCTACCAGCAGTCCCTCGAGGCGGGCCCGGCCGAGGACGGCTGGTTGCCCGTCACCGTCTCGGGCCAGAAGGGCTGGCTGCACGAGAGCGCGGTGGCCTCGAAGGCCGGCAAGGTGCGTTCCGGGGCCTGGTCCGGCAGCGACGAGGCCACCCAGGAGGAGGTGACCCTGGCCGGCAAGGGCTTCAACGAGGAGGTCGAGAAGGCCTACCGCTCGGGCCGCTCCGGCCTCGACTACGCCGGGGTCGACGCGATGGAGGCCCGCGCGGTGCCGGACGCGGAGCTGACGGCCTTCCTCAAGGCGGGCAAGACCCTGCCGCAGGGGGCCCGGTGAAGGCCCGCGCGGCGGTCCTGTCGGCGCTCTGCCTCCTGGCCGCGGCGGGGTGGGCGCGCGCCGGCGACGACGGGCTGGGGGGAGTCTTCAAGGGCGCACTCAAGAAGGGCGCCCTGAAGGGGGCGGTCGAAAAGGTCAAGGAGAAGGTCCCGGTCAGCGACGAGAAGATCGAGAGCGTGACCAAGACCGTGAAGGCCTTCCGCAAGAGCGCAGAGGACATCAGCGAGAGCGAGGAGCACTACCTCGGGCGCGCGGTGGCGGCGCAGCTCCTCGCCACCTACCCGCCCGTCGAGGACGAGGGTCTCAACCGCTATGTGCAGAGCGTGCTGCAGGCCGTGGCCGGGGCCTCTTCGCGGCCCGAGGTGTTCTCGGGCTACCACGCCCAGGTGGTCGAATCCGACGAGGTGAACGCGGTGTCGGCTCCGGGCGGCTATGTGTTCGTCACCACGGGCCTCTTGCGCATCATCGAGGACGAGGAGGAGCTGGCCTGCGTGCTGGCCCACGAGGTGGCGCACATCGCCGACCGCCACGGCCTCAAGACCATCAAGACCTCGCGGCTGACCAGCGCCTTCCAGGTGCTCGGCGCCGAGGCGGCCAAGAACTACTCGGCGAAGGACCTCGGGAAGCTCTCCGAGCTCTTCGGCGGCTCGGTCGACGACGTGGTGAAGGCCCTGGTCGTCTCCGGCTATTCGCGCGACAAGGAGTTCGAGGCGGACAAGGACGGCGCCCGCTTCGCGAGGACGGCGCTCTACGACCCCGGCGCGCTCGATCGCTTCATTGGCCGCCTCGAGGCCGGGGGGAAGGGCGGGTTCTTCAAGACCCATCCCGCCCCCAAGAAGCGCCTGGCCTCCCTGGCCGAAGAGCCGCTCGAGCCTGCGCCGGGCTACGGCGGCGCCGGCCTGCGCAAGAAACGCTTCGCCGCGGCGCTGGCCAAGCTCTAGACGCAATGCCGCTCAGTTAAGATCATCTCCCCGCATTAACGGCGCCATTTCAGGACTCCTGACATGGACACCGGAATCTCTGCATCATCAGTTGGGCCTCATTGAGCTTCACGCATGGTGCAGTCACGGCAGCACTATAACTCCACGTACGAAGTTCAGTTTCCTAACCGAGCAAGCCCAGCAACTCTCTCCGCCTGGCCAATTAGCAGTCGGTCCGAGTTGAAGACCTTCGCCTTCCAAGACGGATCTGCCACGTCCAACACGAAGCATAAGTGCATCCCGAGCGCATAGAAGTACTTCGGCCCTAATTTGCCCAGTCCAGGAAGTTGCGATGGTCTCTTGCCAATGCTTTGCTCGAAACGATGGAAGGTCGACTCATCCTTCAAAGAATCGAAAGTTGCCTGCTGGGGTGAAATTAAGAACTTCGCCTCAACGTACCGGGCAGATCCCTCCAGAAATGTCTCAAATCCGTCCATGAACCACGAGTCCTTGCCAGGAAATGCGGCCTCCAAAGACGGTCCAAATGTTTTCTCTCGAGCTCGGTAAAGTTTCAGCCAATGGGCGATAATACTTCGGGCTTGGGATGGCGTCAGGAGAGGATCGTCGGTTGCAGACTTTAG
>JACRDU010000126.1 GCA_016218495.1 Elusimicrobiota bacterium
AGTCCTGGACGGTTCGAGGTGCTGACGTGAGGCGTTCAAGCCTCCCGCTCGGGGCGGGTAGCCCCGAGCCCGCGAGGGCCCCCGCGGGGCCTGAGCAATCCGTCGGGGGCCTACTTCGCAAAGTGTGTGAACTTGGAGGGTCAGCCCCCGATGGACTCGAGGGCCTGGGCGGTCTCGCGGCGGATGGTCTCGTAGGCCTCGCGGGACTCCACCAGGAGCAGGACGCTGGCCGTGAACAGGGCCAGCACGCCGCCGAAGGCCAGCAGCATCGGCGCCCAGGCGGCGGAGGGCCCGGCCAGATGGACGACGGCGATGCCGATCATGGCCGAGACGAACAGGCAGATGGCGGTGTACTGCGCCACCAGGGAATGGTGGAGCAGGCGGGCCCGACGGCTGCTATGGCGCATCAGCTCGGCCGTCGTCCTGCGCCGGGCCGCGGCGCGCTCGCCGGCGGCCCCTGTCAGCGCCTCGGCCGTGTTGGAGAGCGTGCGCACCCTCTCCAGGAGCCGGCCCATGCGCTGGGCGGTGCTCAGGATGAAGAGGCCGCAGGCGTTTATCAGGACCGCCGGCACGCACATGGCCGTCAGCAGCGGCAGGAGCCCGTCGGAGTTCATCGCGCCAGCACCGAGCGGTAAAGCGCCAGGTAGGCGCGTAGGGACGGGCCCCAGCTCGAGTCCTTGGCCATGGCCGCGGCCCGCATCCGGGCCAGTGCGGGGCCGTCGGAGAAGATCCCGGCCGCCCTGGCGACGGCTTCCCGCAGCGCCTGGGCTGAGACGGCTGAGGTGAGGAACCCGTCCGCGCCGTCGCGGCTGGTGTCGGCCAGGCCGCCGGTCCTGGTGGCGAGGGGCAGGGTGCCGTAGCGCTGGCGGATGAGCTGGGAGAGGCCGCAGGGCTCGAAGCGGGACGGCATCAGGAGGAAGTCCGCGGCGGCGTAGACCAGCTTCACGAAGACGGTGTCGAAGGCGTGCCGGGCGACCCGGCCCGGGTGGGCCGCCGCCAGCGCCGCCACGGCGTCCTCCAGCTCCTTTTCCCCGGAGCCGGTGATGACGAGCTGGCCGCCGGCCTTGAGGACGGCATCGGCCGCCTCCACGACCAGGTCGATGCCCTTCTGCTGCGCCAGGCGGGAGGCGACGGCGAAGACCGGGGCGTCGGCGTCGGCGTCCAGGCCCAGGCGGCGCTGCAGTTCGGCCTTGTTGGCGGCCTTGCCGGGCCCGACGTCGTCGGCGGCGTAGTTCTTGGCGATGTCGGGGTCCTTGGCGGGGTCGTTAGCCTCCGTGTCGATGCCGTTGAGGATGCCGGTCAGCTCGCCCGCGCGCGCGCTGAGCAGGGTCTCCAGGCCCGCGCCGAACTCCGGGTTCTGGATCTCCTTGGCGTAGGTGGGGGAGACCGTCGTCAGGGCGTCGGCGTTGCTCAGGCCGGCCTTCAGGTAGCTGAGCATCCCGTGCAGCGACAGGGACTGCGGCCGCTCGCCCTCGGCCGCCAACCCGGTCCGGGCCAGGGCGGTCCACGGGAACAGCCCCTGGTAGGCGATGTTGTGGATGGTCATGACCGAGCGCGCCGCGGCGAAGAAGGGGTCGGCCGCGTAGACGGTCTTGAGCAGGGCCGGCATCAGGCCGACGTGCCAGTCGTGGGCGTGGACGATGTCGGGCTTGCGGCCGAGGAAGCGCATCGCCTCCAGCGCCGCGCGGGAGTGGAACAGGAAGCGCTCGTCGTTGTCGGGATAGTCGCGCTTGCCGTAGCCGTCGTTGCCGTCGTAGCCGTACGGCCCGGGCCGGCTGTACATGTTGGGGTTGTCGAGGAAGTATACGTCCATGTCTCCGCGCTTGGCCCTCCAGAGCCGGGCCGTCTCCAGGCGGTCTCCGATGGGCACGGTGAACGAGCCGGGCACCCGCTCGAGCGCGAACTTGTCGGCGTCGACGGCGGAGAACTTGGGCAGCACCAGCGTGACGCGGTGTCCTTCGGCGGCGAGCGCGCGGCCCAGGTCGTCGATGACGTCGGCCAGGCCCCCGGTCTTCACGAACGGGTGGGCTTCGGCCCCGGCCATCAGAATCTCGAGCTTGCGGCCCTTGTCGGGCAGGCGCTGGGCCCAGCCGCCCGCCGCCGCGGCTCGGGCCTGGGCCGCCGGAGCCGCGGCCGCCGAGGCCGCTTGCGCCTTGACCGCGGCGACGGGGAGGGTCGGGGCCGCCAGCGCGACGGCGGCCCGGGGCAAGACGGGGGCCGAGAGCGAGAGCGGGCTTGCCAGGGGCGCTGACAGCACGGGGCTGAGGACCGGAGTCGGGAGGACGGGAGCCGTCAGGGTGGGGGCGGCAATCCGGACCTGGGCCAGAGCCGGAAGAGCCCAAATCAGCAACAACAGGGCGCGTATCAGGCTCATGTGTATATTCTACGCGCCCCCCCGCGCGTCCGATAGAGCCCTTTGGGTGTCGGTCGTTTAGACCCTTAGACCCCCGGCGGACGGGTCTAATGGTCTAAAAGACCGACACCTTAGGAGCCGCGTTTGGCGTAGAGGGCAAGGAGGTCGGTCTTGCTAATGATGCCCACGACCCTTCGCGGGTCTTGGCGGTCGACGACCGGCAGCCGGTCGATGTCTTCGGCCGTCATCCAGCGGGCCGCCGGCTCCAGAGGTTCCAGGCCTTCCCGGGCGCCGAACCCGAAGCGGAAGATGACCTTGATGAGGCGGTCGAAGATGTAGGTGACCGACCCGGCCGCGGCCCCGATGAGGACGGCGGTGACGGCCAAGAATTTGGTCTCGGAGGGGGCGAGCAGGGGGACGATGCGGTCCTGAGTCTCGACGCCCCATTGGGCCAGGCGCTTGAGCGCCTCGCTGACGGCGTTGCTGAGGTCCGCTACGCGCTTCCTCATGCCGCCGAATCCAGCGCCTTGCGCCACAAGGAGGAGACCAGCATCTCCCTGGCTTCGCGCGGGGTCGTCCAGCGGGCCGCAGGCGGGAGGCGGGCGGGGCGCTCCGCTTCGTGGATTGAAACCGAGATCCGGTGGTGGGTGATGGAGTGCGTCAGCCGGCCGAGCAGGCGTCCCGGAGCCGTCCCGGGCAGATGGCGGGCTTCGGGGAGGCCCCAGTGCCCCGGGAGCAGCCGCTCGTGGGCGTCCCGCCGCCACAGGAGGAGGCGGCCCCCGTCGCGGACGACGAGGGCGGTCCACCGGAGGGGCACCGGGGCCTTGCGCTCGGTCTGCCGGGGCAGGCTCTCCTGAAGCCCGAGGGCCTTCGCCCGGCAAGCCGGCGCAAGAGGGCAGGAGGGGCAGGAGGGGAGCGCGGGCAGGCAGACCGTGGCGCCCAACTCCATCAGGGCCTGGTTCCAGTCCCCCGGCCGCCTGGCGTCCACCAGGGCGTCCGCGCGCGCCCAGGCGCGCTTTTGGAAGGCGGGCGACTTCGGGTCGCCGCGCATGGCGAAGAGGCGGGCGAACACCCGCGCGACGTTGCCGTCGACGAGAGGAGTCTTCTTGGAGAAGGCGATGGAGGCCACGGCCCCGGCTGTGTAGCGGCCCACGCCCGGAAGGGCGCGCAGGCCTTCGGGGTCTTCGGGGAACGCCCCGCCGCGGCGAGCGACCTCGCGCGCGGCGGCCAGAAGGTTGCGGGCGCGCGAGTAGTAGCCCAGGCCCGCCCACAGGCGCAGGACCTCGTCCTCGTCGGCGGAGGCCAGCGCGCGCACGTCGGGGAAGCGCGACAGGAAGCGCTCGTAGTAGGGGATGACGGCGGCCACCGTGGTCTGCTGGAGCATGATCTCCGAGAGCCAGACGCGGTAGGGGTCCTTCGAACTCCGCCACGGCAGGGGCCGGCGGTGCGCGTCGTACCAGGCCAGCAGGCGCCGCCTCAGGGCGGCGTCACTCATACCGCAGGGCTTCCACCGGGTCGAGGCGCGAGGCCTGGTAGGCGGGGTAGAGCGCGAAGAGCAGGGCGGTCCCCGCGGAGATGGCCAGAGTGGCCGGGAAGTGCCACCAGAGCAGGGCCGCGATCTGTTCGGCCCCGTCGTCGGAGAGGTTCTTGATGCCGAGCATCCCCAGGCTGATGCCCGCCACGCCGCCCAAGACCCCGAGCAGCATCGCCTCGGTCAGGAACTGGATCATGATGTCGGCGCGCGTGGCGCCCAGCGCCCGGCGCACCCCGATCTCGCGGATGCGCGAGAAGATGGTGGCCAGCGTGACGTTCATGATGCCGACGCCGCCGGCCAGGATGGCGACGATGCCTACGGCCAGCACGGCCACCGCGTACTTGCGCATGTTCTCGAGCATGTTCTGGACCATCTCGCGGAAGTCGTTGACCTCGTAGTCGGCGACCCCGCGATGGCGGCCGGAGAGCAGCGCCTCGATGCGGCGCCGCGCTCGCGGGATGGTCTCGACGGCGCCGGTGTCGACGACGATGGTGTCGACCCCGTCGAGCGCGTCGGTCTCGGAGCGCTTGGCGAGGTAGCGCTGCGCGGTGGTCAGCGGGACCAGGACGCTGCTGCCGCCGCGCAGGAACCAGCGCGGGTCCTTGTCGCGCGGGGGGTTCTTGAGGACGCCGATGACGGTGTAGAGGCCGTCGCCGATGCGCAGGGTCCGCCCGAGCAGGTCGGAGCGCTTCACATGGCTCTCGAAGCCGTCGTCCTTCCACCAGCGCGCCCAGAAGGGCTTCTTCCCGGCCCAGCCGCCCGGTTCCTGCAGCACGCAGACGCGCGCGGCGGTCTCGAGGTCGTACTCGTCGAAGAAGCGGCCGCGCATGGTGAACACCCAGCCGCGGCGCCGCCACTGCGGGGTGACCCCCTCGATGCTGGTGCGGTCCACGAAGTCCCCGTCCCGGATCTCCTCGCCGACCCTCAGCACGGGGGAGACCATGTAGAGCCAGGGCAGGGCGGCCCGGATGGCGGCGGCGTCGGCCGAGGTCAGCCCTTTGGAGAGGCCGGTGACGGCGGCGCTGCCGGGCGCCTCCTTCTTCTCGATGTCCATCCGGCCCGGCCCGGCTATGTCGAAGGCCTTGGTGCGGCGCTCGTACATGTTGTTGACGTTGGCGAAGGTGTAGAGGATGGCGGCCACGCCGAAGGCGATGGAGGAGAAGCTCAGGAAGGAGCGCGTCTTGTGGGACCAGATTTCGACGAAGCCGGTGCGGAACGACTCCCCGACGTTCATGCCGCGGCCCGGGGGGTCTCGTCGGCGATGACGTTCCCGTCCTTGATGCGCAGGATGCGGTCGGCCTGCGCGGCCAGGCTCGGGTCGTGCGTCACCAGCAGCATGGTCATCCCTTCGGCGTGCAGGCCCTTGAACAGGTCCATGATCTCGACGGCGGTCTTGGAGTCCAGGTTGCCGGTGGGCTCGTCGGCCAGGAGCAGGCTGGGGGAATTGGCCAGGGAGCGGGCTATGCCGACCCGCTGGCGCTCGCCGCCGGAGAGCTCCAGCGGGGTGCGCTGCTCCTTGCCCTCGAGGCCGACCTTCTTGAGCAGGTGGAACGCCCGCTCGCGCCGCGCGACCCGGCTGAGCCCGGCGTAGCCCATCGGCAGGCAGACGTTCTGCAGCGCCGTCATGCGCGGCAGGAGGTTGAAGGCCTGGAAGACGAAGCCGAGCTTGTCGCGCCTCACGGCGGTGCGCGCCGCGTCGGAGAGCGAACCCACGCTCACGCCGTCGAGGCTGTAGGTCCCCGAGGTGGGCTGGTCCATCAGCCCGAGGATGTTGAGCAAAGTGGACTTGCCGCAGCCGGACGGGCCCATGATGGCCGCGAACTGCCCTTTCGGGATGTGGAACGAGATGCCGTTGAGGGCGCGGTAGCCGCCGGCGTCCCCGTAGACCTTGACGAGGTTGTCGACCCCGACCATCAGCGCCTGCGCATCATTCCGCGCATCGCGCGCGAGGGCCTGCCGGTGGCTTCGGCGCCGGTGCCGCCGCGCGCCTCCGCCGCCTTGCGCAGCTCCTCCGGCGCCACGGGGTCGAAGTCGACGGGCTTCTCCGTCAGCAGCTTGTCGCCGGGCTTGAGCCCATCGAGGACCTCGATCTCCAGCTCGGTGCGCATGCCGGTCTTGACCAGCGCCTGGCGCGCCTTGCCGTCCTTCTGGGGCGGGGGGAAGTAGACCACCTCGGCGCCCTTCTCCTCGAAGAGGCCGGTCAGCGGGAGGCGCAGGGCGTCGTCGCGCTTCTCGAGGACGGCGTCCACCCGCGCCGTCATCCCGGTGCGCAGGCGCGGGTCGGGCTTGTCGAGCGAGACCTCGACGCGGAAGACCTTGCCGCCGCGCGACTCCTTCTCCGCCTGGGGGGAGATCACGGCGATGTGCGCCGGGAAGGAAGAGCCGGGGATGGCGTCCACGACGACCTCGACGGCGTCGCCTTCCGCCAGCTTCAGCACGTCCATCTCGTTGATGCGCAGCTTCACGATGATGGTGCGCATGTCGGCGATGGTCATCAGATAGGTCGGGTTGGGCGACTCGAAGAGGCCGGTCACATAGTCGCCGATGTCGATGAACTCCACCGTGGAGTTGTTCGAGCCGGGCTTCACATAGGCCAGCACGACCCCGCCGATGGGGGCGACGACCTCGGAGGGCAGGAACTTCTCGGCGCCGGTCTTGCCGGGCTGCACGACGGCCAGCTTCTGGCCGGCCTTCACGCGCGCGCCTTCGGAGACGAGCAGGTCGATGACGCGGCCGCTGACCTTGGAGGCCACGTCGACCGTGCTCTTGGCCGTGACGTCGCCGAGCTCGCGGAACTTGGTCTCCAGGCGCCCCTTGCTCACCTCGGCGAAGGCCTCCTCCTCGGCGCCCGCCAGGGCGCCCTTCTTCCCCTTCGCGCGCGACTTCCACGCCCAGCCGCCCCCGGCGGCGGCGAGGACGACGACTATCCCCGCCACGGTCCACAGCTTGGCCCGTCGGCTCAGCGCCATAGCGGTTCTCCGATGGCGCGCTGCCAGCGCGCCCAGTTGATCTTCGCGTCATGGACGGCCTGCAGGCGTTCGGCCTGGGCGCCCACGTAGTCGGATTGGGCCTGGGACAGGCGGATGACGTCGGCCGAGCCCTGGCTGTACTCCTCTTTGACGAGCTCCAGGTTCTGGCGGGAGATGTCTTCCTTGCGCTCGGAGATCTCCAGCGAACGCAGCGCGCGGGTCAGCTCGATGTGGGACTGGTAGACCTCGCCGCGGACCTGGCGGCGCAGGGCTTCCGCCCCCTCGCGGGTCTTGCGCAGCTCGGCGGCGGAGGCGCGCACGTCCTGGAGCTGGGAATAGAAGTTGAACGAGGACGGCAGGGCCAGGCGCAGCGCGAGGCCGTAGACGGCGGTGCCCGCCCCGAAGGGCAGCGACGGGGCGCGGTAGTCTCCGCTCCAGGAATGGCTGGCGTCGAAATCGAGGGCGACCGTCGGGCCCGCCCCAATCTTCGCCAGGCGGTGGGAGATCTCGGCCTGCGCCACTTCAAGCCGGTTGCGCCGCATCTCGGGCTTGTTCTCCATCGCCGCGCGCAGGCCGTCTTCGAGGCGGGGCGGGACGGTGGTGCCCAGGGTCAGGTCCGCGGCCAGGACGGCCGGGGAGCCTTCGTCGGCTCCGACCTGGATGTTGAACTGGAAGAGGGCCAGGCGGCTGCGGGCCTCGTCGGTCTCGAAGCGCAGTTCGGCGGAGCGCCAGTCGGTCTCGGTCTTCAAGAGGTCCGAGAGGCTCTTCATCCCGTGCTTGTAGCGGTCCAGGGTCAGGTCGTACTGCTCGCGCTGGACCTGGATGTTCTGGCGCCCGACCTCGAGGAGCTTCTCGCGCAGGTACAGGCCCCAGAAGGACTGCAGGGCGTCGAAGGCCTCCGACTGCCGGGACGCCGCCAGGCTCTCCGCCGCCCCGTCCCGGCCCAGCTCGCCCGAGCGCGCCGACAGGAGGTCCTGGAAGCTGTTGAACAGGTTCCAGGACAATCCCGGCGTGAGCAGCAGGTCGTTGGCCTCCCCGCGCCAGGAATCGAAGGTGAAGCGGGAGGCGGGGGCGAGCTTGGCGGGGGAGAGCTTCGCGCTGAAGGACAAAGACGGGGCGAAGGCCCTGGCCCAGCGGGCGCGGGCCTTCGCTCCGGCGGCGTCGAGGCTGTCCTGGGCGGAGCGGGCGTCGGGTGAAAGGCCCAGGACGGTCCGGACGTATTCCTCCGGGGTCCAAGGGGCCGATGAGGAGCCGGGGGCGCGGGCGGAGGCGGCGGGCGCCGCGGAGGCGGAGGCCGCGGCGAGGAGGCCGGCCAGGGCGCAGGCCAGGCCTCGCACCGCGCTCATTCCTGCACGGCCAGGTTGGCGACGACCTGGCGTACCCCGCCGACGTTGCGCACATAGGTCTCCACCTTCTGCTTGGCCTCGAAGCTGTCGATGAGGCCGGAGATGGTGACGATGCGCATGTGGGTGTTGATCTGCAGGTAGCGGACGTCGAGTTCGGGGTGGCCGGCCAGGGTCGCCTTGACCCGGGCGGTGATGGCCGGGTCCGTCAGGTCGGCCGGCGACAGGCGCGCGCGGCAGCCAAAGCCTGCGCAGGCGAGGACGGCGATGAAAAGCGGGGCGAGGAGGGTATGTTTCTTCATGCTTGTGGGGGCCTGCGGGGCATAGTACAATTTGAGGGCCGTCCCTACCAATCCCCTGATATGAAGCTGCTGCTGGCCACCGGGAACGCCCACAAGGCGCGCGAGATGCGCGAGATCCTGGGCGGCCTGCCCGTGGAGCTCAAGACCCTGGCCGACCTCCCCGGCATCCCGCCCGTGGTCGAAGACGGGCGCACGCTGGAGCAGAATGCCGTCAAGAAGGCGATCGGGCCCGCGCTGGCCTCGGGGTTGTGGACGCTCTCCGACGACACCGGGCTGGAGGTCGACGCCCTGGGCGGGCGTCCCGGCGTCTATTCGGCCCGCTACGCCGGGCCGGACTGCGATTTCGCCGCCAACTGCAGGAAGCTGCTCGAGGAGATGCGCTCCGTCCCCGGCCCGCGCCGCGGCGCGGCGTTCCGGACCGTGGTGGCGCTGGCCTCCCCGGAGGGCATGGTGCAGTACCGGGAAGGGCGGCTCGAAGGCCGCATCGCCGAGGCCCCGGCCGGCACGAACGGCTTCGGCTACGACCCGGTCTTCTACCTCCCCGACGAGGGCCGGACCCTGGCCGAGCTCTCCACCGAGGAAAAGAACCGCTTGAGCCACCGCTCGCAGGGACTGCAGGCCATCCTGCCGCTCCTCAAGGAGGTCGTGAAATGAAGCCCCTGCTCCTGTCGCTGCTGCTCTGCGTCCCGGCGCTCTCGGCTCCGGCCGGGGCGCCCAAGATGAGCCCGGAGGAGCGCGCGCGGCTGGAGGCCGCCCGCGACCGCCTAGCCGAGGCCGTGCGCGCGCTGCCCGAGGACGCCGCCTCCTGGCGCAAGCTCGGCCAGGTCCACCAGGCCCTGGGGGCCGCGGTGCCGGCCCGCGACGCCTTCCTCCAGGTCACGCGCCTGGACCCCGCCGACGCGGGGGCATGGTCCCTCTTGGCCCTGACCCACGAGAAGCTCGAAGAGCTCCCCCAGGCCATAGCGGCCTGGGAGGCCTGCGCGGCGCGGACGAAGGACCCCGAGCTGGCGGCCGTGGCCCGCAAGCACCTCCAGGTCCTGCGGCCGTGAAACGCCCGTCCCTTTGCCTCCTGGCCGCCCTCATGGCCTCCTGCGCCGGTCCGGACGTGGCGGTCGACCGCGCCTACGATTTCTCCCGGGTAAAGCGCGTGGGCGTGGTGGCCTTCGACGGCCTGGGCGGCCCGGCCGCCGCCGACCTGCTCGCCCACGAGCTGCTGGCCGCCGGCGCCTCCGTCGCCGAGCGCAGCCGGCTGGAGTCCGTGCTGGCCGAGCAGCGCATGGCGAAGGGGGGCGTGCTCTCGCCGGCCGACATCCGCCGCGCCGCCAAGGCCCTCAACGTCGACGCCCTCTTCATGGGGACCGTCACCCAGTACTCGCCCGCGCAGAGCTACCTCATCCTTTCGTCCTCCGGCGCGGTCTTCTCCCGGGGCGTGGCGCCCCTGGGCGGCGGGAGGGTCACCCAGGCCCCGGCGCTTGGCGCGCCGGGCGCCAGCGTGCTGACCTCGTCGGCCCAGGTCGGCCTGACCGCCCGGCTCGTCGACGTCCATACCGGGGCCGTCGTCTGGTCGGCCCACCAGAGCTACGAGGGCTTCGACGCGGATTCGGCGATGTCGGCCGTGACCCGTTCGTTCGCGCGCAGCGCCTCGCCTCTCTGGGTCGCTCGGTGAGGGGACTGGCCCTGGTCCTGGCCCTGGCCGGCCCGGCCCGGGCCGCCAAGACCGAATCCACGCCGGCCCAGACCTACTGGGACCGCATCATGGAGGCGCAGGCGCTGCGGGACATGCGCGAGGGCGCCGTGGCGCTGGAGAGCAAGCGCTACGAAGAGGCGCTCAAGTATCTGGCCCGCGCGGCCGTGCAGACCCCCACAGACCCCATGGCCCACAAGATGCTGGGGACGGCCTACTACTGGACCGGGCGCGTCGACCTGGCCGAGACGGAGTTCAAGGAGGCCCTGAAGCTGGGGCCGGACGCCCAGGGGCACCTGCTGCTCGGAATCGTGCAGGCCTGGAAGGGCGAGAACGAGCCCGCGCTGGCCTCCTTCCTGAAGGCGGCCGAGTTCGACCCGACGCGGGCCGACATCCAGATGAACGTCGGCTCCATCGAGGAGGGCCGCGGGCGCTACCAGGACGCGCTGGAGCGCTTCCGGCGCGCCGTGGAGCTCGACGGCCAGCACCCGCTCTACCGCTTCCAGCTCGGCATGGCCTTCAAGCGCCTCGGGCGCGATGAGGAGGCGGCCTCCGAGCTGCGCCAGGCCATCAAGCTCTTCTCGGGCTACCAGGACGCCATCCTGGAGCTGGGCTCGCTGGAGGAGCATGCCGGCCGGCAATCCGCCTCCAAAGACCTCTTCGAGAAGGCCGTCCGCCTCAAGGAGCGCGACGCCGTGGCCCGTTTCCGCTTGGCGCGCCTGTTGCTCGCCTCCGGCCGAAAGGACAAGGCCCGCGACGTCCTGCGCGGCGTCTTCCGCCTGACCCCCGCCGACACGGGCGGCGGGCTGGCCTTGGCCGTGGCCTACGGGGGGACGCCGCCGCCCGCGTCCGCCCAGCACGGCAAGCCCTCGGACGCGCCCGAGCCCGAGCCCGGGGCGGGGGGCGCGCTCGACGTCGTGTCGCGCAACCTCGCGCGCGTGCCGCTCGACCAGGAGGCCGTGCTCGAGGTGAACCTCGCCTTCGTGTCGAAGCCCAAGCTGGTGAAGAAGGTGAAGGACGAGGGCGGGTCGCTGCGGCGCGCTCTCGAGGCCGCCGGCAAGGTGCCGGAGCAGCCGGCCAGCGGCGGCCACAAGGAATACCAGCTGCCCGCGGGGAGCCGCGAGGAGCGGCGTGCCGCCATCGGGCGGGTGCTCGAGGACCTCAAGAAGACGCTGGCTCAGGCGCCGGCCGACGCCGAGACGCGCGTCGGGATGAACCTGCGCTTCTCCGAACGCTCCGCGGCGGCCGCCGGCGGCGACGCGGCGGGGAAGGCCAAGGTCTCCTATCAGCCGCGCGACGTGGGCAATGACCTCGGGCTCTGGGTGATGGGCACCGGCTGGATGGGGCTCATCGAGGAGGTCCTCGAGGAGGCCGCGCCCTCCGGCGCCGACTCCGACCTCTGGGACGTGGTGGTGGGCATCGGCTACTCCGCCCTGGGCGACGCCGGGACGGCCGCGGCCGCCTTCGAGCGCGCGCTGGCGAAGGACCCCGGCAGCGAGCTGGCCTACCTGGGGCGCGGCGTGGCCATGGTCATCCGCGGCGACGAGAAGGGCGCTATAGAGGCGTATAAGAAGGCCATCTCCATCAACCCGAAGAACAAGGCGGCGGCCGAGGGGCTCGAGTGGCTGCTGCGCGCCCCGACGACGGAGGAGGCGGCGCGATGAAGGCTCCGATGCGGCAGTTCATCTCCCGCGTGCACTTCGTGGGGATCGGCGGCGTGGGGATGAGCGGCATCGCGCAGGTGCTGCTCAACCTGGGCTTTCGCGTCTCGGGTTCGGACCTGAAGGACACCGAGCTGACCCGTCGGCTGCGCCGGGCCGGCGCGCGGGTCTTCCTGGGGCACAGGGGGGCGCATGCCGCGGGCGCCGAGGTGGTCGTGACCAGCTCGGCGGTCTCCGGGGAGAACCCCGAGGTGCGCTGGGCCCGCGCGCACGGCGTGCCCGTCGTCCCCCGGGTGGCCATGCTGGCTGAGCTGGCGCGCCTCAAGAAGACGGTCACCGTCGCCGGGTCGCACGGCAAGACCACGACCACGGCGATGGCCGGCATGGCCCTGCAGGCGGCGGGGCTCGACCCCACCATCGTGGTGGGGGGGCAGGTCTCGGGCCTGCAGGGCGGCAACGCCCGCGTCGGGCTCGGGGACTACCTGGTGGCCGAGGCCGACGAATCGGACGGCTCCTTCCTCAGCCTCTTCCCGCTGGTGGCGGTGGTGACCAACGTGGACGACGACCACCTGGACCACTACGGCACGATGGCCCGCCTCAAGGAGGCGTTTTGCGAGCACCTGCGCCGCCTGCCCTTCTACGGCCTGGGCATCGTCTGCGCGGACGACCCCAACGCCGCGGCGCTGGCCCGCGGGGCCGGACGGCCCGTCGTCACCTACGGCCTGGACCGCCCCGCCGACTGGCGCGGCCGCCTGCTTCCCGTCCCCGTCCGCCTGAGGGGGCGGGTCGCGCAGCGGCTGGAGGTCCGTCGCTCGGGACGGCGCTGGGCGACCATCGACCTGCGGGTGCCGGGTCGCCACAACGCCCTCAACGCCCTGGCAGCCGCGGCCGCCGCGGACTTCGTCGGCTGCTCCCCGGCGCGCGCGGCCAAGGGCCTCGGCGAATTCCGCGGGGTCGGCCGGCGCCTGGAGCGCCTGGGCTCCTCGCGCGGGGTGGACTTCGTCGACGACTACGGCCACCATCCCACCGAGGTCCGCGCCACGCTGGCGGCGATGCGCGCCTCCTACGCCAAGGGCCGGCGCCTGGTGGTCGTTTTCCAGCCCCACCGCTACTCGCGCACGCGTCAGCTCTGGCGCGAGTTCGGCCCGGCCCTGAAGGGCGCCGACGACGCGCTCATCCTGCCGGTCTACCCCGCGGGGGAGAAGCCCATCGCCGGGGTGAGCTCGGACCTCATCGTGCGCTCCGCGCGCCGCGCCGGCGTGAAAGCCCGGCCCTTCTCCGGCGCGCTGGACCTGGCCTGCGAGCTGGGGCCCGGGGACGTGGTTCTGACCTTGGGCGCCGGCGACGTATGGAAGGTGGGGGCCGACCTGCTCCGGCGCCTCGAGGGCGGCACGCTCTCCAACGCCTGATGGGAGCCCGGCTCGACCAGCATTTCCTCGCCGACCCGGCCGCCGCCGACGCCATCGTGCGCGCGGCCGCCGTGCGTCCGGGCGAGGCCGTGCTGGAGATCGGCCCCGGACGGGGCGTCCTCACCGAGCGACTGCTCGCCGCCGGGGCCGCCGTGACCGCCGTAGAGATCGACGAGCGCCTGGCCGCGGCGCTGCCGCTGCGCCTCAAACACCCCGGCCTCACCGTCGTGCGGGCCGATTTCCTGCGCCTGGACACGGCCCTCCTCCCGCCGGTCCGCCTCGTCGTTTCGAACCTGCCTTATTCCGTCGGTACGCCGATCACCCTCAAGCTGCTGGACTGGCCGGTCTGGAGCGAGGCCGTCCTCATGTTCCAGAAGGAGGTGGCCGAGCGGCTCACCGCGCAGGCGGGCGGCCGCGACTACGGCCCGTTGACCCTGGCGGTGGCGCTGCGCGCCGAGGCGCATCCCCTCTTCAGCGTGGGGCGCGAGAGCTTCCGTCCGCCGCCCAAGGTGGACTCCGGGGTGGTCCTGCTGCGCCGCCCCGCCCGCCTTCGCCTCCCGCCCGGGTTGTCCGAGAGGGCGTTCGAGCGCGTGGTCAAGGCGGACTTCTCCCAGCGGCGCAAGATGGCCGCCAAGTGCCTGGCGGGAGCGCTGGGCCTGGCGCGGCCGGAGGTCGACAAGGTCTTCGTGGACTGCGGCGTGCCCGCCTCGGCGCGCGCGGAGGCCATCCCCTTCGAATCCTTCGTCGCGTTGGCTCGCCGGCTCCGCACGGAGGTCCAATGCTGAGGTCTTTGCGCCTGGCATGGCACCGGTGGACCGTACGGCGCAAGATGGACCGGGTCTTCGGACGAGGCGCCGACCCCTACCGCTACGCGGCCTCGCCCTACGAGACCGCGCGCCTCGACGCCATGGAGGCGGCCCTGTCGGGGCGCCGCTACGCGAACGCGCTGGAGGTCGGGGCCGCCGAGGGACATTTCACCAGGCGCCTTGCGGCGCTCTCCGACAAGGTGACGGCGCTCGAGCTTTCTCCCGTCGCGTTGGCGCGCGCGCGCACGGCGACGGATGGGATGCCGGTGCGGTTCATCGAAGGCGATGCGCGCGCCTTCGACGGGGCGGGCGGGCCCTTTGACGCCGTCGTGCTCGGAGAGGTGCTCTATTACCTCGACAAGCCGCTCGTGCAGGACGAATTCGAGCAGAGTTTGGCGCGCATGGCCGGCTGGGCGGCCCGGGGGGGCCTCCTCCTGCTAGCCCACGGCTTCGCCGACGCCCGGGAGCGCGCGCGGCGCGAGTACTACCGGAGCCGCTTCGAGGCCATGGGATTTCTGCTCGTATCGGAGCGCGTCGTCTCCGTAAGGGACGGGGACATCACGCCTTCCTGCCTGGTCTCTTTGCTCGAACGGCTCTGACTTCTGTCCCCGTAGTGGGTGCGGGCCCGCTCGATATAGACCGTCTTCGAACTTTCATCCACGCTATAGACGACACGGTCCTTGAGCGTCAGGCGCACGGAGTAGCTGCCGGCGAGGTCGCCCAGGAGCTTCTTGCCGGCGTAGGGGTCACGGGCCAGCAGGTTGACCAGGATGTCGTGGAGCTTGCGGCGCAGCTTCGGAACGAGCGTCTCGATGTCCTTGCGGGCCTGGCGGGTGATGCGGACCTCGTAGGCCAACGTCTACGACCCGAATACTTCGGCCAAGCTGTAGGTGCGGCCCGCCTTGATGTCCTTGCGGGCCTTGCGGACCCCAGCCAGGACGCCGGGCGTGCTCAGGAGCTCGATGGTCTCCACGAGCTCCTCGAAGTCCTCGCGCGACATCAGCACGGCGTCGCCGGCGCGCGAGGTGATGCCGATCGGCTCATGGGTCTTGGAGGACGTCTTTATGATGTTGAACAGGTCGCTGCGCGCGCGCGTGGCGGGGATGGTTCGCATATGTACATATTATGGTACAGGATGCGGCCGGCGTCAAGGGGCCGCTTCAACTCACGTAAGATGTCCCCCAATTCTGGCTCGTCAACTCACCTAAGATGTCCCCGAACAAGTCCCCCATGCGAGGGCTTTTCTGGGAGGTATACGGATGAGTCCGTCGGCCAGGAGGGAGTACGTGGCGAGG
>JACRDU010000128.1 GCA_016218495.1 Elusimicrobiota bacterium
CGAGAACTCCTGGTCGGAGACCCTGTGGGTCTCCGACGACGGCAAGCACTACCTGCTGGGCGGCTTCAAGGACCTCTCGGTCCACCCCGACCAGGAGCGGCTTGCCAAGATGGACCTCTCGGGCTCGCCCGCGCGCGGTCCGAAGGACGCCAAGGTCACCGTGGTCCAGTACACGGACTTCCAATGCCCTTTCTGCTCGAAGGGCTACGAGCTGATGCGCGACGGCATCATGAAGGAGTTCGCCGGCAAGGTGCGCTGGGTCTACAAGTCCCTCCCGCTGACGAGCATCCACCCGTGGGCCGAGCCGGCCGCCCTCGCCGCCGAATGCGCGAAACTGCAGGGGACGGACATGTTCTGGACCCTGCACGACAAGCTCTTCGAGAACCAGCGCGAGGTCACCCTCGAGAACCTCGATGAGAAGGCCGCGGGGTACCTCAAGGGGGCCAAGGCCGACCTCAAGAAGTTCGAGGCCTGCACCGAAGCCAAGAAGACGATGGCCGCGGTGGCGCGGGACTCCGCCGAGGCCGACGCGTTGGGCATCTCCGGGACCCCGGCCTTCGTCGTCAACGGCCACTTCGTCTCAGGGGCCGACTATGGCACCATCAAGAGGGTCGTCGAAGAGTCCCTCAAGGGCAAGCACGGGAAGTCTTAGGGCCGGGGCGCTCCTCGCCGCGGGCCTGCTGGCCGCGGCGGCCCCGTACGCGCGGGCGATGAACCGACTCTCCGGGGAGAAGAGCCCCTACCTGCTGCAGCACGCCGACAACCCCGTCGATTGGTATCCCTGGGGGGAGGAGGCGTTCGCCAAGGCCCGCTCCGAGGGCAAGCCGCTCTTCCTCTCCATCGGCTACGCCACCTGCCACTGGTGCCATGTGATGGAGCACGAGTCCTTCGAGGACGTCGAGACGGCCCGCGTCCTCAACTCGTCGTTCGTCGCGGTCAAGGTGGACCGGGAGGAGCGCCCCGACGTCGACCGGCTCTACATGGCGGCGGCCAACGGGGCCGGCTGGGGCGGCGGTTGGCCGCTGAACCTCTTCCTGACCCCGGACCTCAAGCCCTTCTACGGGGGCACCTACTTCCCGCCGGAGGCGCGCTGGGGGCGCCCCTCCTTCGTGGAAGTGCTGGGCCATGTGGCCCGGACCTGGAGCGAGCAGCGCGCCGAGGTGGAGGCCGACGCGGGCCGGCTGGCCGAGGCCGTCGCCGCGCATGCCGCCGAGTCCGGCGAGCGGGCCAAGCCCGAGGCCGGCTGGCCGGCGGCTCTCACCGCCTCGCTCGCGCAAGGCTACGACGAGGCCCATGGGGGTTTCGGGTCGGCCCCTAAGTTCCCCATGCCGGTCAACCTGCGCTTCCTGCTCGACGAGGCCGGCCGCACCGGGGACAAGCGCGCGCTGGAGCTGGCCGCCGGGGCCTTGCGCGCGATGGGCCGCGGCGGGGTCTACGACCAGGTCGGCGGGGGCTTCTACCGCTACTCGGTCGACGAGGCCTGGCGGGTCCCGCACTTCGAGAAGATGCTCTACGACAACGCCCAGCTCATCGTGGTGCTCCTGCAGGCCTATCAGGGGACCCGCGACGCCGAGTTCTCCCGCCTGGCCCGCGAGACGCTGGACTACTGCCTGCGCGACCTCGCCCGCCCCGAAGGCGGCTTCTATTCGGCCGAGGACGCCGACAGCGTCCCCTACGGCGCGCCGGCGTCGAGCCGCCCGTCGGAGGGGGCCTTCTACCTTTGGAAGGCCTCCGAGGTCGTCCAAGCGCTCGGACCGGACGCCGCGCTGTTCTCCTACCGCTTCGGCGTAGAGGACGCGGGGAACGCCCCCGAGGACCCGCACGGGGAGTTCTCCGGGGCCAACATCCTCCACGGCGCGCATAGCGTCGAGGAGGCCGCCGCGCGGTTCAAGCTGACGCGCGCGCAGGCGCGGCGCACCCTCGAGGCCGCCCGCAAGACCCTGCTCGAACGCCGCGGCGCGCGGCCGCGCCCGCTCCGGGACGAGAAGGTCCTGACCTCCTGGAACGGCCTGATGCTCTCCGCCCTCGCCAAGGCCGCCTCGGTGCTCGAGGACCCGCGCGCGCTGGCGTCGGCCGAGAAGACGGCGCGCTTCCTCAGGCAATCCCTCTTCGACGCCAAGACGGGGCGCCTGAAGCACCGCTGGGCCTCCGGGGAGGCCGCGGTGGACGGGCTGGCCGAGGACTACGCCTTCCTGGCCCAGGGGCTCATCGACCTCTACGAGGCCTCCTTCGACCCGGCCTGGCTGGAGTGGGCCTTGGAGCTGACCGCGGGGCTCGAGGCGCGGCACTCCGACGGGAAGGGCGGCTACTTCCAGTCGCCCTCCGACGGCGGCAAGGACCTGTTGGCGCGCTTCAGCGACGACCACGACAACGTCGAGCCGAGCGCCGCCTCTGTAGCGGCCATGAACCTGCTGCGCCTGTCCCAGCTCGCCGAGCGGCCGGACCTGTACAAGAAGGCCCTGACGGTCCTGGAGCGCCACGGCGGGGTCCTGCGGGATTCCCCGCGCGCCCTGCCCATGATGATGGCCGCGGTGGGGCGTTCCCTGGAGAAGCCCCGCCAGGTGGTGGTGGCGGGGGCCCTGTCGGACCCGGCGGCGCGGGAGATGCTGCGGCTGGTCCATGCCCGTCTGCGCCCGCCCCTGTCGTTGCTGGCGGTGGAGCCGGGGCCGATGCGCGAGCGCCTCGTGAAACTCAACCCCCTGGTGCGCGGGATGGGGCCGGTCAAGGGCAAGCCCACCGCCTACGTCTGCGTCAATTTCTCCTGCGAGCTGCCCACTTCGGACCTGGAGACCGTGCGCAGGCTCCTCGACGGGGACAAGGAGGCGAGATGAGGGGCGTCTTCCTGGCCGCGGCTGTTTCCGTCGGAGCCCTCTGTGTGCGGCCGGCCGCCGCGCAGAACCTCGTCTACGGGGTCATCCCGGAGACCGACCAGCTCTTCCACCGCCTGCTGGCCGACCCGCGCCAGCCCCAGACGACCTTCCGGTTCTACCGCCTCGGCGGCCGGAACCTGGCCGACGTGGCCCTCGGGACCACGTGGGGCATGGCGCGCTGGCATCTGCCGGGGGCCGGCGGCGAGGATTGGCATTTCCAGCTCAACGTCGCCGGGATGGGCTTTTCCCGCTTCAAGCTCTCGGGGGCCGTCAACGAGTTCCAGACCATCGATTTCTTCCTGAACTTCCCGCTCGAGCTCAGGCGCGGCCGCTTTTCGGCCCAGGTCATGGGCTTCCATGAGTCGAGCCATCTGGGCGACGACTACATCCGCCGCACGGGTTCCACCGGCTTCCGCTATTCCATCGAGGGCTTCCGGACCGTCGCCTCGTTCGAATTCACGCCGAGCCTGCGGGTCTACGGGGGCGCGACGGGCCTCTTCCATTGCGTGCCGGAGGACCAGGACGGGGCCCTGCAGTACGGCTTCGAAGTGCGCTCGTCGGACCTGGGCTGGCTCCCGCACCACGAGAGCTGGGTCTATCTGGCGCAGGACTTCAAGAACTACGGGCGCTCGGGCTGGAACCTGAACTCGAAGACCGACCTCGGCCTGCGCGTGGGCGTCCCGAAGGTCGTGCGCGACCTGCGGTTCCACGTGGGGTACTTCGGGGGACGCTCAGAGTACGGGCAGGTCCACAAGAACCGCGAGCACTACTGGGACACCGGCGTCACCTTCGACTTCTGAGCTCCGCCGCCCCGCGCCGGTCCGGCACTTTGGTATAATGGGCACGTCGTCAACGCCGATGCCTCCCGAGGTCGTCCATGGCCCACTCCGCCGCCCCCTCCAACGCCGCGCCAGCCCCCGACCATAGCCCGGAGTACCGGCGCCGGCGCTTCTTCAACTGGTTCCCGCTGGGCCTGACCTACGCCCTCCTCTATATGGGCCGCTACAACCTGACGGTCTCGAAGACCGCTCTGGGCGACCTGATGAGCAAGGCCGACTTCGGCACCATCTTCGGCGTCGGCGCCTGGGTGTATGCGATCGCCTTCCTGATCAACGGGCCGCTGACCGACCGCATCGGCGGGAAGAAGGCCATGCTCATCGGCGCCGGCGGCGCGGCCGCCGCGAACCTCGCCATGGGGCTCTATCTGCAGCATGTGCTGGCGATGCCGGACCCCCGCACGGCGCCGCTGAAGCTGGTCTTCTCCCTGCTCTACGCGGTGAACATGTACTTCCAGAGCTACGGCGCGGTGGCCATCGTGAAGGTCAACGCGTCCTGGTTCCATGTGCGAGAGCGCGGCACCTTCTCCGGCATCTTCGGGATCATGATCTCCACCGGGCTCTTCCTGGCCTTCGACATCAACAGCCGCATCCTACGGTTCATCCAGGCCTCCACCGGCGACACGGGCCCGGCGGGCACGCGCTGGGTCTTCTTCGCCCCCGCCCTCCTGCTGGCCGCCTTCTTCCTGCTGGAGTCCTTCCTGCTCAAGGACCGCCCCGCGCAGGCGGGCTTCGCCGACTTCGACACCGGAGACGCGTCCTCGGGGGAGGACGAGACGCCGCCGCCCTTCTTCGACGTGCTCAAGAAGGTGCTGACCAACCCGGTCATCCTCGTCATCGCCTGCGTCGAATTCTGCACGGGCGTGCTGCGCAACGGCGTGATGCACTGGTACCCGATCCTCGCCAAGGAGAAGATCGCCGCGGGCCTGGGCGGGGGCTGGAAGTACATGAGCGACAACTGGGGCCTGGTCCTGATGGTGGCGGGCATCATTGGCGGGATGTTCGCCGGCATGGTCTCCGACAGGATATTCCAGTCGCGCCGCGCCCCCGCGGCGGGGTTCCTCTACGCCGCCTCCTTCGCGGCGACGCTGCTGATGATCCCCTCCCTCGGCAACGGCTGGGCCCTGGGGGCCCTGGTCTTCCTGATGTCCATCTGCGTCATCGGCACGCACGGCCTGCTGTCGGGGACGGCGACGATGGACTTCGGCGGGCGCAAGGGCGCGGGGACGGCCGTCGGCATCATCGACGGATTCGTCTACCTGGGCACGGGGGCGCAGTCGCTCGCGTTGGGGTACATCACCACGAGGAACTGGTCCTATTGGCCCGTCTTCCTGGCCCCGTTCGCGCTGTGCGGCTTCATGCTGCTCTTGCGCATCTGGAACGCGAAGCCCGCGCCGAAGGCCGCGCCGGCCCTCAAGCCCGCCGCCGAGTCCGCCGCGGCGTGAGCCTCCTCCAAGCCATCCTGGCCCGGGTGGCGGCGGCGCGCCGGGCCGGGCGCCGCCCGCTGGTCCTGCTCGACCTCGACGACACCCTGCTCGACACGACGCCGCGGCATCTGCGCATCATGTCGGAGTTCGCCGCGCTCCGCCCTGAGGCCGCGGCGCTCTCCGGCGTGGGCCCGGCCGCGGTGCGCTACCGGGTGACCGAGACGGCCCGCGCCGCGGGGCTCGTGGAGGAGGGGCTCCTGTCGGAGCTGAGCTCCTTCTGGGGGGAGCGCTTCTTCAAGAACGACTACCTGCTGCTGGACACCGAGGTGCCGGGCGCGTCGGCCTTCAGCCGGGCGGTCGTCTCGGCGGGCGGCGTGCCGGTCTATTTCACGGGGCGCGACGAGGCCATGCGCGAAGGGACCCTCAAGAGCCTCCTGCGCCACGGCTTCCCGGCCCCCGACGGCGGGGGGGACGCGCCGCGCCTGGTCCTCAAGCCCCGCTTCGAGATGCCTGACCTCGCCTACAAGGCCGAGGGCCTGGAGGGGATCGCCGCTGAAGGGTCGATCGAGGCCGGGTTCGAGAACGAACCCGCCCACGTGAACCTCTTCGCCGAACGCTTCCCGGAGGCGGCGATGGTGTTCGTCGACACGAAGCACTCCGGCAAGCCCGTGCCGGTCAAGCGCGGCGTCCCCTCGATCCGGGACTTCAGGGCCTGAGCGCCCCTCAGACGGTCTGCAGCTTGCGCTCGTCCCTGGCGGCCAGGGAATCCAGCGCCGACTTCAGCCCTTCGTGGACGGCCTTCACGTCGGAGGGCTTCCAAAGCGCCTTCTCCTCGCGCAGGAAGCTGGTCTTGTCCACCCGGTTGTCGAAGCGCGCAACCGGCAGGACGAAGGTCTTCCCGTGCGCCGAGACGCTGACGGTGCCGGGCGTCTTGGAGTCCTTCTCCAGCCAATCCATGTCGTCGCAGCCGTAGTCGTTGAGCATGACCTCGAGGGGGACTCCGTGGTGCAGGATGGAGCCGGGGTCGTTGGGGTCGGTCCGCGCGGTGTTCTTGCGCCGCGACTCCTCGGGCGTGACCCACACGTACAGGATGACGGCCTTCTCGAGGATGGAGGCGGGCAACTGGGCCAGGGAGTAGCGGTAGCCCAGCGGGGAGGGCAGCGGCATCTTCGACTTGTCGGGGCCGCCCCGGGCGAACTCTATGACCAAGGTCTTCCCGGCGAGGGAATCCGGATAGTTCGAGTGCTTCTCGGCGAGCATCTCGGCCGCTTCCTTCTCCAGGGCGGACTCCAGGACCTTGCGCGCCCCGGCGTCGAGCCCCTTGAGGCGGGGCGCGATGCCGACGGCCGCGGCGGCCTTCTCGATGCGGTCGATGAGGAGGGCCGTCGCCGACGCGGGCTTCTCGGTGCGCTTGGCGACGAGGTCGGCGTGGTCTTCTCCCACGAGCTTGACCAGCGTCCCCCAGTCCCGCGTGTCCTGGAAGGGCCGTTCGCCGGAGTGGAAGAATACCCGGGGCTTGCCCAGCGCCGCGAGCTCGTCGTCGACCCGCCGCATCATGTGGACGTAGGGGAAGTCGTCGAGCTGGACCGTCGGGCCCATGTGGAAGTCGTCGCGGGCGGAGTCGGGGGGCAGGAGCTTCAGGTAGCGCCGCACCTCGGATTTCCCGGAGGCGGGGAGCGCGAGCAGCAGGACGGTGTCGAGTATCTTGGCCATGCGCGCATGATACCCAATAATCCGATAGAATGGCCCCTCCCATGCCGCGCAAGCCCATGTCTCCCTGGTTGTCCGGGCTCTTGCGCGCCCTGCTCGTGCCGGTCGGGCTCGCCGCCACCCTGATGCCGCGCCGTCTGGAGCTCTTCCTAGGCCCGCTGTTCGGGCGCCTCGCCCTCGCCGCCGGCCTCTTCAAGCCGCACATCGCGGCCGAGAACATGCGCCGCTGCCTGCCCGGGCTCCCGGAGGGCGAGAGGCGGCGCCTGTTGGTCGAGAACTTCGAGCATTACGGGAACCTGTTCCTCGAGTACGCGCATTTCTTCTCGATCGTCCCCGGCCACTACCGCGCCTACGCGCGGCGCAATTCGCGCATCGAGGGCCTGGAGGTCTGGCGTGAGGCGGCGGCGAAGGGGAAGGGAGTCCTCTTCGTCGCCCTCCATCTCGGGTGGTGGGAGATGCAGGCCGCCGCCGGCGGTCTGGCCGGCATGCCGCTGACCGTGGTGACCAAGGCCCTCCAGCCGGCCTGGCTGCACGAGCTCTTCACCGCGCAGCGCCTCGCTACGGGCGTAAGGGCGGCCCTCCATCCCGGCTCGGTGCCCACCGTCCTGCGCGCCCTGCGCAAGGGGGAGTGCGTGGCCTTCATGAACGACCAATACGCCCGTCCTCCGATGGGGGTCCGGGCGCGCTTCTTCGGAGCGGAGGTGGACACGCTCGGAGCCGTGGCCCCCCTTTCCAGGAGGACGGGGGCGCCGGTGGTGGGGGTCACCTCCTATCGCGGCGCGGACGGCGTGACGCGGGTGCGCCTCGGCCCGATGCTGGACCTGGGCGCCGACGCCGAACGGGGTACGCAGGTCATCGCCGATTTCATCGCGGCCAAGGTCATGGAGCATCCCGAGCAATGGATGTGGATGCACCGCCGCTTCAAGCACGCCGTCTGGCCGCAACAGCCGTCCGATGCCGCATAGAACAGGAGTTCCCATGGGCTTCAGCCCTTTTCAATTCGACCCGAAGGTCGCCGCGGGGGTGCGGGAGATGGGCTATACCGAGCCCACGCCCATCCAGCGCCAGGCCATCCCGCACGCGATGGCGGGCCGCGACGTGCTGGGCCTGGCCCAGACCGGGA
Organism: Elusimicrobiota bacterium; assembly: GCA_016218495.1. GTDB lineage: Bacteria > Elusimicrobiota > Elusimicrobia > UBA1565 > UBA1565 > SCTT01. The sequence goes on from JACRDU010000128.1 coordinate 7,967, forward strand.
CGGGGAAGACGGCCGCCTTCGCCCTGCCCATCCTCAACCGCCTGCTCTCGGGACCGCGCGGGCGTCTGCGGGCCCTGGTGATGGCGCCGACGCGCGAGCTGGCCGAGCAGATACACGAGGCCTTCCGCGGCCTGGGCCGCCACACGGGCCTGCGCTCGATGACGGTCTACGGCGGCGTCGGCATCGCCGCCCAGACCTCGGGCCTGCGGGCCGGCACGGAGATCGTCGTGGCCTGCCCCGGGCGCCTGCTCGACCACATGGGGCAGGGGCACGCCGACTTCTCCCGCCTGGAGGTGCTGGTGCTCGACGAGGCCGACCGGATGTTCGACATGGGGTTCCTCCCCGACATCCGGCGCATCATCAAGCGCCTGCCGGCGGTCCGCCAGAACCTGCTCTTCTCGGCCACCATGCCGGACGACATCCGCCACCTGGCCCATGTGGTCCTGCGCGACCCGGTCACCGTCCAGGTCGACCACGCGAAGCCCTTGGCCACCGTGACCCACGCCCTCTACCCTCTGCCCGACGGCGTCAAGACGCCCCTCCTGACGGCGCTGCTGCGCCGCATGGACGGCGGGTCCGTGCTGGTCTTCACGCGCACCAAGCACCGGGCCAAGAAGCTGGCCCAGGTCCTGGTCGGGCAGGGGTTCTCGACCGCCTCGCTGCAGGGGAACCTCTCCCAGAACCGCCGCAAGGCGGCCCTCGACGGGTTCCGCAAAGGGGAGTACCGCATCCTCGTGGCCACCGACATCGCCGCGCGCGGCATCGACGTGTCGGAGATCACCCATGTGATCAACTACGACATGCCGGACACCGTGGAGGCCTATACCCACCGCATCGGCCGCACCGGGCGTGCGGCCAAGACGGGGGACGCCTTCACCTTCGTGACGCCGGGCGACGAGGACATGGTCCGGCGCATCGAGGCCGCGATGAAGACGCGCATCGAGCGGCGCAAGCTCGAGGACTTCGACTACGCGGCCCAGCCCGCTCCCGCGCCCAAGCACCGGGGCCACCATCAGCCGCACCAGCACCAGCACCAGACGCGCCACCAACCCGCGCGGCCGCAGGGCCAGGGGCACGGAGAGGCCGGCGGCCAGGCCCGGCCGCATTCCCCGATGAGCTCGCGCAGCCGGCGCTCGTCGGGCCGGCGCCGCCGGCGTTAAGGGAGGCTCAAGGCCAGGTCGGCGAACCAGGCTTCCGCGCTCGCTCCGGTGCCGTCGCTGTCGCTCATGACGGCCACGCCGGTCAGCGGCGGGGGCTCCGAGCCGAACAGGGTCCGGTAGTCAGCGCGGAAGTCGCGGACCTCGGAGAGCCAGCGGCCGGCCTCGGCCTGCCCGGACCTCAAGGCGAGCATGCGGACCCGGTCCGTATAGGGGTTCGGCCAGGAGGCGCCGACGGGCTCATGGGCGGCCCAGACATAGGCGATGCCGGCATGGGGCGGGTATTCCCCGTAGAGGGCCTTGGCCAGCCGGTACTTGGAGCGCATGGCGAAGCCCGCCTTCGCGGGGTCGTAGCGGAAGGTCACATAGACGCGTGCCGCGAAGTCGTCCCCCTTCTTCTCGCGCTCGCCGGAGTGGACGAGGGGGGCGGCGACCTTCCATCTCCAGCGCAGGGTCGATCCGGCGGGGGCGGGGCCTTCGAACCGGCGCAGGAAGGCCGAAGCCGAGGCCGAGCTCCGCGCGTGGACGGCCCCGTCCTCGAAGGCGTATGCGGTGGCGCGCGGGACCTTCTTGAACGGGCGCGCCTCCCAGCCGGAGGCCGACATGCTCGACAGCAGGACCAAGGCCGCCGCGGCGAGGTCCACGCTAGCCGTGGTGCCGGTGCTGGTGCGCCGGCCGGCCGCCCTCTGCGGCGGAGCGCAGCAGGAAGAGGGCCAGGCCCGCGACCAGGCCGCCCAGGACGGCCTGGAAGGCGAGGAAGGATGCCACCTTGAGGGCGGCGAAGCCGGGGTCCACGAAGCGCACCAGCCAGCCGGAGGCCTCTTCGAGGAGGGCGCTGCCGAAGGCGGCCCAGACCAGGCGGGACTTGGCCTTGTCCGAGAAAGGCGCGAAGAGGAACAGGTGGGTAACGAGCAGGAGCACCAGCCCCATCATCGCGAAGTGGCCGTGCGCGGTCTCCGTCATGGACGCCAGGCTGCGCGGGTTCGAGAACCCGTCGGCCGAGCCGAGGTAGTAGTCGCGCACCGAGGCCGGCGAGAGCCCCATGCGCTGGAAGTACATCGCGAACCCCGTCGCCCAGACGCCCGCGACGAAGACCAGCGAGAGCCCGATGGTCAGGCGCATGGGAGCCTTGTGCTGGAAGCCGCCCTGCTGCATGTGCTTCACGGGGCCCTCTTGTTCAGCACGGCGTGGACGGCCAGCATGCGGCGAGCCGACTCGGCGAAGGCGGCCGAGGTCAAGGTGGCCCCGGTCTGGTTGCGCAGGACGCCGCCGATGCGCAGGCCGCCGTCGAGCGGGCGGTCCTTGAGCTGGTCGAGCCAGCGGCGGCTGGCCTTGTAGTCGTCGGGCTCGTCGAAGGTCAGGACCTCGAGGAAGCGCAGGGTCCCGTCCGGGGCCAGCGCGGCCATCACGGTGGCGGGCATCGTGCGCACGACGACCCGGTCGAAATAGGCGTAGCCGGACGGAGCGCCGCTGGAGGCCCCCGCATAGTAGGTCCACACCCGCGACTCGACCTTGGCTCTGGCCAGCGCCTCGGCCTCCTTGACCTGGGCGTCGCTGAGGAAGGCCGTCTTCCTTTCGACGGACGACCCGGCCGGGAAGGCCAGCTCCAGCGCCTGCTTCTGGGTGAGGAGCAGGCGGGCCTGGCCTTCCGCGGCCGTCATGAGGAGGGCTGCGAGCAGCCCCAGGGTCTTCATCGCCTAGAAAATATAGCCGATTCCGAGGTTGGTCTGCCCGACGCCGGTGAGTCCCTGGTCGCGCAGGAACTGGTGGTCGGCCTTGAAGACGACCTGGCCGAGCGGCTTATAGCCCGCCCCGACGGTGTACTCGACGCGGCTGTTCGACGGGTTCTTGCGCCAGGCGTTGGGGACCCCGGCCTGGGTGTCGTAGCGTTCATAGCGCAGGAAGGGCGTCAGCGACTGTCCCCGCGGATTGCCCCACGCGGTCAGCACGTCGTAGGCCGCCTCGACATAGCCTCCGAACATGGCGGAGCCCACCGAGCCGGTGCCGCCGACCGCATTGCCCTGGACGGAGTTGACCCTGTCGGCGTTGCCGACCCGGGCCTGGGCGTAGAGCGCTCTGAGCTCGGCGCCGCGCCAGGAGAACTTGGCGTGGGCCTCCCAGAGGCTGACGGGGACGGAGGGCAGGTGCAGCTGGCTCTGGTCGGCCTCTCCGAGGTAGAGCGAGCCGCCGACCAAGGCCCCTTCGGCCGGGGAGAGGTCGAGGCGGGTCACCCAGGCCAAGTCCTCGATATAGCTCTTGCCGCCCGAGGAGCGCCCGCTGCGCAGCCCGCTGGCGGCCGTGAAGCCCGAGACGTTCGCGTCAGTGGCCGCCTGCAGGCCGCTGACGACGTAGCTGCGGTAGCTGGCCGGACCCCATTCGCCGAAGAGCCCCGCTCCGTTCTCGCGCCAGGTCGTCGGGATGATGTTCGTCTCCACCGAAGGCCGCTTCGCCCCGTTGAAGGTCGTGGGCTCGTGGACCTCGTTGACGAGGCCGACGGGCATCAAGAGGGTGCCGGCCCGCAGGCCCAGGCGGTCGTCGAAGGGCTTGAAGTCGAGCGCCGCCATCTCCAGCGAGACCTCGCCCCGGGCGCCGCCCCCCGAGACGCGGGCGCCGCTGTGCTCGAACTCCACCTCGGAGTTGAAGCTGACGTGGTCGCTGAATTTGTAGCCGACGTAGAGGATGGCCCGGGCGTTGTCGACGACGTCGCGCTTCCCGGCGCCGAAGCCGTTCTGCTTCTTGGGCTGGTAGTTCTCGTAGATCATCTCGCCGTAGCCGCCGATCGACACGCGCTTCGGGGCCTTCTGGTAGATCTTCGAGGCGGCTGGGCCAAACCCCAACGCGCTCTTGAGCTCGGGCTCGGCGGCTTCGCCGAGCTTCAGGCGCTCGATCTCGCCGGCCAGGGCCTCGACCTTGCGTTCCAGGTCGGCCATGCGGGGGTCCGTCTGAGCCGCCGAAGGGGCGGCTGCGCCGGCGAGGGCCATGACGAGCAACAGGGGCAGGTTCTTCATTTCATCCTCTCTTTACAACGACCATAGCGTTCCGGCCGCGCCCCCCTCAGGGGGATGACGAGGGCGCAGCCGGAGAAATCAGGGGGGAGGATGCGCGGCCCTCCCACATAGAGGGCCGTGGACCAGGCGTCGGCCTCGGCGGCCGACGGTGCCGCCACGGTGACGGCCGGGCGGTGCAGCGGCCGTCCGGTGAACGGGTCGACGATGTGGCCGGGCTGTTCGGATTCTCCGGAGGACGAGGCCGAGGCGTCCGTCAGCGCGACGGGGCCCGCCGCCGTCTCCACCGTCCAGGCGCCCAGCGCGTAGACCTGGCCGCCGAAGTTGAGCAGGGCCCTGCGGACGCCGCGCGCGCGCAGGGCGCGGGCCGCCGCGTCGAGGGCGTAGCCCTTGCCGACGGCGCCGAAGTTCAGCCGGCCGCCGGCGGGCAGCGCCGCCGCGCGCGGGCCGGCGTGGAGCGTCAGGCGCCAGAAGCCGCGGGCCGACGGGGAAGACTCGAAGGTCGGGTCAAAGGCGCCGCCGCTGGCCGCCCAGACCCGGGAGGAGACCTCGAGGACGGCCCAGAGGTCGGCGGAGACGGGGGACGGGGCCGCTCCGGCCCGGGCGTTGAGCCGGGAAACCTCGCTGTCCTCCTTGAAGGTGCTGAGCAGGGCGTCGAGGCGCTCGACCTCGGCGAAGGCGGCGTCCGCGCCGGAGTCCGCGGTGACCTCGAGCAGGGTCCCCATCACCCAGCGCGAGCGTGTCTGTGCTGATGCATTATTGAGACTCAGTATCATTAATGCGGCAAAAAAAGAGGGCCTCACGGCTTCTCCCGGCAGTCCTTGCAGCGGCCGAATATCTCGTGCCTGTGCCATTGGGGGGAGAAGCCCGCCGCCTGGCAGACCCGGTGCTGGATCTTCTCGAGCTCGGGCCAGCGCACCTCGACGATGTTGCCGCAGGATGTGCAGATGAGGTGGTCGTGGTGGGGCCGGTCGAGTTCGACCTCGAAGCGGGGCGTTCCCTGGGGCCCGGTGACCCGGCTGACCAGGCCGGAGTCCTGCAGGACGCGCAGAGTCCTGAAGACCGTGGCTCGGCCCAGCCCCGACCCGCGCAGGGCCTTGAGGATCTCGTCGAGGGAGACGTGGGACTGCGCCGAGAGCAGGAAGTCGAGGACCTGGGCGCGCTGGGCCGTCAGGCGCAGGCCGCGCGAGGCGAGGCGGTCGGCGAACACGCCGCGGGCGCGGTCGTCGTAGCCGGTGCGGCCGGGGCGGAAGCGGAGTTCGGAGGTCATCTATTGATACCGGGTATCAATATGACACATCCCGTCCCGGCGCGTCAAGCCCCGCTCAGGGCTTCTTGGCGCCCGCCATCTCGTCCAGGACGGCCTTCACGTCGGGCCACTGGTACCCGCGCACGCGCCGGCCGTTGATGAAGATGGTGGGGGTGCCGGCGATCCCCAGCGAGTCGGCTTCCTCCCTGTCCCCTTCGATGAGGTCCTTGGTCTGCTTGTCGTCGTAGCAGCGCTGGAACGCGTCGGCTGGAAGCTTGGCTGCCTTCGCGAACTCCAAGGCCTTCGCGCGGACCGTCTTGGCCGTGATGGATTCCTGCTCGGCGAAGAACCTCTCGCGGAGCGCATCCCCGGCGGCGGGGGCGGCGCGGGCGGCGCAGGCGGCGGCCACGGCCGCGTCATAGGCCCAATCGTGCAGCGGCAGCGGGTAGTGCTTGAACGCGCGGCGGACCTTGACGCCTAGCTTGGGCAGTTCGGCGGCCAGGATGTCGTGGGACTTCTTGCAGTGGGGGCACTGCAGGTCGGAGTACTCGACCACCGTAACCGCGGCGTCGGCCGGGCCGGTGAGGGAGGCGCGTCCAAGGCCGATCTTCGCCAGGTTCGCGGCGTCCGGGTCCGCGGAGAAGTCCTTGGGGAACCCCAGGACGGCGTGGCGGCCCGTGCCGAAGACCTGCACGGGAGGGAGGCCCGGCTCGTCCGGGAAGGAGCGCATGCCCGGGACTTCCGAGTCCTTGAGCTCGACGAGCGCGCCGAGGAAGTACCAGCGCCCGTCCTCGGAGAGGAGCAGCGGCTGCGCGCTGCGCCGCTCGCCGTCGGCGACCTCGGCGGTGGCCATCAGCCAGCCGGCGACGGGGGACGGCGAGAAGTCGCCGATGGCGATCTTCATAGTCGCCGGGGTGCTGAAGGCCTTATGGATGTGCTCGGCCAGCCGGGCCTTGTCCACCGCGGCCGCCGCGGCGGCCGGGGCCGGCAGGGCGAGGGCGAGGACGAGCAGGGCGGTCGAGGTCATGAGGGGCTCCGTTGGAGTAGGGTCTGGACGTCCTGGGCGAGGGCGTCGGGGGCGACGACGTCTAGGTACTTGCGCACCAGCTTCCCATCCCGGCCGATGAGGAACTTCGAGGGCAGGCCGAAGATGCGGTAGGCCTTCGATGTGGCCTCGTCGGCGAAGAGGATGCGGTAGGTCAGGGCCTTGTCGGCGGCGTAGCGCGCGACGACCTCGGGGCCGGCCTCGTCGACCGAGGCGGCGAGCAGCGCGAAATCGGCGCCCTTGAAGCGGTCGTCGAGGGCCTTGAGACCCGGCACCTCCGACTCGCAGCTCGAGCACCAGGTCGCCCAGAAGTCGAGCAGGACGACCTTGCCGCGGTAGTCGGCCAGGGTGACGGTGCGTCCCGACAGGTCGGTGAGGCGGAATTCGGGGGCCAAAGACCCGACGACAGGCCCTCCCGCGTCCGGGCGCGACAGGAGGAAGGCGAGGACGCCGACGGCCAGGGCGGCGGCCGCGATGGATAGCGCTCTCTTGGGCATGCGGGTCGGGGGTCCTGGGAAGGGCCGCCCCGGTCGCCCGGGGCGGCCCTTCCTCATTATAGCGGCCTTAGCAGCCGCAGGGAGTCTTAGGACCCATGGTCGACCTCCTTGGACGGCCTTTTATCGATGCGGTGGATCTCGAGGAGCCCGGCGGCCTGCGCTCCGGCGCGGCGCAGGATGTCGGGGTCCCGGTGGGCGCGCGCCAGCATCAGCGCGCCCTCATAGAGGGCCAGGACGGCCTCGGCGGCGGCCCGGGGCCGGAGGGTGCTCCTGAAGCAGCCCTTGTCTTTGGAGCGGCGCAGCGCGCCTTCCAGGCGCCCGGTCCATTCCTCGAAGAAATCCGAGACCTTCTGGCGGAAGGCCTCGCTGACGTCGCTCATCTCGGCGGCGACGTTGCCGACGAAACAGCCGGCCCGGCAGCCGTTGCCGCGCAGCACGGCCGCGGCGTCGTCGAAGAGCTTCTTGACCGAGGCGGCGGGGTCGCAGCAGTCGCGCAGGGGGTCGACGCAGCCGCAGCGGGTGGCCTGCACCTTGTAGTCGAGCACGGCCAGACCGAGGGCTTCCTTCGAGGAGAAGTGGTGGAGCAGGTTGGCCTTGGTCATCGAGCAGGCCTCGGCGATGTCGTCAAGGCAGGTGGCGCGGTAGCCCCTCAGGTGCATGAGGTGCTCGGCGTTCTCGATGATGCGCCGGCGGATCTGCGGGTCTGCTCTGCGGGCCATGGCTATTTATTGACTGACCGGATGGTTAATTATACTTCATCGTTCCGTCCCTGTCAAGCGCTCGCGCAGCAGGTCGGCTACGGCCGATTCGCGCGCGCCGGGAGGGATGGATTCCAGGGCGTCGAGGGCCTCCGATGCCCTCCCCCGACCGGCATGGTCGATGGCGGTCAGGAGCTTCACGAGGGGGGAGCCGGCGTTCAGGCGCGCCGCCTCGGCCCAGAGCCTGGAGGCGTCCGCGCTCCTTCCCGCGCGCGCGAAGGCCTCGCCGGCATGGGCGAGGACGCCCCACCAGCAGGGGGCCAGCCCGGAGGCCAGCGGGGCGCTCCAGCGGTTTTCCTCCAGCCGGCGCTCGACGGAACGCGGGTCGGCGAGGAAGGCGCGCAGGGCGGCGGGGTCCGATTGCGCGGCATGCTGGAACATGGCGACCGCGCGTTCCGAGAGGCGGCTGGATGGGCCGCGGGAGGCCTGGAGGGCTTCGGCCGCGGCGGCCAGGGCCAGGGCGAGCGACTCCCGCGCGTCGGGGCCCGCGGGCGCGGGCAGGGGCGTGCGGGTGGAGGCCGGCGCGTCCTTGACCAGGGCGTCGGCGATGAGCGAGGCCGCCGAAGCGCCCAGATCGGGGCGCCAATGCGTCCCGTCCGAGAAGGCCTCCCAGCCCGGGCCGGATGCGGGGGAGAGGGGCCTCCAGGCCGCCTCCAGGTCGGCGAGGCCGGCGGCCTCCTCGGCGGCCAGCCGGCGCAGCGCGGCGTTGCGGGCGGGGGTCGTGCGGTCGGGGTTGTCCCGGGCCAGGGCGGCCGCGAACCCTTCGGCGGCGAGCTCCGGGTCGCGCGCGGAGCGCAGGCGCGCCAGGTGGTAGAGGCCCATGGCATCGTCCGGGCGCCGCGCGACGAAGCGCTCCAGGGCCTCCCGCGCCTCCCCGGAGCGTCCGGCACGCAGGGCGAGCACGGCGCGCAGGAAGTCCGCGTCGTCGAGCGGGAGCTCGCCGGCGGGGGGCCAGTCCCGGAGGTTCGCGGGCAGCACGCAGACCACGGCGGCCGCGCCCCGGCGGCGCGCGCGGCGCAGCATCGCCCGCACGGCGGCGATGAAGCGCCGTTCCATGCGCGCGCGCAGGGCGCCGTCCGACGGGCGCGGCAGGGCCCGCGCGCCGAGCCGCACCAACTGCAGCCTTGCGCCCGCCTGCCGGAGGCGCCGTCCGAGCCGGGACGGGGGAGGGAGCATGGGGTGCTCGTTGTGCCCGGAGAGGAGGACGACGGCGTCGGCCTCCAGCCCGAGGACCTCGTCGAGGACGACTTTGGTCCGGGCGGCGTCATAGGCGCCCATGCCGGCGGAGACGACCCGCGGCCGGGCGACCCCGCGCGCAAGGAGCGCGGCGGCCAGCACTGCGCGGTCGACGCGCATCGCCGAGGACTCGCCGATGAGGAAGACCCGGTACTCTCCCGGAGGCTTGCGGCGCGGGAAGCGCTCCGGGAGGGCGCGGGGCCGCCGGGATTCGAGCTGGGCGGGGTCGTCGGAGGCGGGGGCGAAGAAGGGTTCGAGGACTTCGTCGTGCAGCAGGAGCTCCTGTTCGAGGGCCCCCGCGGGAGGGGGGGGAGGGGGCCCCAGGCGGATGCGCAAGGCGAGTTCGGCCGAGGCGAGCAGGGCCAGCGCCAGGGCCCCGGAGGCGGCCGCCAGCGCGGCTTTGCTCCGCCATGGGGTTGCGTAAGGAGCGGGGCGGCAGGGGGACGCCAAGGGCCTCCAAACGGCGCTACGGCCGGCCGAATCTAACATGAGTCACGGCGTCTGTCAAGCCGTTCGTATGATGATTTAATATGCGGGGTCTGGACAATTACTGCAGTACCATTAAACTACTGGGATGTTCGGTGCGGTAAAATCCGCCTATCTCCACAACCAGCGCGAGAAGCTCTACGAGGCCCAGGATTGGGCGGGCTTGGCGAAGGTCTGCCGTAATATCCTGGAGACCGACGGCCGCGACTTCAAAGCTGCGCACGACCTGCTCTGGGCTCTGCGCAAGACCAAGGACTTCTCGGCCGCGGCGCTCTGGGTCGATCGTGTGCTCGCAATGGCGCCCAAGGGCGCGGTGGAGAACCGGGTCGCTCTGGAAGGGGCCCGCTACTGCCGCCATATCATCGCCTGCGCCGAGGCGCTGCTCCGCACGGGAAGCCACGAACGGGCCATCCGCCTGCTGCTTCCTCTGAAGAGGGCAGGGCTGCATTTCCATCAGAAGTTCTTCTTGCTGAGCGAGGCATGGCAGGCGCGCCGGGACTTCGTGCGCGCGGCGTTGGAGATGGAGCAGATGCGGGCGGAATTCGGGGAAAGGGGCGTGCGCCAGTGGGAGCACCTCGTTGTCGTCCGCTGCCGCGAGATCCTGCGCGACGCCGAGCGGGCGCGCGACGCGGACGCCGTCATCCTCTGCTACCGGACAATCCTGCGCTGTAAAGAGAGCTTCGGTCAGGTGGAGGAGTACGTCGCCGCGCGCCAGCGCGACCCCGCCCTCAAGCAGGAATGGCTGGCCCTGACATCCTTGGAGGCGCTCGAGCGCGAGGACTGGGCACGGGCCCAGGACGCCGCGGCGGCGCTCGAGTGGACGGCTCTGCGCGGGCGGATTTCGGCTCTGCATGCGGCACGGACGGGGGGGGCGGAGCAGGCGTTGTCCCTGCTCGAGGGCCTTCCTCCCGAGAGCGCCGTGCGTCAGGAGGCCCTGAGAGTGCTCGGGCGCAGGGTTCCGGCGACGGCTCGCTCGGCCCGGGCGATTGTGGCGAGCGAACTGGCCGGCGGACGTGTGGAAGAGGCCTGCGCACAGGCCCCGGTCCTGGCCGCCGGGGTCGGAGGCACGCCCGAGGACCTGGCGTTGCGCCGTTCGCTGCGCAGACTCCTCGTCGAGCGTTCCGTCTGGGAGGACGAGCGCCGGCTCGGAGTGGCGCCGGCTCCCGCTCCCTTCGAGCAGCCTATCTTCGCGGAACTCCCGGGTGAGGCAGGGTCGGTAGTGCGCGTCGTCCCCAGCGAGGCCTTCCTCCGCTCAGCCGGGCACTCCGGGGTCGATCTGCGTGAGGCGTCACTGCGCCTGGCCCTTAACTACCTGCGGCTGGGCCGCAAGGGACCAGAGGCCGAAAGGCTGCTGTCGGGTCTGGCCCGGGAGAGCGGGCCGCTCAGAGCCGAGGCGGCGGCCCATCTTGCCATCATGAGGGTGCGCGCGCGCGCGCGGCCCGCGGCGGAGGCTGTCAAGGAATTCTCCGCGGCGGCGGCCGCGGCCGGGATGGAGGACCGCAAGCGGCTCTGGTTCCAACTCGCGGACGCCTGCGAGGGTGCTGGAGACCCTGCGGCGGCGGCCGAATGCTGCCGCCAGGTTCTCGCGGTCCTGCCCGAGGACCTCGACGCCCGGCACCGACTCGACGCCGCCACCCCGCGCAGGGCGCCGGTTCCCGCCGCCGACGAGGCTCGCCTGCGCGAGCGGTTCGCCGACCTGAGGGTCCTTGGACAGGGCGGGATGGGGGTGGTGTACCGGGCTTACGACCCGCTCTTCTCGCGCGAGGTGGCGGTCAAGGTCCTCGCGGATCGATTCCGAGACGAGCCCGAGGTCCTGGGACGCTTCCGAAGGGAAGGGGACGCGATGCTGCGCTTGGTGCGGCATCCGGGCATCGTCCAGGTCTATGAGGTCGGGCTGGGGGCGGAGCCCTTCATAGCCATGGAATTCGTCGAGGGGGAGAGTTTGCGCAGCCTCTTGCGCGCGCGCGGGCGCCCCGACCCGGCCGCCGCTTTGGCCTGGCTCCGCGCCGCTTCGGACGCACTGGCCTACGCCCACGGCAACGGGGTCATCCACAGGGACGTGAAGCCGGATAATCTGTTAGTGTCCAAGGCGGGGGTGCTGAAGCTCACCGATTTCGGCTTGGCGGAGGTCTCCTCCGCGACCAGGATCACCCGGGAGGGGACGATGATGGGGACGGGGCAGTACATGTCTCCCGAACAGGCGAGGGGGGCCAAGGTGGACGCGCGCAGCGATATCTACTCCCTCGGGGCCACGGCGTTCGAGTTGTTCACCGGCCGTCTGCTGTTCGAGAAGGGCGATTTGGCGTACCGCCATGTCCACGAGCCGGCCCCGCGCATGCGCTCCATCGCCCCGTGCCTGCCGGCGGCGCTCGACGAGGCGGTATCCCGGTGCCTCGAAAAGGACCCGGCGCGGCGCTTCCAGGATGCCGCGGGCCTCTCGGAAGCCCTCGCGGAGGTGCTCTTTGGCTGAGGTCGTCCTGCTGCGCTCCGGCAAGGAACTGCAGCGCCTGCGCCTCGGCGCCGGGCCGCTGACGGTCGGGCGCTCCGGAGAGAACGACCTCTCCGTTGACGACCCGCGGGTCTCGCGCCGGCATGGGCGTTTCGTGCCGGAAGGCGCCGGCTGGGCCTATGAGGACCTGGGGTCCACGCACGGCTCGTTCGTAGACGGGTCCCGGGTGGGCCGCGTCGCGCTGTCCCACGGGCACAGGATAGGGATGGGCGAGCATGAAGTCTGCCTGGTGACGCAGGACGGAGCCGCGCCGCCGGGGCCCTCGACGGACACCCCCCTGACGACCGTCGGGCCGGCCGCGCATTGGCAGGATTTCGCCACCGTCCTCTCGCGCCCGGGCCCATCGGGAGACGAGGGCGCGCGCCGCCTCAAGGCTCTCTTCGAGATCACGCAGGAGATGGAAGGAGGGCGCGATTTCAGCGACGTGCTCCGCCACATCATGGACCGCGCCATCGCCATCATGGGCGCGGAACGTGGATTCATCATGCTCCGCGATTCCGAGCGGGCCGAGCTCAAGGTCCATGTGGCGCGGGAGGCCGGAGGAGACGTCCGAGGCATCGACCAGGAGAGCGTCAGCCGGAGCCTGATGCGCCGCGTCGCCGAGACCGGCGAGGCCGTGCTGGTCGGCAACCCGCAGAAATTCGAAGGCGGCGCTACCGAGAGCATGATCGCCAACAAAATACATACGGCCCTCTGCGTGCCGCTGCGTTCCCGGGGCCGGGTCGGCGGCGTCCTATACGTCGACCACCGTTCCCGCAAGGACGGCTTCATGGAACAGGACCTCGCCTTCCTGGCGACCTTCGCGGTCCAAGCCCAGGCCGCCATCGATTGGAGCCGGTCGTATTGGGAACTCGTCGAAGGCCTGTTCGCGGCCTCCGACGACATCATCATGGTCTGTTCTCCGGACGGCATGGTCACCCAGGCAAACCAGGGCGCCCAGCGCCTGCTTGGCCGGGCCTCGCTGACCGGCGCTTCGATGCGCTCCTTTGCGGCCAGCGGAGCGGACGTGGTCGACGCCCTGTTCTCGGAGGCGCTCGCCAATGGAGTCGCCGCGGCGCGCGAGGTATCATTCAGCGCCGCCGACGGCCGCCCGATACATGCGAGCCTGTCGGCGTTTTCGATGCGTGATCGCGACGGGCGTCCTGTCGGGATTTGCGCGATCGGGCGCGACCTCGGGGATATCCACTCCCTCGTCGAGATCCTCAGCGAGGCCAACGCCAAGCTGCGCGAGCAGGAGGAAAAGCGCAGCCAGTTCGTCGGGATGATCACCCATGAGATCAAGTCGCCGCTCAGCGTGGTCATCGGCTTCGCCGAAATGATCCTCCAGCCGGCGACCGGATCGAAGTTCGACATCCCGGCTTGCGCGTCGAAGATCCTTGCCGCTGCTCAACGGATGCTCGCGATGTGCCAGGAACTCCTCGAACTGATCCGGGTCGAGGGCGGCGGCGGCATGAGCGTCGAGGACCTGGACCCCGCCGCGCTGTTGCGCGAGGTGGGAGACTACGCGGCGGTGCGTGCGCAGCAGAAGGGGGTCTCCGTCATGCTCGACATCGATGGCGCGCCGGGAGTCATTCAGGCGGACCGCTCGATGCTATGGCGGGTCTTCGACAACTTCGTCGGCAACGGGGTGAAGTACAACCGAGAGGGCGGACGTCTATGGATTCGGGGGCGGGCCGAGGACGGCATGGCCGTCTTTGAGTTCCAGGACGAGGGGATCGGGATGAGCGCGGAGGACCGGGCGAGGCTGTTCCAGCAGTTCTTCCGCGCTCAGAACGCGCGCAAGATAGCGGGGACCGGCCTCGGCCTCTCCATCGTCAAGAGCATCATCGACCGCCACGGGGGCTCGGTCGAAGTCGAGAGCGAACTCGGCAAAGGGAGCCTGTTCCGCGTGCGCTGGCCGTTGCGCCAGAGGGGGGGGATGAGGCGTAGCGCCGCGTCGGTCGCCCTCGCCGTCTGCCTTGCCGCCTCTCCGGCGGCAGCGGTCCCGCGCGACCCTTGGGTCTTCTTCAGCCCCGATTCGCAGGCCCATGTCCATGCTTCGCTGTTGGGGACCTTTGCCACGGCGGAGTTCCTGCGCTGGCGCGGCTACGGGCCGTGGCGCGCGACCCTTTTGAGCGGGTTCCTGTGGGGCGCAGCCGGGGCGCTTAAGGAGTTCGGGCTCGACCGCCGGCCCTCCCAGGCGGACCTCAAGAGCGACCTGGTCGGCATCGGCTTGGGCATGTCGGTCCAGGTCTGCTACCGGTTCTGATATGGGCAGCCTGCGCGCCTTCCTGGCCTTCCTCGGCGCCCTAATGCCGACCTATCCGGGAGCCCGCGCCCCGGAACCGGCGCCTTTCGTCGAGGTGGTGGAGACGACGGCCTCGGTCGCGGCGCGCCCGGGACTTCGCCAGAAGTCGGTCCGCGCGCGCGCTGAGGAGGAAGCCCTGGGTGAAGCGGTGAGCCGGGTGGCCAGGCTCTACGCGCCCGCCATGGCAGGCTCCCGCCGCATGGAAGAGGCCGAGGCCGCGTTGGCGCGGCGCCCGCGCGGCTTCGTCCACCGCTACCGGGTCCTGGATGCCTCGGTCGGGCCCTCGTCGGCAACGGTCACCGTCGAGGCGATGGTGCTGGGCGACCGCGTCCGCGAAGCGATGTTCGCACGCGGGCTGCGCAAGCCCGGAGAGCGCCTAGAGATGGCGGTCTTGGCCTCGACTTTGTCGGGCGGCGACGGTTCGCGCGACGATGCCGGGGGCGGCCATGCGGTCCTCAAACGTCCGTTCGATGCCGGGCTGCTCGGACTGATGGTCCGCTATTATTTTTCAGACGACGCTTTTGCCGAGGCGTCCTGGCAGACCCTCACGAGGCCGGTCGAGGTCGGTTCCTACTTTACCGCGGCCGGGGCCCGTTCGTCGGTGACGTTGCGGCAGTACTCGCCCTTGTCGGCCTCCGTCGGTGTCGACGTCTGGCGCTGGCGGGGCCTGCGCTTGGGCGGATCGGCCGGGGTCGGGGCGGTCAACGTCGCGATCGACCTGACCCCCGCCGTTCCGGGCCGCGTGCGGGACCGGGCCTTCCTCTTCTCGCCGTTCCTCGCCGTCGGTCTCCAGTGGGCTCCGAGCGCCCATTTCGGCCTGGGCCTGCGGTCCGAATACCGTCCCACCGGGCCGATGGACTGCTTCGTGTCGGTCCCTCTGCCCGCGTTGCAGCAGAAGGCCGAGGCGATGTTCGCATTCTGATGAGCGGCATCACGGCGCGCGGGAGCTATGGGGCGGCCGTCTCGGCGGTGCGCGACGCTCTGCGTCGGGGGTTCGGGCGTTTTCGCCGGGGAAGCCCCGAGCTGCATTCTGCGGCCCGCGGTCTCTGCGCCACGGTAGCCGATGACCCGCAAGGTCTCCTGGCTCTCGCCGTTCACGAGACGGCGGAATGTCATGTGTATGCGCACGCGGTCAACACCGCGGTCTATGCGGCGGTCATAGGGAAGAACCTCGTTCTCGCGGTCGAGGCGCTCGAGGAACTGGTTTTCCAGGCGCTGGTGCTCGACGCGCGACTCGGAGCCCGTTCGGACTTCCCGTGGGTCCAGGGGAGCCCCGAGAGGCCGGTCGAGGATATTCTCCATCCGCAGGGGGCGGCCGGTCTGTTCGCGTTCGCGGCATCGATTGAGGACGGCCTGCCCAGCGGCCTTGCCCGCATCATCGAAGACGGGGCCGAGGCCGTTCCGGAACGCCGCCAGGCGAACCAGGGGGCGCTGTTGTTGGCGCTGTGCGATTTCTTTGAAGGCGCCACGCACGGCCGGCCCTGGCGGCGCGCGGAAGGTTCGTCGGCCGCGCTGTTCGCGCTGCTGCGCGGTCTGCGCCGTTCCAGCGACGCGGCGGTGGTGAAGGCGTTTTGCGAGGGAGTGACGGTCTATCCGCCGGGGACCTTCGTGCGCCTGACCAATGGGGAGTACGCGGCGGTGGTGTCGACGCGCGCCGACAATCCTTCCCGCCCCGTCGTCCGGGTCATCTGCTCTTCCCGCGGCACGCCCATCGTCCCCGCGATCAGGCTCGATGTGGCGGCGGGCTCTAACGTACATGTGGAAGGTTCCGTGCCCTCCCATAAGGTCCCGCTGGCCGACCCCTGGGATCGGGCGGCGATGGCCTTGGAGAGGTTCTGGTGGGATGGACGGCCCGGCGCTTATTGACTATGTAACACGGTCCGGCTACCCTTCCTTTAACATATGGCGCTTCCTGAGAACGAGAGCGGCGAGCCCGCCACGGGGTGGGACGCGATCACCGACATCGAGACGGCCCGCGCCACCCTGCGCTGGGCCCTGGAACGGGTACGCTCTTTAGAGGTTGAAAGGCGGGAGGCCTCCGCGGCGCGCTCAGCGGCCGAAGCCCAGGGCGCCCTCGAAGGCGCCCGCCGGGCCCTGGGCGAACTCCATGCGGCGGCGCTCGAAGGGTGGCTCGTGCGGCGCAGCGGCGCCCTCCACGAGACCTCGGCGGCCGCAGCCGAGTTGGCCGCGCGTATGGGCGACCTGGAAGCCGTCGCGCAGCGCGCGCTGGAAGCCGTGGCCGCGCTCCGGCGGGGCGCCGAAGCGGCCGGTGACGCCGGGCTCTGCGCATCCCTCGAACGAGGACTTGCCGACCTGAAGGAGCGGGCCCAGGCGCACGGCCGTTGGAAGGGCATGATGACCGGCCTCGACGCCATCGGCGGGGCGCGCGACGCCCTGGTCCGGGACTTGGACGCCTTGAACCTCCCCGCCGGGCGGGGGGCCCCACCCGAGCCGCGGCGCCTGCCGGAGTCGATGGTAGACGTCTTCGCCCCCGCCCCACGGCCGCCCCGGAAAGGGCGGCCGCCCGGCGAAGAGAACCTCGAGGTCTGGCGGCTCCGTGCGGAACTGGCGCGCCTCAAGGACCTGGCTGAGGACATGCGCGCCGAGATGGCCAAAGGCGAGCGCTTCTCTTTGGGCGAGATATTGCAGATGGTCCGCGAGCGCGACCTGTTGCGGGGGCGCCTGGCTGAAATGGAATCGGAGATGGCGGCCATGCGCGAGTCAGCCGAGGCAGAGGCGGCCCGCCTGAGGGGCGAGGCGGACCGCAGCCGCCGCGAGGGAGCCGCGGCGTCCGCCATGGCGGCCGCAGGGGAGGAGGCGTTGCGGCGCGCCAGGGAGGCCGCCCAACACAACGAGCAGGCCATGCGTGCGGCCCTGGACCAGGGTCGGCTGTTGCGCGCCGAGCGGGACGAGGCCGCCGTCTCCCTGAGGGCCGCGCAGGAGCGGCTGCGCCAGGCCGAGGGACGGGCTCAGGCCGCCGAGGCCGCCCGGGATTCCGCCGCCGCCGCTTCCGCCGGCCTCGAGGCCCTGGTGTCGGACGCTCGCGGCCAGTTCGAGGCGGCGCGCGCGCGCGCCGCCTCGCTGCAGAGCGAAGTCGACGGCTTGCGCCGGGAATCGGGGGAGTCTGGTTCAGCGCTCCGCGCGAAGACGCTCGAACTCGCCCGTGCCCTGTCTGAGGCCGAGTCGGCGCGCGCCGCCGCCGCCGAGGCCGAACGGCGCGCCCGCGGCGCCGAAGGCGCCATCGAGCAGGTCCGCGGAGAGCTGGCCAAGGCGGTAGCGGAGGCGTCGCGGTCCGCCGCGGAAGCCTCACGGTCCTCCGCGCAAGCGTCGCGGTCGGCCGCAGAGGCCGCGACGCTGCGCTCGGATCTGGCAACGGCGTCGGCGGACTTGGCCGAGGCGCGGGCCCGGGCCTCCGAGGTCTCCCGCATGGCCTCGGCCGAGCTCGAGTCCGCCCGCCGAGAGACGGATTCCTTGCGCTCCCGCTCGCCTCGCGGGGCACCGCCGCCGGAAACGGCCGCCCTGCTGGAGCGCTGCGCGGCCCTCGAGGCCGACGCCGGGCGCCTGTGCTCGAAGGCGGAGGCCTCCGCTTCGGAGGCGGCTGCGGCCCGCGAGGATGCCGCCGAGCTGCGGCGGCGCCTTGAAACCGCTTGCGACGAGCTCGCGGCGGCGCGCGCCCGGCTCGCCGTGCCCAGCTTCGACGCGGAAGCCGTTACGATGATCGGCCCGTCCCCGGCCGCCGCCGAGCAGGCCGCCTCGGACAGTCGGGAGTTGGAACAGGCCCGGGACGACGCGCGGGCCGCTCGCGAGGAATCTGCGCGGGTCGGGGGGGAGGCCGCCCTGCTGCGCGAACGGGTCGTCAGGATGGAGACCGCGCAGGCGCAGGCCGGCCCGTCGGCGCAGGAGTACGAGGCCGTCATCGAGGAGCTCTTTGAGCTGGTAAGGTCGCATCTGAGAGGGGATACAGGTGCCTAAGTCCGCGGCCGAGCTCAGGAACCAACTCGAGGGCCTGCGCAAAGACCTTGAGAGCGCGCGTCTCGGCGTGGCGTCCGCGCCGGTCGCGGCGCCGCGGGCGGCCCCGGCGCCGGCCCGGGCTGCTTTGGCCTGGCTGCCGGCGCTGCTCTGCGCGGCTGGCTTCCTGGCCGGAGCGCTCGGCAGGCTGCCGACCGGAGCCGCCCTTACGGCGCTCGGGGTTTTGACGGAGTTCTGGGCGCGCCGGAGCGAGGCTCACGCGCAGGCCGAGCGGCTCTCCGACCTGGAGCGCCGCGCGGGCATCCTCGAGCGCCGGGTGGCCGGGGCTCTGGCCTCGGAAGTCCCTGAGCAGGTCCGCGACCTCTATGAGCAGGCGGCGCGGCTCAGCCGGGTGATTGAGGCGTTGCGCGATGCCGTCGACGAGAAAAGGGCCGAGGGACGGTCGTGAGGGCTCCCTGCGCGGCGGTGGCGGCGGCGCTGTCCTTTTGCCTGGCCTTCGAGCCGGCGCTCCTTGCCGCGGCGGAGCCGCTCCGGGAAGGGTGGGTCGACGCCCAGCGTCCGGAAGGCAAGCGCGCGGGAATCGACGCCGAGTTGCTGAAGGACCGCATCCAGGCCGGCGATTCCATCGCCATCTCCCTCTACCCGGCCGAGGAATACTCGCGCGAGGTGGTGGTCCAGCCGGACGGCAAGATCCAGATGCCGCTCATCGGGTCGCTGATGGTGCGCGGGATGGACCTTACCGAACTGCAGGAGACCTTGCGCGTGAAGTACTCGCTCTACGTCGACCGCCCGCAGGTGACCGTGAATGTCCGGCGCTTCGCCGGACGGCGCATCGCCGTGGTCGGGGAGGTCAGCAAACCAGGCTTCTTCGAATACCGGGACGGGATGCGGCTGATGGAGGTCGTCGCGATGGCGGGGGGGCTGACCATCGACGCCCGCCCCGCCCGCACGACCGTCCTGCGCGCCGGCCCGAAGCGGGACCAGAGCTTCCGGGTGAATCTGGCCGCAGTCCTCGACGGCGACCTGTCCCGGGACCCGTTGCTGGCCCCCGGCGACACCATCCACATCCCGAAACAGCCGATGACGACGGGTGCAACCTGGGTGAACCGCAACGTCCTGCCCTGGGCGCTGTTGACCAGCATGATCGTCAGCATCCTCCTCGCCACGCGGCGGCGTTGAATGGACGCGGAACTCAGCCTCAGCGAATATTGGGGCATCGTCCGCAAGCGCCGCGCGGCCGTGCTCGGCGTGGCCGGCATCTGCGTTGCGGCGACCTTTTCCGCGTCTTTGACCCTCGACCCGCGCTACCGCGCCGAAGCCATCATTAAGTACGAGCCGCCTCTGCCCGCGATGATGGGGGGGGGGGACTTCTCCGCGCTGGCGATGCCCGCCGTCATCCAGACCCAAGTGAGCCTGCTGCAGAGCGAAGACATGCGCCAGCGCCTCGGGGGGAAGCTCAAGCGCCGTCCCGACGAGGTCGGTGCGCTTTACGAGGTCAGCAAGGTCGGGGCCTCGGCGCTCATCTCCATCACTTCCGCGGGTCCCGACCCGGCCCAGGCCGCGGTCGTGGCCAACCTGGTCGGCGAGACCTTCGTCGAGTGGGACCTCCAGAGCCGGTCTCAGAAGGTCACCCGCGCGATCGGCGAAATCAAGACCCGACAGAAGACCTTACAGTCCCAGCTCCAGAGGCTGGAAGCCCAGCGGCGGCAGTTCCTTGAAAATCACGAGACCACGGGCCTGTCCCAGGCCGTGGCCACCCAGCTCCTCGAACTCGACAACCGGCGCAAGGAGCTGGAGCGGAAGTTCACAGACCGTCATCCGGACATCATCAAGCTGGACTCCCGCATCCAGAACATGCGCGACAAGCTTGCCATGATGCCGGCCGAGCAGGAAGAATTGCTCCGGATAAACCGGGATATCGCGGTGATCGAAGGCACATTCATCGAACTGGCCAAGCAGCTCGAGCAGAAGAAGATCGAGGAGGATTCGACGCTATCCTTTGTTTCGATCGTTTCGCGCGCCGTTCCGCCCGAGCGGCCCTATTTCCCGAACATCCCCCTGCTGCTCTTCGGAGGGGGCCTGGGAGCCCTGTTCCTGGGCGTGCTGGCCGCGTTCCTCTTGGAGAGCCTCGACATCTCCATCACCACTATCGAGGAGATTGAGAAAATCATGGGCGCTCCGGTGCTGGCTGTGATCCCTCACTTCGGCTCCTCGGACCGATGGGAGGAGGTGCTGCAGACCCTGCGCTTGCGCAGCCGGGTCGACGAGTCGCGCTTCCGGGCCATGCTGGCGTTCCGATTCGGCCCGAAATCCCCGAACATCGAGGTCTACCATGGGATGCGGGTGAACATCCAGGCCCAGTTGGGACGCTCGACGGCGACGGTGCTGACCTTCACCTCGACCGGGGTGGCCGAGGGCAAGACATTGACATCGGCGAACTTCTGTCTGGCCGCTGCGAACGCCGGCCTGAAGACCCTCCTGGTCGCCGCCGACATCCGCCGGCCGACCCCTGCACAAGGTCTTCGGCTTCCCGCGGCAGCCGGGCCTGGTCGAGGCCCTTACTGGGCGCGTTCCGTGGCGTTCGGCGCTGCGTTCCACCGTCGACATCCTGATGGGGGAGGGGGACCTGGAGCGCATCGTCGCCTTCCCGAACATCGACAACCTCCGCATCATGACGGGCTGGGCGGAGTCGGCGATGGATGCGGTCAACCTGTTCAGCACCGACGGATTCCCACATATGCTCCAAGAGATGCGGACCGAGTTCGACATGGTCGTGTTCGACATGCCGCCTGTCCTGCTTTTCGTGGACGCGATGCTGGTCGCCAAGCATACCGACGGAGCCGTGATGGTCTACCGCTCCGGGAAGATCGGCCGCCGCGCCCTCAAACGCGCGAAGGAGCAAATCGAGCTCTCGCAGTCGCGCATCATCGGGATTGCCCTCAATGACGCTCACGCCGCCGAGCTCGACCCGGGCTACGCCACCTACGGCGACTACGGCCATTACGCCCGGCCCGCCCAGGACAAGGGGTAGGCGTGCGGGTCCTGGTCGTCCATAACCGCTATCGCGTCCGTGCGGGGGAGGATTCCGTCGTCGATGAGGAGATGGCCCTGCTGTCCGGGGCGGGACACGAGGTCATCATGCACGCCCCGGATTCCGCCCACTTGGAGCGGGCTGGGCCGCTCGCTCAGGCGGCGGCCCTGGCCAGGTTCGTGGCCGCGTCTCCGGTTTCGGCGGCCCTGGAAGCCCTCTTGGCGCGGCGGCCCGGCGTCGTCTACGCCCACAACCTCTTCCCCGGCATCAGCCCGTCGCTTTATGCGCGCTGCCGGGCGTTGGGAATCCCGGTGGTCCAGGTGATCCATAACTCGCGCTTGGCCTGCCCATCGGCGATGCTCTATCGGGACGGGCGCTATTGCGAAGATTGCGTCGGCCGGTCGTTCGCCTGGCCGGCGGTCCGACATGGCTGTTACCACGGCTCAAGGCCGCTGTCATTGGTCGTCGCCGCGGCGATGCGGACCCAACTGGATGCTGCGCGGCGCGATGCCGCTCTATTCATGCCGGTCTCGGAGCTGAAGGCGGAGGTCCTCAAGCGGTCCGGCATCCCCCCCGCGCGGATCGTCATAAAACTCAATCCCGTCGCCGATACGCCGCGGCGCGCGTCGCCGCGGGGGCGGAGCGCCGTATTCCTCGGACGCCTGGTCCATGAGAAGGGCGTGTTAAACATCCTGGCGGCCTGGGCCGGCGACCATAGGCTCGGGCCGATACAATTCGTAGGCGACGGCCCATGCCGGGACGAGGTCGCCGCGGCGGCCCGCAGCGACCCGCGCATCCTCCCGCTCGGCTGGCTCCCGCGTGAGAACATCGGCGCAATACTGGCGGAGGCGCGGTTCTTGCTCTGCCCATCCTTCACGTCGGAGCCGTCTGGGATGACGGTCATCGAGGCCTGGTCGGTGGGCCTTCCGGCCATCGTGACGGGGCGGCCGGGCGCCTCGGGCCTATTTGGCAGGGGCACCGGCATCGAAGTCCCCCCGGGGGACCCGGCCGCCCTGGCCGACGCGGCGGCCGCGCTCTGGAGCGACGACGCGGCCTGGGAGCGGATGTCGGCGGCGAGCCGGTCGCGCTACGAGCGCGACCACTCCCCGGGCGCCGTCCTGGCGGTGCTCGAGCGCGCCTTCCGCCAGGTCGGGGCGCGATGACGCCGTCCTCCAAGTCCAGCGTCCTCGGCGTCCTCATCGACTCGGTGACGATGGACCGGGCCGTAGGCGCCGTCGTCCACGCCGCCCAGGCCGGCGTCCCGTTCCGGGTCACGGCGCTGGCAGTCCACGGCGTGATGTGCGGCCGCGCCGACCCCGCAATGCGCTACCGGCTCAACCGCTTCGACCTGGCCTTGCCAGACGGGCAGCCGGTACGCTGGGCGCTCAACCTCCTGCACGGACGCCGGCTCGCAGAGAGGGTCTATGGCCCCCATCTCGTAATGGCGGTATGCCGGGAGACGGCGCGGCGCGGCGTCCCCGTGGCCTTCTTCGGCTCGACGGCCGACGACCTCTCCCGGTTGAGCGCGCGATTGTGTGCGGAGGTCCCCGGCCTGCGCATCGCGGCGCTGGAGCCCTCCCGCTTCGCGGCCGTGGACCAGGAAACGGAGCGTGCCCTGGTGGAACGCCTGAAGGCCAGCGGCGCACGGCTGGTCTTCTGCGGCCTAGGCTGCCCGCGCCAGGAGGTCTGGGCCTGGGAGAACGCCGGGGCTCTGGGGATGCCCGTCCTCGCGGTCGGCGCGGCCTTTCGTTTCCTGGCGGGCTCCCTGCCGATGGCCCCGCCATGGATGCAGCGGACCGGGCTCGAGTGGCTCTTCCGGCTCGCATCGGAGCCGCGCCGTCTGTGGCCGCGCTACCTGCTGCTCAATCCGCTCTATATTTGGCATCTTCTGAGGCAAGCTGCGGGCTGGCGGCCGCCCCAGGATGGGGGCGGCGAACCGCCTCGCTTGCGATACGGATGAGGAATGTTGCGCTCTGATAGGGCCTTATTGAAGTTCGTAAACGAAGCGGCCGACATGCTCTGCCTCGCCGCCGCATTCGCCGGCGGGGTGCTGACGCGCACATACATCGACGTCACCGGTGACCCGCTGCTTTCGCGTTTTTCGCCCGGCGACTTCGTTTCGCTTTTCGCCGCGTTCTACGCGGCGAGCGTGGTCAGCCTGCGGCTGACGGGCGTCTACCCGGTCCGGATGGGCCGCCGCTTCGAGCAGATGCCCGCGTTATACGCCCGGAGCGTCGTGTTCGCGGTGGTGGCGGTGCAGGTCGGGGCCCACCTCCTCTTCCTGTTCAACCTGAAGACCAGCCGACTCTTGCTGCTGTCGGCGACCTTCTATTCCTGGATTTTCTTTCTGCTCAAGGAGCGCTGGATTCAGGCCTTGACCAGGAGCATGCGCGCCAACGGCCGGGCCAAGGTCCGCGTCCTGGTCGTCGGCGAGCCCACCCCCGAAATCCTCGGGCCCGACCCCGGTTATTCCTTCGAAATCGTGGGGTGGCTGTCCCCGTGCCGCTCAGGGCAGGCTGGACACCTCGGCGGTCCGGAGGACCTGTCTCGGTTCCTCGACTCCGGAGGAATCGACCTGGTGTGGTTCGCCGAGGAATTCCGCGGGGACCGGGCCATCGAGCGGGCGCTCTGGGATTGCGAGGAGCGCGGCGTCGAGGTATGGATCCGCATGCCCGCCTTCCACCGCCGGGTGGAGTACGCCCGCATCGAGATGGTCGCGGGACGGCCGTTCTTGAGCCTGCGCTCCGGCCCCGAGGAGGAACTCCCCCTATTGGTCAAGGAGGCAATCGACCGCGTCGGCGCGGTGGTCCTGCTGGCATTCTCGGCTCCGGTGATGGCCGTGGTGGCCCTGCTGGTCCGCCTCGATTCGGAGGGCCCGGCCCTATTCGTCCAGGAGCGCGCCGGGCTCAACGGGCGGCGGTTCAAGTTCTTCAAGTTCCGCACGATGATGGACAACGCCGACGAGCTGCGGGAGTCGCTGCGCGCACTCAACCAGATGAAGGGAGCGGCCTTCAAGATGGACCGGGACCCGAGGGTGACGCGCGTCGGGCGGTGGCTGCGCAAGACCAGCCTCGACGAGTTGCCGCAGTTCTGGAACGTGCTTCGCGGCGAGATGAGCCTGGTCGGGCCGCGCCCGCTGCCGCTCGACGACGTGTCGCGCTTCGACCCATGGATGCGGCGACGCCAGTCGATGAAGCCGGGCATCACCGGCCTGTGGCAGGTGGCCGGCCGCAGCAACATTCGAGACTCCGCCCAGTGGTTCCGCCTCGACCTGCGCTATATCGACGAGTGGAGCCTCTGGCTCGACCTGGACATCCTGCTGCGCACGGTCCCCGCCGTGCTATTCGGCCGCGGCGCCGCTTGAGGGGGCGCGGACGACCTCGCCGAGACGGATTATGGCTCCCAGCGCGGCCAGGAAGAGGAAGGTGGTGGGTTGGGGCGCGCTTCCGAAGATGTTCTCGACGGCGGCGGCGAGCAGGAGCGGGAGGAAGCCGGCGGAGGCGACGAGGGCTGCCGCCCGCAAGCGCGGGTCGGCGAAGGCCCGCGGGGCGTTCCGGGCTGCGAGCAGGGCGGGCAGCAGCAGCAGCAGCCCCGTCACCCCCCCGTCTACGAGGGTCTGCAGGAAGGAATTGTGCACATGGGAGGTGGTCCAGATGCCGTAGCTCTGGGTAATCCCCGATATCCGGGTGCTGGCCAACCCGTGGCCGAACAGGACTGTGAAGGGGCTATCCCACCAGCGCAGCACGGCGGCGTGCCACATGAGGACGCGGTCCACCATCGTGAACAGGGTGGTGCCGGTCTTGACCTGAATCGCGGAGTAGAAGGCGAGGTGCGCGAAGAGGCCTCCTTGAGAGCGCAGGGCCGCGGCCAGCACCGCCGCCAGAAGGAGCGGTAGAAGCAGGAGGGTGCGCAGGCGCACCAGATTGCCGCGCAGCAAGAAGGGCGCCGTGATGCTGCAGAAGGCGAGCCCGACGATGGCTGACTTCCCCCCGGCCAGGAAGCCGGCCCCGAGAGCGAACCCCGCCCCCGCGAAGTGCAGGGCGGCCCGGCGCTGGACCAGGATGCCGCGCGCCAGCAGCATGAGCCCTGAGGAGATCCCGATGGCCGAGGCCTGGCTGGGATGGAGCCAGGACTCGACGCGAAGATCTACGCGGAAGCTGCCGCTCAGGTAGCCGTGGAAGACGGTGGCCCATAGCGGGGAGCAGGCCCAGGCCGCGGCCGTCAGGAAACCCAGGGCGGCATCGCCGTCTGCATCCTCCAGGAGCAGGGTGACGAGCAGCACCGCGGCGAGCAGGCGCGCGCCGGTCAGCATCGCATAGGTCACCATCGGGCTCCAAAGGGAGGACGCGAACGAGTAGAGCCCGAAGGCGCAGACCCAGCGCAGGGCCGAATGGGGGGGGGGAAAGGCCCTAGCTCCCGGCGCGTGAATCGCGCGAGCACGATCAGGGCGACGGCAGCGCAGACGAAGGCGGTGATCCCGCCCTCAATCAGGGTGGTGGTGGAGAGGGCGCCGCCGAGTTCCAGCGAGGAGCCGCGGCCGAGGATGGCCCTGTTCCCGAGCAGGACGAACCAGAGCAGCAGCAGCGGCCCTCTCACGCGCCGCGCTCCATGGCCGCCGCATAGGCCCGGCAGACCTCGTCGATGCGCGCGGTCAGCGTAAGGCGCCCGGCGGCCCATTTGAGGACTTCTCCCGAGATGGAGCGGTAGCGTCCAGGGTCTGCGTAGAGGGCGCCGGCTGCTTCCACCAGACCCCGGACGAGGGCGGGTTCCCCGTCGGCGGCCGCCGTCACGGCGGCCGGGCCGGCTACGGCGGCGGGTCCGCCGCCCCGAAGGCAGAGTACCGGGAGTCCGCGGGCGGCGGCTTCAGCGCAGGCCCATGGGCTGTCGTCGCGCAGAGCCGTATGGATGAAGAGATGGCGGGAGTCGAGCCACCCGAAGATTTCCGCGCGGGGGACGGTGCCGACCAAGCGCAGGGCGTCGGCCACGCCGAGGCGTTCTCCTAGAGCTAGGAGGCGGCCGCGTTCGGGCCCTCGCCCCAGGATGTCCAGCGTCGACCTCGGGATCGTCCGGCGCAGCCCGGCCAGCACGCGCACGGCGAGCGAGAAGCCCTTGCGCGGGGTCAGGACCCCCATGGCCGCCAAGCGTAGCGGCTCGCCGGGTAGAGGAGGGGCCTTCGGGCCGGCGGCGATGTCGGCCGGGGCCAGCGCCGGCATCAGCGCCGGTTCCACGGCGCGGCAGCCGAGGCGGCGCAGCGCGTCGGTCGTCTCCGGGTTGCAGGACAGGGCTTGCGCGCAGCGGGCCCAATCGGTGCGCAGCGGGGCGAAGGAGAGGAAGGCGGCGCGCCCCCAACCCCTGAGGCGTTCGCTCAGGCGCACTCCCAGCGGCAGGTCTTCCAGGAGGCCCGGAGGCATGTCCAAGCCTCCCCCCAGCGGCC
This sequence comes from Elusimicrobiota bacterium, assembly GCA_016218495.1. Taxonomy (GTDB): domain Bacteria; phylum Elusimicrobiota; class Elusimicrobia; order UBA1565; family UBA1565; genus SCTT01. The sequence continues at coordinate 34,630 of JACRDU010000128.1, forward strand.
CGAAGACCGTGGGCGGACCCACGCGCTGGGCCATGGCCGGATAGGCGAAGTTCGTGAAGGTCAGGTTGTGCACCAGGTCGAAGCGTTCGCGTCGATGGCAATGCCGAGCCGCGTCTAGGGCGCGATGCTGCCATAGCATGTAGTAGGGGAGGACGGTGCCGGAGAGCTTCTTGAGCGCCAGGACGGGGGCGGGCAGGTCGACAAAGATGACCCGGGAGCGCAACAGGGGTTCATTGCTCAGGGCCGCCTCGATGGCGGGACGCTCGTTAGCCCGGGTCAGCAGCCAGACGTCATGATGCGCGTGCAGCCCGGCGGCAATGCTCCAACCGATGCCGGGCTCCGAACCTCTCCCCGGCGTGCAGGCGTAAGCGACGATGAGGACTTTGAGGCGCTTAGACATTCAGACGGTGTCCCGGGCCGCGCGGTAGGCCTCGAGCAGGGCGGCGGCCGACTTCTCCCAACGGTACTCCCTGAGGACCGCCGAGCGGGCCCGCTCTCCCAGCGCCGCGCGGGCCTCCGTGCCGTCGGCGGCGGCCCGGACGAACAGGGGGCCGGCGTCGTCGGGGTCCGGCGCCAGAAACGCGGCGGCCTCGGCCCCCAGCAGCCCCGCGGGGTCCGCTTCGCGCGAGAGCAGGCATGGAAGACCCAGGCCCGCCGCCTCGAGCACGGAGACCGACATACCCTCCCAGCGCGAGAGTTGGACGTAGAAGTCAAGGTCGCAGAGCTGCGCCCAACGCGCCGGTCCGAGCGAGGGCCCCGGGAGGTGCAGGCGCTCCGCCACCCCCAGCGCGCGCGCCAGGCATCTCAGGCGGTCCGCGCCCCCGCGGTAGTCCTTGCCGATGAGGACCAGATGGGCATGGCACAGCCCCGAGGCGGCCAAAGCCTTCACCGAGCGGTCCAGCCCCTTCTGCTCGACGGCGATTCGGCCCAGCGTGCCGAAGAGGAGGGCGTCCCGGGGGAGCCCCAGGGCCGTGCGCAGGCCGCCGTTGCCGCGCGCCGGTCCTTTGGGCGGCACATCGACCCCGTTAGGGGCGAACACGGCCCGCGCGTCGACGCCGATGGCCCGGGGCTCGTCGGCCGGCCCGGTGACATGGATGAAGGAGGCCCCGCGCAGGAGCGGCTGCTCCACCAGGCTCCGATAGGCGCGCTTGGCCGGGTTCCAACCCGCCGCCGCCTCCGAGCTAAGCCCGCCGTGGGGCGAGACGCAGTAAGCGATCCCGCGGGCGCGCGCCCGTCGTGCCAGGATGGCCCACTGCGGGATGAATATGGAATGCAGGTGGAGGAAGTCCGGACGGGCTCGGGCCAACAGCGCGTCGGCGCCGCCCAACGCCAGCGCGGCTAGGCTGCGCGGCAGGGTATGTCCGATCACCGGAAAGCCTGCCTGGGGCTGCTTGGGGGCGGCGACTCCGACCGAATGGCCGAGCCTGCTCTGTTCCCGTGTCAGGGCGAAGACCGCCTGCCCGACACCGTTCATGGAGACGGCGGAGGGTGTCCCCCAATACGCGTGGAGAATGCGCATGCTGAGGGAAGTATGTCCGGAGAACGCGTCCCTCGCCAGCCCGCCCGGCGGAGCTCCTTGACAGGGCGGAGACAAACGGAAAAACTGACTGCCATGCCCATGGTCCCGCGGTTCGGCCGCCTGGTTCCGGCAGTATTGCCATGGGTCCTGTTGGCGCTGTGGCTGACCGGGATTTGGCAGTTGTCGGCGCGACGTGGGCCTCCGGCTTGGAATCCGCCTCCCGGGGTAGTCCGCAGAGCGCCCAGCCGCCCGTTCTGGAGCAAAGAACGGCTGATGCCGCTGTTGGCGCGCAAGGCCGGCCATGTCGTCGAATATGCCGGCCTGTGGATGCTGGTCTACCTGGCGCTGAGGAGCTCCGGGTTCCGGAGCCCCCGCCGCAATGCGCTGCTCCTGTGCTGCGTCGCGGCGCTGGTCGACGAGCTGCATCAGTCCTTCATCCCGAGCCGCCAGGCCTCTCTGGCCGACGCGCTGCTCGACGCGGCCTCGGCCTGGGCGGCCATGAAGGCCTCAGAGGCCCGTCGCGGCTAAGCGTCGGATTGGCGGGTACCGCGCGCCGCGCGCCACCCCATCCAGGCGAGGATGCCAGAAGACGCAGCGCTGAGCACCGAGAGCAGGGCCATCGAGGCGGCGGCCCCGTCCATCCCATAGCGCGAAATCAGGAGCGGCCCAATGCAGACCGACATCGCGGCCGTGACGGTGCGGGCCCAGAACTCGGAGCGCGGCCGGCCCACGGCGGCCGAACCGCTGGCGAAGACGACGGCCTGAGGGCTGAACAGCAGCGGGATGACGACGGCGGCCAGGACCGCGGGGCTGGGCGGCGGGTTGCCTGGGAACAAAATGCGCCCTACGGCCGGGAGCGCGGCCGCGGCGGCCAATGCGTAGACGGCGTTGAGGGCCAGCAGGGGACGCAGGACCTCCCATAGCCGGCGTGGGAGGCCTGCGGGTCCCTCCTGATGCACGAGACGGATGGTCTCGGGGGAAGCCAACGCGGTCAAGGCCATGTTGACCCGGTGCATGGGCTCCGCGAGCAGGGTGAAACCGCGCAAGGACCCGGTGGAGGAGGCGTCCGAGAGGCCCGAGAGGAGGACGTACTGCAGCTGGGTCCCCGCCCACACCATGACCGCCGCGGCCGGGCTCCATAGGCCGAACTCGGCGCGCAGAGCCTCTGATTCGAGGTCCGCCTCCGTGGTGTATCCGTCTGCGGCGGGCAGGAATCCGCCGCAGCGCAGCCCGACATAGGCCGCCACCCAGGCTGCTGCTCCGGCCCCCGCCAGGACGGGGAGCATCGAGAAGCGGGATGCGGCATGGAGCGCCAGCAGGACCGCCGCCAGGGACGTGGCATAGCAGCCGGTCGCGGTCGCCGCAGAGCGCGTGTTCTGGAGGACATAGTTTGCCCGGCGGGACAGAGCGAGGGCCACCCAGCCGGGGATGGCCATGCCGAAGCCCAGGGCGGCGGAGGCGGCGTCTTGGGATACGGTTCTGCGCAACACCAGCGCCAGGGCTCCGGCGGCCAGGCCGGCCTGAACTCCACGCCAAGCCAGTCGCCGGAACGCCTCAGCGGTGTCCTGCGCGAGCCGCGCACGCAGGCGTCCCGCGCCGACGGAGAAGAGCGGTGTCAGCACCGCGGCCTCGTATGTGTTGCGCAACAGCAGTCCCGCCGCCTGGGCGGTCGCGAAATGGCCGAACGCGACAGGGCCCAAGCGCGCGGCGAGCAGGACCGACAGCGCGAAATTGGCTCCCGCCAGCAAGCCTTCGTCCAGCACGGCCCAAGACGGGCGGCGGGGCGGGTAGGGTGTCCTCATGGCCGGACGATAGTATGGCGCCGGAGCGGCGGTCGCGCCATATGCGCGCCGGTTTGACAGGGACCAGGAAGACCGGCATACTTTGGACATGCGAGGGTGTAAAATCCTTCTGGTCGATGACGACCCGTTGTTCCTCGAACTCATCGCCGAGCGGCTGACGTCGGCGGGCGCCGAGGTGCGCACGGCGACCAACGCCGTATCCTCCTTCAAAGCCGCCCTCGAGGAGACGCCGGACCTCATCATCACCGACGTGAACATGCCCGGGTTCGGGAATGGGCTGGATTCCGTCCGCTGCATCCGGGAACAGCCCAGGCTCGCCAAGGTCCCGGTCATCATCGTCTCGGGCCTCTCGGAGGACCGGATGAAGCACTGGGACCTCCAGGGTATCCCCGTGCTCCAGAAACCTCCGGTCTGGAAGGCCCTCGAGGCTGCGATTCTCAAGGCCCTCGCCTCGCGCGACGCGGCATAGGCTCTGCGCCAGGATGGGGGAGTGACCGTTTCCTTGCGTCGAGAGGCGCTGGAGGCCGTTGCTGCCGCTTGGAACTCCTCAGGCGTGCCATATTGCGTCCTGCACGGCCTCGAAGGCTACCCGCAGTCTCTCGGGCGAGACCTTGACGTCATCGCCCCGCAGGCCGCGCATGCGACTTTGATAGAGGCTGCGGGGAGGGCCCTCGAGGGGCTGGGCTGGCGCTGCGCCGAGTTGCCCTCGCCTTGGGACAGCCGGCCGCTCTTCGCCTTCCGGACGGGCGTGGGCCTGGAGATAGACCTGCTTGACCGGCTGCGTTGGGGCCCGGTGCTCCTGGCCGAACCCGGGCTGGCGTCCGGGAGGATGGGGCCGTTTAAGACCGACCCTGGGCCCGCCTTCGCCAAGCGCGTGCTCTGGCGCTACCTCCATGGGGGCATGCCGGGGGTCCCGTTCCTGGCGGCCGACGAGACCGCGGCGGCGGAGGCCTTATGCGCGCGGGTCTTCGGGGCCGGGCCGGCCGCGGAACTCCTCGCCGCCTTGCGCGCTTGCGACCCTGGGGCTCTGGCGCGCCTGCGCGGCGGCCTGCGCCGCGCCGCCTACTTGCGTGCGGCGTTCCGGGCTCCGTGGCAGGTTCCCTCCTCCATGATCCGGAGGCTGCGCCGCTTCGTCCGCGCGCGCGTGGTCAGGATGTGGCCGGTCGTGATCGTCACGGGACCGGACGGAGCGGGGAAATCCACCGTCCTGGCCGTTGCCGCTCAGTCCTTCCCGCCGCCCCTGCAGGACGCGCTGGTCCGGCATTGGAGGCCCGGCCTCCTGCCAGTGCTCGCCCGGTTGGCGGGCCGGAGCCCCGCAGTCCCCGATTCCACGGGTCTTCTGCCCCCCCGGCGCTCCGCAGGGACCTTCAGCCCGCTGCGCTTGGCGTATTACCTGGCGGACTACTGGCTTGGGCGCCTCGCCATGGACAACCCCGGGGCCAATCACATCCGCGCCGTCCTCTACGACCGCGGCGCACTCGACGTCTCTGTCGCTCCGGAGCGCTTCGGAGCCGCGCCTGGGCGGCTCTCGGCCCTGTTCGCGCGTCTTGCGCCCCAGGCCGACCTCTGCGTCCTGCTCTGGGCGGACCCCCGCCTCAGCCGGGCCCGGAAGCCGGAGAACACGCCGGAGCAGGCGGAGCATGACGCGCGGCGCTGGCGGTGCGCGCTCGAGCAGGGCGCCTTCGACGCGGTCGTGGATGCCGAGGGGGACCCAGCGGCCGCCGCGGAAGCCGTCGTCGCGCTGACGCTGGACGCGGCGCTGCGGCGCGGAAGCCGGAGCGCGCCGGGGACCGACCCCCTCGCCTTCTTCTCCAACGCCGGGAGTCCTTACCACAGGCTGGACGCGGGGCACGGCCGCGTCTTCCTGGCGGCGGCCGGACATCCCGAATCGGCGGCCGCGCTGGGCGCCGTTTACCGGCCCGAGAGCGTTCGAGGGCGCCTCGCGCTCTCGGCCGCGAGCATGCTGCTCCGTGCCGGGATTCCCCCCGCACCCCTCCGTCGGGTTTCGATTGACGACCGGGCGCTGCGCGCAGCGTTCGCCGAGGTGCTCGGGAGAGAGGATTTCGCCGTCGGCCTGGCCCTGCACGGAGGCCGCCGGGCCGGCAAAGCCGTGGCTGCCGCGGTGGGTGCCGGCGGCCGCACCCTGGCCTATGCCAAACAGGCTTGTATCCCCGGGGCGGTGCCGGCCTTGGAGCGCGAGCGGGCGGCGCTCCAGGCTCCCCGCGCGCAGGCGCGCGTACTCAGGGTCCCGGCCATGTTGGCTTGGCGTCCTGGCCCGCCGCACATACTTGTCCAGGAGGCTGGACCGGGCGATTCGGTCGCCTCCCTCGATGACGTCGCCGCTGCGGCTCGGGAGGTCTCCGGTCCGCCGTCGGCGGACGCGGGCAGGTTGGAGGCGTGGCTGAGCGCCTTGGCGGCATCCGCCGAACTGGTCGAGTCGGCGCACACGCGGCGTGCCCTGGCGCGACACCTGCCGGCAGCGTTCTCGGGAGCGCGGAACGCGTGTCTGCCGATGTCGTCGTCCCACGGGGACTTCGCACCTTGGAACCTGGCGGCGGCGGGCGGCCGGGTATGGGCCTACGATTGGGAATCCTGGTCCGAGAACCGGCCGGACGGGTGGGACCTGGCTCATTGGGTCTTCTCGCGCAGCCGGCTGGCGCGGCGGCCGCTCGACGGCCTGCTCGACGGTTTCGTGCGCTCCGCCCGATGGCGGGGCTGGCTGATGGACTACCTTGCCGATACCGACGGTTCCAAGGCGCTGGCGCTGACGCGCCTCTATCTGCTCTCCAACGCCGTCTCCCGCGGGCTGCCCGGCGGGGAGGACCCGGAAGGCTGCGGTCTGGCGTCGCTGACAGTCGTGGAGGCTCTGGACCGCAGGAGGTAGTCCCGGGTATCAGCGGGGCGACACCCCGATGCCGGACCGGACCTTGGAGAGGTCGTAGACCCCGCCGCGCCCGATAGGGACCCCGCGCATCGGGTCTTCGGCCAGGAAGAGCGGGGTGTCGAGGTCGGCGTAGGCGAAGCGCCCCAGCCCGCAGGCCAGGTGCGCGGCGGCCGTCATCCCGAGGCGCGTCTCGACGAGACCGCCGATCATCAATGAGAACCCGCAGGCCCGGGCGACGCGAGCGGTCTCAAGGGCCCCCAGCAGCCCCAGCTTCATCACCTTGATGTTGACCACGTCGCAGGCTGTGGCGGCCGCCAGCCGCATGACGGCGGAGGGGGAATCCGCCGACTCGTCGGCGGCGACCGGCACGCGGCCCTTCCTGCGGACCTCCCGCAGCCCGGCCATGGCGGGCGTCGGCTGTTCGAAGAGTTCCGGCTCCACGCCCTCGGAGCGCAGGCGCGCAAGGAGGCGCAGGGCGTCGGCGGGCGAATAGCCGGCGTTGGCGTCCAGCATCAGCTTCGAGCTGGGCGCGGCGGCCATGGCGGACAGGACGCGCGCGGCGTCGTCCTGGACCCGCTTGCCGACCTTGATCTTCAGGGTCCTGACGCCGAAGGCGCGTATGCCGCGGGCGGCGTCGGCGGCCTTCTCCGGCGCGACGATGGGGATGGTGATGTCGGTGGTGATGCGCTCCTCGGCTCCGCCGAAGAAGACCCGCAGCGGGATGCCCAGGCGGCGCGTCCAGGCGTCGAGCAAGGCCGTCTCGACGGCCGCGCGGGCGCAGGCGTTGCGGGGCGTCTTCCAGGACCCCCACGCTCCGGCCGCCGCCCCGCGCAGCGCCGCGGCGGCCGCGCGGGCGGCCGACAGGGTCTGGGCCTGTGTCACCCCGTTGAAGGCGGGCATCGGCGCACCTTCTCCCCAGCCGACGGTGCCGTCGTCGAGTTCGGCGCGCACCAGGACGTTCGCGGCCCGGGTCTGGGCCCCTCCGGCGATGCCGAAGGGCTCCTTCATGGGCGCGTCGAGGCGCCCGACGGTGATCCGGCGCACGCGCGTCCTCATGGCGTCAGGGGCTCGTCGAGCAGAGGGAAGCGCTCCCAGCCCGCGAAGTCGAAATGCCACCACTCGGTGGGCAGCCCCTTGAAGCCCCGGGCCGCCATCGCGTCCTCCAGGGATTTCGCGTTGGCGCGGGCCGCGGGGGTCCCCCCCAGGGTCGCGCGATGGGCGTTCGCGGAGAAATCGTCGTAGCCGGTGGGCATCTCGACGCCGGCCAGGGTGGCGTCGACGGCGGCCCCCCGGTTGTGCCGGGAGCCCTTCTTGGGGTCGGCGACATACCGGGGGTCGGGGACGAGTTCCCAGAAGCGCCTCTGCACGGACAGGGGGCGGTAGCAGTCCCAGAGCTTGAGGGTGAGGCCTTTGGCGGCGAGGTCGGAGCGCACGGCCTTGAGCGCGGCGGCGGCCTCGGGACGGAGCAGGCAGCGCGCCGCGGGATAGACGGCGGCCTTGGCGAAGTTGTCCGGGGTGGCGTAGCGGATGTCGAGGGCCACGCCGGGGAGGGCCTCAGAAACGTCGACGAGGGAACCGCGCGCCGGGGCCCGTCCCGCGGCGCAGGCGAGCAGCGCTAGCGCCGTCAGAGCCCCGGCGGCCCGGTTCACATGAGCCGCCGGCGGACCTTGCCGACGCCCTTGGCCCCGAAGCGGGCCAGGGGGGACGGGCGATAGGCGGTCAGCCGGGGAGGGACGTCGTACGGGAAGCCCTCGAGCGCCGCGCGGGGGATTTCCGAGCCGATGAAGGTCTCGATGGACAAGACGGCGTTCTTCTCCTCGTGGCTCATGATGGTCATCGCGTCCCCGACCGTGAAGGCGCGCGCGGTCCGGCCGATGCGGTGCAGGTAGTCCTCGGGGTAGTCGGGCACGTCGAAATTGACCACATGGCTGACATGGCGGATGTCGAGCCCGCGCGCGGCGATGTCGGTGGCGACGAGCACCTTGAACTTGCTCTCCCGGAAGGCGGTCATGGCCTTGGTCCGGGCCGACTGGGTGAGGTCGGAGTGCATGGCATGGGCCTCGAGGCCGCGCCCGCGCAGGTAGGCGGCCACCGCGTCGGCGCGCCGCTTCATCGAGGTGAAGACGACCGTGGCCGTGGCGTCCACCGAGGTCAGCAGGGCATAGAGCAGGTCGTACTTCTGCGCCGAGGAGACCGGATAGACCTTCTGGACGACTCCCTCGGCGGGTCGGCGCGGCGGGTCGATCTGTATGCGCAGCGGGTCGCGCATGTAGCGCGACATCAGGCCCTCGATGGCGGACGGGACGGTGGCGGAGAACATCAGGGTCTGGCGGCCGGACGGGACCTTGTCGAGGATCTCCGAGACGTCGGGCAAGAAGCCCATGTCGAGCATGCGGTCGGCTTCGTCGAGGATGACGGTCGACACGGCCTCGAGGCCCCAGCCCCGGGTGCGCCGCATGTGGTCGAGCAGGCGTCCAGGCGTGGCGATGGCGATGTCCGCGGACTGCTGCAGGGCCTTCGCCTGGGGCGGCATCGGCTCGCCGCCGATGATGAGGGCGGTCTTGAGGCTGGTGTGCTGGGCCAGGTCGGCGATGGTGGCCTCGACCTGGGCGGCCAACTCGCGGACCGGGGCGAGGACGAGGGCGCGCGGCCCGGGCCGGGCGGCCTTGGGCTGGGCCATCAGGCGCTGCAGGGTGGGCAGGGCGTAGGCCACCGTCTTGCCGCTGCCGGTCTGGGCGGAGCCCAGAACGTCGAGGCCTTCGAGCGCCGGCGGGACGGCGGCGGTCTGGATGGGGGTCGAGTGCTCGAAGCCCATCTCGTTGACCGCCTTGCGCAGGGCGGGGTTGAGGCCGAAGATGTCGAAGCTCACTGCTCCTCCTTGCGGGCGGTCAGGATCCAGCGGTATTCCTGGCGGTAGATGTCGGTGAAGGCCAGGAAGAGGGCGACGACGACGGGTCCGACCAGGAGGCCCGAGAAGCCGTAGACGCGCAGGCCGCCCAGCATCCCGAAGAACAGGAACAATATGGGCAGCTTGGCCTCTTTGCCGATGAGGATCGGCCGCAGGAGGTTATCGGCCATCCCCACGACCAGGGCGCACCAGAGCGTGACGCCGACGGCCTGCTGGTAGGACCCGGACAGGGCCAGGCCGGCGGCCACGGGGACCCAGACCGCCCCCGTGCCCACGAACGGAATCGGGGCGAAGAGGGCGGTGACCATCCCGAGCAGGACCGCGAAGGGGACCCCGAAGACCAGGAAGCCCGCCATCGCGAGCAGGCCTTGGGCGCCGGCGACGATGAAGATGCCGCGCAGCACGGCGAGGATCGTCATCTGGAGCCGCCCGATGAGCGCGGACTTGTGTTCCTCGGGCATCGGGACGAGTTCGACGACGCGGCGGAAGACCTTGGCGCCGTCGCGCAGGATGAAGAAGAGGGAGAACACCAGGATGCCTACCTGGAAGAAGAAGAAGACCAGGTTCCGCAGGGCGGCTCCGGCGAGGCCCGTGACGGAGCGGCTGAGTTGCTCGAGGGCTTCGAGCAGGTTCTCCTGGGGGTCTATTCCCCGCTCCTTGAGCGAGACGGAGAGGCGGGACCATGAATCGGAGACCCGGGGAGGGAGGATCTCGGCCAGGGGAAGCCCCCGCCGCTCCTGCATCCAGGCCGAAACGACGGGGACGAGCTTCGCGGCCTGCCTGACCGCGACCCAGCCCGCGGTCAGCAGGGGGAGCACGACGATCAGGACGATCAGGACGGTCGTCGCGGCGGCGGCGCCGCTGGGGCCCAGGCGCGTGCGCTTGGCGAAACGGTCATGGAGCGGGTAGACCACCAGGCCGAGCAGGGCCGCGCCGGCCAGGGCGAAATAGAACGGCGAGATGATGCGGTGGAGCTGCCAGGCGACGAGGCCGAAGATGCCGAAGAAGAAGACCTGGAAGATGCGGTGGCGTTCGATCTGTGGCGCGGCTTCGGGCGCGGGGGTCATTTGGTCTCGGTCTGGGCTTCGCAGAAGTCGGAGAACTCGAAGCCGTGCACCGAGGCTCCGGGGCCGTCGGGGAAGAGGGAGACCTCGTGCATGCTCTCTTTGTTGGGGTCGCGGATGATGGAATAGAGGCGCCCTTCGTCGACCAGGACGTAGCTCCTGTCGGAGTCGTCCCAGAGGACGTCCGTCCCGGCGTTGCCGCCGTGGAGCCATAGGTTGTCGACCTTGATGAAGACCCGCACCTGCCGCCCGCCGCCGGGGGAGAGCACGGCGCCCGCCTCCCCGCCCCGGAAGATCAGATAGAGCTGGTCGAGGGACTTGCCCGTGCCCGTGTAGCGCAGGGCCTCGGCGTCGTCCTCCCAGGCCCCGGACAGCGCGACCTCCCCATCGCGCGAATCGACGATGGGACGGTTGGCGTCCTTGCCCAGGCGCAGGGTCTTCACCCCCCGCCGCGAACCGAGGTAGAACGACGGGGTGGCCCGGCCGCAGGCTTCGCGCTTCGCCTCGGCGTAGGGCCGGTGGTCTCGGCCGGGCTTATAGCCGTTGAACGAGGCGAGCACGGAGAGCATCTCGCGCTCGAAGAGGGCATAGCCGCCCTCGCCGAGCTTGTCATGGACGATGCGCCCGCGGTGGTCGACCAGGTAGAACGCGGGCCAGCCCTCGTTCTGGTAATCGTCCCATAGCCTGCGGCGCGTGTCGATGACGACGGGGAACGGGATGCCCTGGCGGCGCACGGAGCGTCGGACCTGCAGCGGGTCGCGGTCGAACTCGTAGTCCGGCGTGTGGACGCCGAGGACCATCAGCCCTTGCAGGGCGTAGCGGTCCCACCAGGCCTTGAGGGCCTCGGCGGCCCGGCGCGAGCGGAGGTTCCCCATGTTGAGGAACGCGACCAGGACGACCCGGCGCCCGCGCAGCAGTTCCAGCGGCAGGGGCACGGAGTTCACCCACGCCGCATCCGCTGGGATGGGCGGGGCCGGCGGCGTCAGAGGGCGCAGGGCGGATGCCGACGGGGCCTGGAGCAGGAGCGCCGCGGCGAGGACCGCGGCCGGCGTCATCACCGAGCGACCTTCTCTCCTTTGGACAGGGACTTGAGGTGCTTGCCGATCCGCGCGACGGCCTCGCGCAGGACAGCCGGGGGCTGGATGAGCGAGAAGCGCACGAAGCCCTCCCCGGCCGGCCCGAAGCCGGAGCCGGGGACGACGACGACCCCTTCCTCGCGGATAAGCCGCTCGCAGAACTCGGTGGAGGTCATGCCCGCCGCCTCGCGGGGGAGCCGGGTCCACAGGTACATCGCCGCGCGGGGCGGCGTGACCTTCCAGCCGATCTCGGCCAGCGCAGCCACCAGGGCGTCGCGCCGCTCCTGGTAGGTCTTGGCGCCTTTTCGCACGATATCGTCGGTCCCTTCCAGCGCGGCGATGGCCGCCTTCTGCAGGAAGGAGGGGACTCCGTAGTCGATGAAGCCCTTGAGCTTGCCGAGCACCTTCACGGCCTCGGCGTTGCCGACGGCGAAGCCGAGCCGCCAGCCGGCCATCGAGTAGGACTTCGAGGTGGAGTGGAACTCGATGGCGTGGGATTTGGCGCCCGGGATCTCGAAGATCGAGGGGGCCTTGTAGCCGTCGAAGCCGATTTCGGAGTAGGCGTTGTCGTAGACCACCAGGAAGCCGTGCTTGGCGGCCAGGGCCAGGGCCTTCTTGAGCAGGCTCAGGTCGGGCAGGGTGGCCCCGGTGGGGTTGTTGGGATAGTTCAGGATCATGATCTTGGCGGCCGCCAGGTCGGCTTCGGGGATGGCGTCGAAGTCGGGGAGGAAACCGTTCTCTTCCTTGAGGGGCATGAGCTTGGGGAGTCCCCCGGCGATGAGGACGCCGTTGTAGTGGACCGGGTAGCAGGGGCTGGGGACGAGGACGGCGTCGCCCGGGTCGAGCACGGCCATCAGCAGGTGGCCGAGGCCTTCCTTCGAGCCGATCAGGGGCAGGACCTCGGTCTCGGGGTCGAAGTCGGCGTTGAAGCGGCGCTTGTACCAGGCGGCCACGGCCTTGCGGTACTCGGGAAGGCCGTTGGCGATGGGGTAGCCGTGGGTGGCGACGTCGGTCATGCTCTTCTGGGCGGCGGCGATCACGTAATCGGGGCTGGGCAGGTCCGGGCTGCCCTGGCCGAGGTCGATGACCTTGAGGCCGGCGGCGGCGGCGGCGCGCTTGAGGTTGCCGAGGTGGACGAAGATGTAGGGGGGCAGAGCGGCCAGGCGCTTGTTCATGCCGAATTTCATAGGAACCTCCAGAGGGGGACGACCGCCCAAGTATCCCAAATCCGGCCCGTCGGCTCAAGGGCGGCGACGCCTAGAACAGGCGCAGTTGGGCGCGGATGGACCACCGCCATTGCTGCTGGATGTTGGCGGGGTCCAGTTGGGTGCGGCCGACGAGGAGGTCCGGGCCGCCCAGCAGCTCGAAGTCCTGACGGAAGCGCTTCCCCAGCATGAGGGAAACGGTGCCGATGGGGCGGGTCTGAGCCGCATGCTCGTTGGTGAACCCGGGCGTAGATCCGGGGCCTCCGACGACGAAGGTGCGCCTGATGTTCGCGCTGTGGTATTGCAGTCCGACGCCCGCGGCGGCTTTCAGGAACAGGGGGAAGTCGAGCCAGGCGACTCCCGGGACACCCAGGCCGAAGGGGACGCGGAGCGCGCGGGAGCCGGTGAACCGGAATTCCAAGACCCGTGCGTCGCTGTCCAGGTTGGTCAAGACCGGTGTTCCGGCGAATGCGACCGCGCCGAAGACGACCGGGTCGTGTCGACGGGCGACCCAGGATTGGACCTCGAACGAGCCCTCCCACTTCTGCGGCTTGTCGCGCAAAGACACCCATGCGGCCGCGCCGGAGGCGTTCTCGGCCGATAGCGCTGCGCCGCCGACCCATAGCGGGGCGGGGAAGGGCGCCTTGAGGATGCCCGCCAACAGAGGCTGGTCGAGCCAGGACATCACGGTCATCACCGCCGGAGGCGTGGCCAAAGCCATCGGCGCGGGCGTCGAAAGCGCGGTTTCCGCCGCCGGCGGAGGCGGCAGTTCACCCCAGCGCGCCGAATCCGACTGCAGCAGTCGTCCGCTGGCCGCGTCGTGCAGGCGCCACTGCGCCATGAAGCCCTTGGGCAGGCCGGAGGCCGCCGTGCGCAGGCGCAGCCGGGGCGCCTCGCCGCCGGGCAAGACGGGGACGACGGTGGCGCCGCGGGCCAGCTCGGCCCAGAGGAATTGCTCGACGCGCAGCCAGCGCGCGGCCTGTTCGCCCAGGCCGGCCTGTTCGGAGGGCTCAATCGCGACGACGACGGGGGGCGTGGAGGCCTGCGCCGCCGGGGCGGCCACGGCCGAGGCCAGGCGGGCGGCGAATTCGGGCTCCTGCGCCGCGGCGGGAGCGATCAGGACCAGGAGGAGAAGCAGGGCCAGGCCCATGGCGCACTATATCGCCGGCCGGCGGCGGGAGTCAAGCGGGCGAGCATCGAAATTCGCCGGCGAATGTGGGCCCCTCAACGGCCGGATGATCTTGACATCGCGCTCGCGATGTCGCGTTGGAGTTAGGGCCGGCGCGCCAGGACCTGGTCTTCGAGGCCGAAGATGTGGGCGATGAGGGCGGTCCGGGCCCACATCCCGTTGCGTTCCTGGCGGAAGATGACGTTGCGCGGGTCGTCGTCGAGCTCGGCGGGCAGTTCCTCGCGGCGCGGCAGCGGGTGCATCACGACGGCGTGCTTGGGCAGCAGGGCCATCCGGGCCTTCGAGAGGAAGAACGGGGCATAATCGACGCCCTTCGACTCCCCGTCCTTGTCGTGCTCGTCCTGGATGCGGGTCATATACACGGCGTCCGCGTCCTTGAGCGCCGAGCCCAGGTCGTCGGTCTCGCGGAAGGGGATGCCGTGCGTGGTCAGGAACTCGAGGATGTCGGGCTTCATCCGGAAGGGCTCCGGCGCGGCGAAGGTGAGGCGGACGCCCTTGAAGTTCCGCATCAGCTGCGACAGCGAGCGCACCGTGCGGCCGCGCTTGAGGTCGCCGACCATCACGATGTGCTTGCCGTCCACCCCGCCGAGGTAGCGCTGGAGGCTGTAGATGTCGAGCAGGGCCTGGGTCGGGTGCTCGTCCGGGCCCGAGCCGGCGTTGATGACCGGCACCGGCCGGGGGCTCGTGTTGAGGACCCAGGCCGCGCGCTCGGCGACCCCCGCGCCGTTGTGGCGCATGATGATGAGGTCGACGTAGCTGGCGAAGGTCCGAATGGTGTCGTCGAGGGTCTCGCCCTTGACCTCCGACGAGGTCTTGAGGTCCCGGGTCTCCATCACGCGAAGGCCGAGGATATGGCAGGCGCTCATGTGGGAGAGGAAGGTCCGGGTCGAGGGCTGTGAGAAGTAGAGCATCACCCGCTTGTGGGCCAGGAGGCCGCGCAGGAAATCGTCCCCGGAACGGTCCTTCGTGATGTCCCGCATATGGTCGGCCAGCGCGCACAGGCGGTCGAGCAGCGGCCGGTCGAACTGCGCCGCGAACAGGCAGTCATAGAGGCGGCCGTCGCGGCTGAAGAAGCCGAGCTTCTGCGCCGGCGGCTTGGCCGAGAGGGCCTCCCAGGACGCCGTCATGGCGGCCCCCCGGCACGGCCGTAGTCGTCGCTCAGGCGGACGATGTCGTCCTCGCCCAGGTAGTCGCCGAACTGCACCTCGATGATGACCAGGTCCATGGCCCCGGGGTTGCTCAGGCGGTGGGCCGTGCCCACCGGGACGGTGATGACCCCTCCGGTCGGCACGGCTTGGTCCTTGCCGTCGAGGGTCACCAGGGCCGAGCCGTGCACGACGGTCCAGCGCTCGGCGCGCCGCGCGTGGGTCTGGTAGCTCAGGCGCTGGCCGGGACGGACCAGGATGCGCTTGACCTTGACCCCGGGCTCCTGGTGGAGCGTGTCCCAGCGGCCCCAGGGGCGCTCTTGGGAGAGGGGGTCGGGCATGCCGGGATTCTACTAAACGCTACTGCGGGATGAGCCCGTCGAAGCGGGGGGCCGTGGTGGACCCGGAGCCTTGGTTCTCGCTGCCCGCGTTAGTGTTCGTGTGGGTGAATGAGGCCTGAGCTTGATGGGCGGCGTTCCCGTTGAAGTTCTGGATGTCGATGACGGTCGAGTTCGTGATTCCGGCGCTGGACTCCGTTATCGAGATCCTCGCGGGAGCGTCGCCCGTGCCCCAGTACGTGGTCGGGATGTTGATGGTCTCGTTGACGGAGACGCCCCCTATCGTGTCGGTGTCGTTGACGGAGATGGCGGAGCCGAGCCCTCCGACCGTGGCCGCGCCGAAGTCGATGTTCATCTGCAGCTGCATCGACCCCGCGTTGTTGTTGGCGCAGGTGCTGTTGGCGCAGGTGGAGAGGTTCCAGGGGGCCGAATTGATGAAGTAGTGCGCCTGGCCCGACGGGATGGTGCGGAGGTTGTCCCAGGTCGCGACGCCGTCCCGGATGCCCCCGGTGGTCTGGATGGCTTGGATAGCGCTCTCCGTGCCGGGGCCCCCGGAGGCGGCGACGTCCGAGGCTGAGATGGCATTTTCCCCGCCGAGCGCGGTGCTTTCGCCCGACTCATCGGCGGCGCTCTCATCCATGGAGCCGGCCGCGGCCGTCTCGCCGCCGCCGGAGCCCGAGGCGGAGCCTCCGGCGTCCAGGCTGGCCAGGTCGGCGGGGGTCAGGGTGAAGGGGGGGGATGGAGGCTCGCCGGGGAGGATGACGGTGCCCGTGCCGGGTCGGTCCAGGTCGACCGAGCCTTCGCCGTTCGTGACGGTCACGGCGCCGGGCCTCTCGTCGGCGTTGTTGCCGGGCCCTGGTCCGAGGAGGGCCACCAAAGTCCGGTCGCCGTCGACGCTGCCGCCGGCGATGGTGCCGCGGATGCCGATGGTCCCCGAGGGGGTCTTCACCTTGATGTCGGGGTTCCGGCGGGCGGTCTTGCCGGTGACGAGGCGGAACACGCCCTTGAGGACCTCGGCGCGCACCTTGCCGGCGTCGGTGAAGGGGTCGTAGACGAACTCGTCGAGCACGACCTTGCTGTTCGGACCGACCGTGAAGACGGTTTCGTCGAGCAGCATCGCCTGCATGCGGCCCTTCGCGTCGGTGGCGACGGCGTCCTTGTGGAATACGGTGTCGCCGCTCCTGAGGGCGCGGGGCTTGGCCTCCGTCGTGGCCGTCACGCCGCCCGAGACGCCGCCGGCCGCCCCGATGCGCACGGGGGCGGCGTGGGAGGCCGCCGCCGCGGCCAGCAGCAGGGCGGCTATGGAGGTCACGGCGGGCAGGACCCCGAGATGCACGGGGAGGTCACGGCCCCGGTGGCCGTGGCCGGCCCGTTGGTGTATTGCAGGTTGCCGGTCACCGAGTGGCCCCCGCTACCGAAGGCGAATCCGCTGCCGTTGAAGTTCGGGTCGCTGCCGCTGTAATTCGTCCCTTGGACCATCTTCGCCTCGCCGCTGAGGGCGGCGAAGCTGGTCAGGGGGATGTTGGAGCCGGGCGTCTCCGCGCTGATGAGGAGCGGCCCGCCGGTGAAGGCGAAGTGGGACGAGGTGCCCCCTCCTCCCAACTCCTTCGTCCCCCAGTTCACATTGAAGTGGAGGGTGAAGGTCCCGGAGCCCCCCGTGGAGCAGGCGCCGCCGGAGCAGCTGTAGCTGCCGCTGCCGCTGTAGAACCCCGAGCCGCTCTGCAGGGTCGCCCGGAGGTCCTCCCAGGAGAACGCCCCGCCGCCGGCCAGGATGGACTGCGAGCCGAAGACACTGGTCTCGGTGTTCTGGTTCTGGTCCTCGCTCAGGACGATGGTCTCGCCCGCGCCGGCTTGGCCTGCCGCGGTGTCCTGCCCAGAATCAGCGGACGCGGTTGCCTCATCGGACCCCCCGCCTGATGTCCCGGGAGCGCTGCCCGTCGTGTTGTTTTCGGACCCCCCGCCTGATGTCCCGGGAGCGCTGCCCGTCGTGTTGTTCGCGGTCGTCGCGGCGGCGTTGGACTGGCTCGGGGGAGGCGGCGGCGGGGTGGGGTCCAACTCCGCCATGGCCTCGGGGGACAGGGGGAAGGGCGGCGTCGGGGGCTGTCCTTCGCTGATGCGGGTGGCGTAGCCGGGCCGGTCGATGGTGACCGACTCCCCGGCATTCTCGACGACCACCACACCGGGGCGCTCGTCGGCGTTGTTGTCGGCGCCCGGGCCGAGCAGGGCAATCAAGGACGAACCGTCGTCCTCGACCTTCCCTCCGACGATGGTGCCCCGGATGCCGAGGGTGCCGACGGGGAGCTTGATCTTGAGGTTCTCGGGATGGCGCCGGGCGGACTTCCCCGAGACCAGGCGGAAAATCCCCTTGGTCACCTCGGCGGTGACCTTGCCGGCGTCGGTGAAGGGGTCGTAGACGAACTCGTCGAGCGTGACCTTGCTCTTTGGGCCGACCGTGAAGATGGTCTCGTCGAGGAGCATCGCCTGCATGCGCCCCTGGGCGTCGGTGGTGACGGCGTCCTTGTGGAAGACCTGGGAGCCGCTGGCCAGGCTGCGCGCGGCGGCCTGGGGCGCTGCGGCGGTGACGCCGCCGCTGACGGCGCCGGCGGCCCCGATGCGCAGCAGTTCGGCTTGCGCGGGCGCGGCCAGGGCGAGGGAGGACAGGAGGACGATGGTATTCGCGTGCATGGCGGTCACCTCAGTAGTCCCAGCGGTAGGTCAGCATGCCGTTCACCTTGTTGTTGGTGTAGGCGTAGTTTGTGATGTTCGAGTTCGCGTGCAGGTACTCGTAGGAGACGGTCAGCAACAGCGGCGCGAAGGGTTTGCCGAGGAAGCCCAGCGGCTGGCCGAAGGTCCAGGACACCCGGGTCTTGTCGTCTTTGCGCTCCTGGCGCGCGATGGCGAGCTCGGGGGCGGCGTAGCGGTCGAGGTCGACGTTGAGCCCGCTCAGGAGGAAGCGCCCCTTGCCGAGCAGCCAGGCGTGGGTCAGCCCGACGGTGTTGCGCTCGTAGGCGTTGTACATCTTGCGGGCGTCCTTCTGCTGGTAGCCCGTCTCCGCGGTAAGGCGCTGGGTCGGGGTCAGGGTGACGATGGCTCCGCCGCGCAGGGTGGACTCGTTGCCGGTGCGCTCGGTGGCGGTGGGGATGTCGCTCGTGCGGATGTGGTCGTAGACCATGACCTGGCCCTGTCCGAACACGGCCAGGCGCTTGGAGAGGCGGCGTTCGACCCGCACGCGCCCGCCCCTGGTCCTGAGGTAGGTCTCCTCGGAGAGGCGCACGTGGTCGAAGACCAGGGCGGGGGTCACCGTGAGGCGCCCGGACTGGAACTCGGGGCCGGCCGAGAACGAGTAGGCCTGCAGGTCCAGGGTGTTGACCGTGGTCTGCTCGGCCCGGTAGTAGGAGAGGTCCGCGACGAGGGCGCGCGCGAAGTTCCCGCGCAGGTCCCGGCGGATCCCGGCGGCCGCGAGGAACAGCACGCTGGTGTCGTCGGTGGCGCGGCCGGTGGTGAGGTTGACCGGCACGCCGCCGAAGAGGCGCTGGTTCGAGGACGGGCCGGCGTTGCGGTTGTCGTCGAACTGGTAGCCGACGCCGAGCGTCCCGTGCAGGTGCGTCAGGCGGGTCTTCTGGTCGACGAGCCTGATGTACTCCTCGGCCTCGGCCTTGACCGCGCCGGAGGCCTGTCCCTTCACGATCTCGAGCTCGCGCCGGGCCTCGGGGAGGCTGTCGAGGCGGTAGAGCACGAGGGCGTAGGTCAGGCGCACGCGGGTTAGGGAGGGCTTCACCATCAGGATGCGCTCGAGGGTGGCCGAGGCGCCCTTGAGGTCGCCGCGCTCGACCTGGGCCTTCGCCCAGCGGTAGTTGAGGTCGACGTCGTCGGGCTTGGCGAGGACCATCTCGTAGGTGACGGCGCCGGCGTCCTCGACGGCGCGGCGGGCCTTGGCGTCCTGCGCGGCCGACTCCCCCTTCGAGCGGGCTTCAGCGGCCTGGGCGGCCTTCCGGGACTCCTCATCCAGGTCCTGCGGCCAGGCGGGTGCCGCGACGAGAATGGTCAGAATCAGCGCCATCAGGTTCTTCATGGTTAACCCCTGCTCCTTAATAAAGAGTCCCGATGGTCCCAAATCAGGCGGGGACCGGTCAAGACGCAGACTTGTCCAATACAGAATGAGCCTGAAATCCGGGCGATTCCAACACAGAATGAGCCTGAAAGAGGCACGGCGGAGGGCCCCCAAAGGATCGAGCGAACCCCGCGGGGGTCCGCTCGGGGTCGGCGCTACCCGCGCCG
>JACRDU010000127.1 GCA_016218495.1 Elusimicrobiota bacterium
AACACGCTCTGCGTCCGTGGAGCGTCATTGTTCTGGAATCTCAACGGACAACGGCAACAGAAACGGAGGCAAGACCCAGCAAACTACGGCAACGGACCCTCAACGCTCTTCAGGCTCATTCCCGGATTGGAAAATGCTCTCTTTGCGTTGTCAGAAGGCGTAGTTCAGGTCCAGGAAGACCTTGAGGCCTTCCTGGCCGAAGCCGAAGTCGGCAGCGCCCACGACCTGGGGCCGGACGACGGCGCGCAGGGAGGCGCCGTAGACCGGGCGGAACGTCTCGGCCTGGGCCTGACCCAGCGCGGGGGCCACGAACCCTCCGCCGACGAACGGGTCCAGCCAGAACGATACGGGGCTCCCTGAGAGCTCCGTCCGGTAGAGCCGGACCCGCAGTTCGGCCTGGGCCATGGCCGCGGCGTTGTCCACGAAGCGGCCGTCGCCGTAGCCGCGATGGGCGTATTTCCCCCCGAGGGACGGCAGGACCCAGAACGGGACGCTCCCGTAGAGCCTCTCCATGCGTCCCTGGAAGGCCGCGACGAGGGGAGGCTCGGAGCCCGCTCCGAGGGGCAAAAAGCCCTTGAGCTCGGCGCCAAAGCGCTCGTAGGTCATGTCGGAGAGCCAGCCGTCCCGCGCCGCCTCGGCGAACTCTTCGGCGTAGAAGCCGCGGCTGGCGGTGGCCTTGCTGTCGCGCGAATCGTAGACCAGCGCGCCGCGGAACGCCGCGTCGAAGAGCCGATGCCGGCCGTTCGCCGCCCCGGGGTGCTTCGCTTCCACGTCGGGGAGGTTGCGGCGGGGTCCGGGAAGGACCTTGACGGCCTGCAGGTGGTGGCCCGCCCGGAACGCCCAAGGCGAGCCCGGGCGCACGGGGATGTCGACGGCGGCCGAGTAGTTGTAGGAGCCCAGGGTGTAGTCGGTCTCGCCGTCGCGGCCCGCGCGGGGGCCGACCCCGTAGAAGCGGCGGCCGGCGTCGCGCAGGTGCTGGAGTTGGCCCTGCCAGGAGAAGTCCCGCGTCCTCAGGGGGGGCGATTCCCAGGACAGGAAGACCTCGCGGTCCGAGCGCTGGGCGATGGACGCGTACGCCTCCAGCACGGAGTCCGACGACGGGAACAGGTAGAAGTCCCATGCCGCGCAGGCCCCCACGGCGGCGTTGTAGGTGAGCGCGGGGGCGTGGATGCGCCGGAGGGCTCCGCCAGAGAAACGCACCCAGACGGGCATGAGCCCGACGGTCACGCCGCGGTTGGGGTCGGCGTCGATGACGGGGACGCTGACCCGGACGCCCTCGGCGGTATCGGCCATGACCCAGTTCATGACGGACCTGGACCGGGGGCTCCGGCTGGCTGGGCCCGTGCGGGCGCCGGCCGGGGGTGTTCCGAAACAGAGCAGGGCCGCCGTGAGGGCGGCCCGGGCCGCGGGGCGCATGGCGGGATTCTATCAAGTCAACGGAAAGTGTCTGACCCTTAACGCAACAATTGTATGCTTGGACATGGACTTCGTGGTCCGCGGGGCGGGGATATTGGGGCCGGAGGGGGCGCCGGCGGCCGGCGACCTCCTGGTCCGGGGCGGCCGGGTCGCCGCCATCGGGGGCGGGCTGCGCGTCCCGAAGGGCGTTGCCGAGGTGTCCGGGCGCGGGGCTTTCCTCTTGCCCGGCCTGGTCGACCTGCAGATCAACGGTGCCTGGGGGGCTGATTTCCTGTCCGCTCCTCCCTCCGCCATCCTCAGGTGCGCTGAGCGCCTTGCGGCCGACGGCGTCACGGCCTTCCTGCCCACCCTCATCACGGCTCCGCTCAAGGACCTGGAGGCGGCGATGGCGCGGCTGTGCGAAGCCGCCGCGGCGGGGCGCGGGGCGCGCATCCTGGGCTTTCACTTGGAAGGGCCCTTCCTCGCCGGGGCCCGGCGGGGCGCGCACCGGGCCGCCTGCCTCCGGCCTCCTTCCGTCGCGGACTTCCAACGCCTGTGGCGGGCCTCCCGGGGGCGCCTGCGCCTGCTGACCTTGGCCCCGGAGCTCCGGGGCGCGGGCGCCGTCATCGCCGCCGCGCGGCGCCGCGGGGTCGTGGTCTCGCTGGGGCACACCGACGGTTCTGCCGCCGACATGGAACGCGCGGCGGCGCGCGGCGCGCGCCTGGTCACCCACCTCTTCAACGCCATGCCGCAGCTCCATCACCGCGTCGAGGGCGCGGCCGGAGCGGCGCTGACCGACGACCGCCTGGCCTGCGGCCTCATCTACGACCGCAACCATGTCGGCCGCCGGGCGGCGGCGCTGGCGCTCCGGGCCAAAGGTCCGCGCGGGCTCTTCCTCGTCAGCGACGCCGTCTTCGCCCTGGGGCTGCGGCCCGGCCGCTACCGCTCGAGCGGGACCGACTCCGAGCTCAAGGCCGGCGCGTTGCGCGTGCGCGGCGGACCCCTGGGCGGCGCGGTGCGCTCGCTGCGTCAGTGCGCGGTGATGTTCGCCAAGGACCTCCGGCTGCCGCTGTGGGACGCCTGGCGGCTGGCTTCGGAGCTCCCCTCCGCGCTCATCGCCCATCGCGGCGGAGTCCTGGCGCCGGGCGGGCCCGCCGACATGGCCCTGGTCGCCCCGGACGGCCGCGTGCGCGCCGCCTGGGTAGGAGGGCAGCGATGGAAGTGATCATCCGGCCGGATGCCGACGCGGTCGCCGCCACCGCGATGGACTTCGTCGGACGCCTTTACGCCAGGAAGGCCGACCCCGTCGTGGGCCTGGCCACGGGGAAGACCCCGTTGAAGCTCTACGCGCTGATGCGGGCTTCAGGCCTGGATTTCTCCAGGACGCGCTTCTTCAACCTCGACGAGTTGGTGGGCCTCGGCGCGGCCGACCCCAAGAGCTTCCGCCGTTTCCTGCGCGACAACCTGCTCGACGGCCTGGGCGCTCCCGACGGGAACATCCGCCTGCTCGACGGCTCGCTCCAGGACCTCGAGGCCGAGGCCGAGGCCTACGAGGCCGCCCTCAAGGCGGCCGGCGGCATCGACCTGCAGGTCCTGGGCCTCGGCCGCAACGGGCACATCGGCTTCAACGAGCCGGGCTCTTCGCTCGGCTCGCGCACGCGCCCCAAGACCCTGGACCGCGACACCCTGGCCGATTACGGGGAGGGGACGCCGCGCTTCTCCATCACGATGGGCATCGGGACCATCCTCGAGGCGCGCTCCCTGCTCATGCTCGCCACCGGAGAGGCCAAGGCCGAGGCGGTGCGCCGCATCGCCGAGGGACCCCTGACCTCGGAGACCCCCGGCTCCGCTCTCCAGCTCCATCCCCGCGCGCGGCTCATCGTCGACGAAGCCGCCGCCGCCCGCCTGGCCCGCGGCGACTACTGGCGCTGGGTCTGGCAGAACAAATGGCGGGTGGGGCAGTAAGGGCGACGCCCTAGAAGCGGCGGCGGGAGGGCTTGAGGGGTTCGACCTCGATGGCCTTCTCCGGCTGGGCGGGGGCGGGGCGGTTCCAGATGCGGCCGTCGATGCGCTTCTTGACGCGGCGCCGGGTCTCCGGGACGTCGAAGCGCCAGCCGAACGACGCGCGGTAGACCTCTCCGAGCACGGCCATGGGCTGGAAGGCGAAATCCACGGTGAAGCGCTTCCCCAGCAGCCCGATGCCGCCGGCGAGGCCGCTCAGCGGCCCGAGGTCGGGGGCGGTCAGGGACTTGTAGCCGCCCCGCAGCGCGAAGCGCCACTTGTCGGCCACGGGGAAGGAGTACTCGAAGCCGACCTTGCCGTAGGGCAGGCCGTGGGCCGGGATGGAGGCCTCGACGGCCGGAAGCAGGCGGTGCGTGCCGAAGTCGATGTTGAGCGCGGCGCCGGCGGAGCCCTCCAAAGGCAGCGACTCGCTCTCGGTGTTGAATTTGGGCCGCGTCCCCAGGTTGCGCAGCACGGCGCTGACCGCCAGCTCCGGCATGTCGATGGGGCGGAACAGCACCCCGGCGTCCAGGGCGGCCGCCCAGGCGCTCTCGTCGTAGATGGTCTCCGAGACGAACTTGCCGGCCAGGCCGAAGGAGGCGCTGCCGGTCCACATCTCGGGCTCGTGCTCGAGGGGCTCGTAGGCCCCCGGACGGCGCCAGAGGTCCTGGAAGAAGCCCCGGTCGCGGCTCGGGTGGTCTTCGCCGACGAAGAGGCGCCGGGAGTAGGCCACGGCGATGGCTTCTCCGTGCGGGGCGAACGAGCCGATGGTCTTGTTGGTGTTGGTCACCACCGGGATGGAGTCCTGGTGGAAGATCGAGGCGGCCACGCCCATCGTGCCGCCCAGCCTGGGGACGGGGCGCGCATAGGCGGCGTGCTCCATGCGCAGCAGCCCCAGCATCTCGGCGTGGCTGTAGGCGAAGTCGGGCCGGTCGGACTGTCCCATCGCCCCCGGGTTCCAGTACACGGCCTCGGCGCCCGAGGCCACCGCGGTGTACGCCTCCGCCATCCCGAGAGAGCGCGCGCCGGTGCCGAGCCGGAGGAACTGCAGCGCGGCGCCGCCCACGTCGTCGAAGACGGCCCCGGCGGCCGGGGCCGCGCAGAGCAGGAGGGCCATAGCGGCCGGCTTCACCGGACCACCGCCGCGCGCATGACGCGCCGCGCGCCCGCCCCGGAGATGACGACGAGGTAGGTCCCGGAGCCCACCCTGCGGCCGTGCGAGTTCTTGCCGTCCCAGAGCACGATGCCGCTGGGCCCCGCCGAGAGGGCGGCCACCTCTTCTCCCAGGATGGTGTAGAACTTCACCTCGGCGCTCACGGGGAGGTTCGTCAGCGAGACCCCGGCGGCGTCGAACTGCGCGTCGTTCGAGCCCGGCTTCCAGGGGATGGGGAACATCTGCACGGCGTCGAGGGATGTCCCGGCGGTGACGAGCAGGGGGGCGAAGATGGAGAAGTGGGAGGTGGCGGCCGTGACGGTGCGGGCCGCCGGGTCGACCGTGGTGGGCAGCAGGGTCCAGCCCTCGGTGGTGTAGCGGCCGACGACCAGGCGGCGGGGGTCGGCCCCGCCCAGCGCCGAGGCGACGTAGGTGAACCGGAGGGTCACCGACTTCCCGGGGGCGGGCTGGGCTCCTCCGGCGTCCAATTCGACGCCCGCGTCCCCGCCGAGGAGGACGATCGAGCCCTGGTTGGTGACCGGCAGGGGCAGCCCCCCGAGGAACGTCAGGTTCATCACGACGGAGGTGCCCGCCGGGAATGTCTCGGGGGGGATGGTGGCCTGGACGTTCGAGAGCTCCGCCACGCTCGGGGTCTGCGTCAGGGTGAGCGTCTCCCCGGAAACGATGGTGCTCGAGGAGATGAGGGCGCCCGTGGTCTTGGTCGAGCCGAGGAAGGTATAGGTCGGAGCGCCCAGGGAGTTCAGGGCGCCGACCCGGAAATAGTAGGTGCTGTCCTGCAGCAGCGAGGTCGCGACCAGGGAGCTGGCGTTGTTGTCGGCCGTGACCGCCCCGCGCAGGGCCCCGCTGAAGTTCGCCGCCGTCGAGGCTTCCAGGCTGTAGCGCGAGCAGGTCGCCGAGAGCGGGACCAGCGGCAGGGCCGTCCAGTTGAGCGACGCCGAGGAAGGGCCGACGAAGTTGAAGACCGGGAGGGCCGTGGCGGGCGCGTTGGCCAAGGTGGAGCTCGACTGCGTGGCGGCGTAGGCGGTGGGGACCGAGTTGCGGTTCAGCGCGGCCACGCGCATGTAGTAGAGGGTGTTGGCGTTGAGGCCGGTGAAGACCGCCGAGGCGTTGTAGGTCGCCGAGGACTGCGGAGAGATCAGGAAGTCGGAGGAGGCGGCCAGCTCGGCGCGGTAGCGCGTGCCGGCCGGGTTGCTGCCCGCCGTCCAGGCCACGGCGACGCTGGTCTGGTAGACGGCGGTGAAATGGACGGCCGCGGCCCCCGGCACCCCGGCCAAGGTGGCCGTCGAGCCCAGCGAGCCGAACGGCCCGGTGGTGGGGCGGACCTGGAAGTAGTAGGTCGAGTTGAGGGAGAGCCCCGTGAAGCCCGCGCTCAGGTTCCAGGTCTGGCTCGACAGCAGGGTCCCCGAGAAATCGGCCGCCGTCGACGCGTAGGCGATGTACTCGAGGCCGCTCGGGTTGACGCCCAGGGCCCAGGTGGCCGTGATGGAGGAGGTGGTCACGATGCTGAACGGACCGGCCACCGGCGGGCTCAGGGTGGTGCTGGTGAAGCGCGTCTGGCTGGGGCTGAAGTGGGGCCCGCCGGAGCGGTTGAGGGTGCCGGCGCGGACGTAGTAGGTCGTGAACGCGGTCAGGCCCGTCACCGCCAGGCCGCCGGCCGAGGAGACGTTCGTCGCGCTGGAGAAGAGCGTGCCCGAGAAGTTCGTCGCCGTGGCGGCCTGCAGGAGGTAGCCGGAGCCCGACGGGACGGGGACCCAGGTGGCCGTTACGCTGGACACATGCGCGGACGAGGCGAAGGAGGCCAGCGGGGAGGCCAGGGTCGCCGTCGAGTACGAATCCTGGGCGGGACCCTCGCCGCAGTGGTTGACCCCCGAGACCCGGATGGCGTTGGTGGTGTTGACGTCCAGCGAGGTCTGCAGGAAGGTGGGAAGGCCCGTCGAGACGATCAAGGTGGCCGGCGAGGTGGCGTAGTAGACCTTGTAGGAGGTCGCTCCGGCCAGGTTCGGCCAGGTCCAGGAGATCGACGAGACGCCCAGCACATTGGGTACGGCGGTGCCGGGCCCGACCGAGAACTGGTCGCCGCAGCCCATGATGCGCAGCTTCCCGTAGCCGAAGACCGGGTTGGGCACCGCGCCCCAGGCCGTGACCTTCGCGTCGCTGCGGGCCTGGGCCTGGATGTTGGCGCGCACCTGGGCCGCCGTGATGCCGACCTGCTTCTCCAGCGAGCGCGCCACCGCGCCGGCGACGACGGGCGTGGCCATGCTGGTGCCGTTGCTGAGCTTGTGCAGCCCGTCGGGGGTCTTGACGTTCGCGTTCGAGGCCGGGCTCTGGTCGGTGGACAGGCTGGAGGCGATCCTCTGCCCCGGCGCCGCGACGTCGGGCTTCTGGCGCCCGTCGCGCGTCGGACCGCGGTTGGAGAAGTTCGAGATGTTGCCGAGGCGCCCCGCGATGGAGCAGTCGGTGTCGGTCCAAGTGGCGGCGTCGAACGCCTTCCAGCTGTTGCGCGAGCAGTAGGACCCCACGGCGATGACGTTGTTGGCCGTGGCCGGGGCCGAGCCGGTTCCCGTGAAGTCGACCAGGGCGGTGAAGCTGGAGTTGCTGGTGGTCACGTAGCCGTCGACCCGGCCCGAGCCGGCGTTCGCCCCGCGCAGCAGGCTGACGCGCCAGGTCAGGGCGGTGAACCCTCCCACGCGGGCCACGTCCACGGTGATCTGGCGGTCGCCGGAGGGGTGGCCGCTGGGGGAGTTGTAGATGTCGATGGTGTGGCCGGCGATCGACAGGGCGGTGCAGTCGAGGCCCGGCGCGCAGGATACCGTCGAGCCCGTGGCGGAGCTCGAGACGGTGGCGGTGTAGAGGTCCCCGCTGGGCACCCAGAAGTCCGCCTCGAGGCTGGCGACCCCCGGGTCGGCCTGCAGGGTGAAGACGGAGGTGCCCGAGATGGCCACCACCGTCGACGCGTGGACGGACTCGGCCTCCTCGTTGCCCATCGCCACGACGACCGGGGTCGAGGCGGCCACGGCCGCCACCCCGGTTTCGAACGTGGATTTCCCGTCATGGGGCCCGAAGTGGCCGCCGATGGAGAGGTTGATGACGGCGCGCTTGCCGGCCGCCGCGGCTTTGTTGACGATGTAGGTCAGGCCTTCGACCACCTTGCTGTTGGCCAGGTCCGACTTGACCATGATGATGTCGGCCTTGGGGGCCAGCCCCGGGTACGCCGAGGCGGCGCTGCCGTCGCCGGCGGCGATGCCCGCCACGTGGGTGCCGTGCCCGACGGTGTCCACCTGGCGCACCACGCCGGCCGCTGAGCCGTCGATCTCGTCGTCTATCTGCGCCCGGGTCCATTCCGAGCCGTAGGCGAACCCGGAGGGGTTCGGGCCGCCGGCGTCGGTCTGGTCCCAGATGGAGAGGATGCGGGTCCGGTTGGGGACGCCCTCGGTGTAGAAGTCGGCGTGCTTGTAGTCGATGCCGCTGTCGACGAAGCCCACCACCACGCCCGAGCCCAGGTTCGTCCCGAAGTCGACCGAGGTGCCGTCGAGCGCCCCGTACCAGATGCCGCCGGCGTTGATGGAGGAGCGGGCGATGTCCAGGGAGAGCTTGAGCTGGCGCGCTCCTTCGGCGGCCTCCACCGCCGGGTCCATGGCCAGCCTGGCGATGTCCGACAGCGCGACCTCGCCCGAGAGGACGCCGCCCACCGGGCCGTAGAGCTTCGCGTCCGGGAACCGGGCGCGCAGCGCGTCAGGGTCGGCGTAGGGCGCCAGGCGGACCATGAGGTTGACGCGCGGCGAGGGGGCGTCGGCCATCAGGCCGGCCGGCCGGAAGCCCCCGGCCGGGGCGCCTTTGCGCAGCAGCGCCTTCAGCGTCGGGTCGACGTTCTCCTGGGCGTGCGAAGCGGTGACGAGGAGGAGCGCCGCCAGGGCGGCAAAGAGCCGTCCGGCGGCCCGGGACGATGACATGCCCCAAGGATAGACGGGCCGTGTTACAGGGTCAAGTATTAAGGAAGCCGCTTATCCCAGGGGGGGCAGGTGGCCGTGCGCGTGCACGCGGCTGACGGCTGCCAGCAGCAGGGCCCAGCGCGCCTGGGCGGCCTGGAACTGGAAGTTGTACTGGCGCGTGCGCAGGCGCCACTCCTCGCGCGCGGCTTCGAAGTCGCGCCGGGCCAGGGCGAGGCGCCCATGGGCCTGCTTCTTGAGCGCTTGGTAGCTGGCGCGCGCCTCGTCGAACTGCTTGGGCGCGGCCTCGAGCTGCTCGCGCGCGGCGTCCAGGCGCGCGCGCACGCGCGCCGAGAACTCCTCGGGGGCGTCGGCCAGCTTGGCGTGGGCCAGCTTCAGCTGGGTCTCGATGCGGGCCTTGAGGATGTGCTCCTCGCGGTACTGGGTCAGGCGCCAGGCCAAGCCGAAGCGGGCCAGGCCGTTGATGAACCACTTGGTCGGGTCGAAGTGGTACCAGCGGATGCCGTTGCGGTAGTCGGCGGCGAAGCGGTGGTGGTAGTTGTGGTAGCCCTCGCCGTAGGTGAGGTAGGCCAGCCACCAGGAGTCGCGCGCGGTGTTGTCGACGGAATACGGGCGCGTGCCGAAGTAGTGGGCCAGGGAGTTGATGCAGAAGGTCATGTGCTGCACGAACACCGTGCGCACCAGACCGCCGAAGAGGAAGCCCGCGAAGGGCCGGCCGACGGGCAGCTCCAGGAGCGCCGGGAGCAGGAAGCCGACGCCGACCAGAATGGGCAGGTAGTACTTGTCCTGCCAGACCAGGAGCCGGTCGCGCTTGAGGTCGGGCGCCGCAGTGAAGTCGTCGTCCTGGTTCGATTCGAAGTAGACCCAGCCCATGTGGGCCCAGAACAGTCCCCGCGTGATGGCGTAGGGGTCGTCTTCCCTGTCGTCCACCTTCTGGTGGTGGATGCGGTGGTCGCGGCACCAGCGCAGCGCCGAGTTCTGCGCCGCCGCTCCCCCGAAGAGCAGGAAGAAAAGGCGCACGGCCCAGTGGGCGTCGTATGACCGATGCGAGAAGTGGCGATGATATCCGGCAGTGATGCCCATGCCGGTCAGGATGTACATGATGAAGAAGACCACGAAATCGAGCCAATGCAGCCCGTAGCGGGAGATATAGACGATGGGCAGGATGAGGGCGGCAATGGGGGTCAGGGTCAGGAAGAGGGCGTTGACCCAGTTGATCTGGCGGATTTTCATACCCACATTGTAACAGAAGGGGCGTCCTCCTGCTACGGGCAGACTTGTCCAATACAGAATGAGCCTGAAATCCGGGCGATTCCAACACAGAATGAGCCTGAAAGAGGCACGGCGGAGGGCCCCCAAAGGATCGAGCGAACCCCGCGGGGGTCCGCTCGGGGTCGGCGCTACCCGCGCCG
>JACRDU010000130.1 GCA_016218495.1 Elusimicrobiota bacterium
GATGCCGAGCACGAGTGCGTCGAACTTGATGCTCCAGTTGTAGGGCAGCGCCGGCGCATCAACGAGAAATGAACGGACGACCCGTGGTAGGATTGTCCTAAGGCCCGTCGGGGACGGCTGTGGCATGGGATGCACCCCATGCTCGGTTGCCCTCGGCGGGCCCCCTCGTTGCCCCCCTCGGGCTCTGGCAGACCGAGACGCAGGATTCTACCGGTTCTGCCGTGCCGAGCGATCCGTTGGAGGGGAACAACCACGCCCTTAAAAGTGTGTGAACTTGGAGGCGGGCGGGTCCGGCCGTTTGAGCGTGCCGAGGACGCGGAGGAAGTCGTCGCAGAGCCGGGCGAACTCCTGAGTTTCGGCGAGGGCCTGTTCTGGGGCGGCCATGACGAAGTAGTAGTTCCGGCCTTGGAGGGCGAAAAATCCCTCGCAGACATAGGAGCGGTCGCCCGGGAAGCCGGCGCGGAAATAGGCGTTCGGGAACCGGCTCTTCGAGTAATAGAGCCTGACGCCGTTGTCGAGGCGCAGGTGCGTGGGAGCGACTTTGGGATTCAAGGGGGACTTCTTGCGGTGACTCTCGAGGAGGGCATCCATGCTCTGCTCGGGGGTCTTCGTGGTGGAAACCATCGCCACCTCCGCCCGCGCGGCCCCTCTTCGCAACGCATGCACCACGTCGAGGCCATGACTTTCGAGATAACCCCAGGCGTAATCGAGCTCCCATGGCATTTCGATCACGAGCGTGCTTCCGTCGCGCCCGACGTCGAAGGTGCGCACGACTGAGGGCGCGGCCTTCCGCGGCGGAGCCGTCTTAGCCGGGACCTTGATCCCGGGCCCGCCTCCCTGCGCCATGAGGACCCGGCGGGCCTCCTCTTTTCGACGGCCCCCGGCTATATCGAGCGGCGTCCTGCCCTCGTTGTCTGCGGCGTTCACCTTGGCGCCGTGTTCCAACAGGAGCCGCAGCACTCCCAGATGGCGATCGCCGCAGTCCCGCACGACGGCATGCAGGGGCGTGAAGCCGAAGGAATCCGCGGCGTTCGCATCGGCGTCACGCTCCAAGAGGATTCGCGCGGCGTCCGCCTGCCCGTTGGAGACGGCGGTATGGAGCGGAGTAGCGCCGTTATCGCTGCTCTTCGCGTTGACCTTCGCCCCGCGGTCCAGCAGGAGGCCCAGGATTTCCGTCGGTCCGTGGGCGGCGGCCCAGTGCAGCGGCGTCCACTTTATGACGGCGTCCTCGGCGTTGATGTCCGTCCCTCGGCCGAGGAGATTGACTATGACTCGGGCCTGTCCCTTTTGGACCGCCTCGATCAGGGCTGCATTGTCCGCCGTTCGCTTCCGCGGCCGCGCTCCGGCCGCAAACGACGTGGCGGCGCTCATCAGAGCGAGGACTACGAAGACCGACGAAGCGGCGAATTTCGCCAACGCTCCGAGGATAGACGGGAGGTGAGGTCCGCGCCAGCCCGTTCAGTATCCGCGGCGCAGGCCGCCGGCGTAGAGCGCCAGGGCGGCTCCGAGGGCCATGCCGGCGAGCAGGCCGAGCGGCGACCCTGTGAGGTCCCAGGCCAGCTGGCCCAGGGCGCTGAAGGAGAAGGTCCCCAGCATGGCGGCCCAGCCGAGGCGGCTGGCCAGGCCCGCCTGCCGGCGGCGCAGGTACCAGGCCAATGCGGCGGCGGCCGGGAGGGCGGCCAGCAGGCCGAAGGGAGCCAGCTTGGCGAAGGCCAGGGCGTAGGCCACGTCACCGAGCTTCGTCCCTCCCCAGAGCCCGACGAGGACGGATGCCGTCCGTCCGAGAAGCGTCGCGGCCTTCTTCCAGCCGGGCTGGGGCGCCGGGGGCTCGGCGGGGGCCTCGGCCCGCACGGCGTTGACGCGCACGGCCAGCCGCGCCGGGGACGCGGAAGCGGCTGCCGCAAAGACAGGAGCGGAGGCGGAGCCGGGGACGGCGCGCGCTTCGTAGAGCCGGTCAAGCACGGGGGCGGCGGCCGCCGGTTCCGCACGGGCCTGGCGGATGCTCTCCACGGCGACGGCCAAGGGGCGGGCGGAGGCTGACGCAGATATGGCTCGGGCCGCGGTTGGGACGGGCAGGGCGGCGGGCGCGGGCAAGGCCTGCAGCGATACCACGGGCAAAGCCGGCGCGGACAGGGCGGAAAGCGGGAGGGCCGGAGCGAGCACGGGCGCGGCGAGCATGGAGGCGGAGAACAGGCTCGGCGCCAGGGTCGGGGCCTTAATCGCTGCCAGGGCGGCCAACATATCCCGCTATTCTAGCTCCGGGCGCGCCTGGCCCGGATAGGCCTATTAGGACACGCAATGGCCGCATGCGGCCCAGGCCTACTTGGGACCTAGGACACTTCGTTCTCGGAGCCTCCGGCAATAAACTGAACCTGATGGCATCCCTGTCGCGGATATTGGCGGCGCTGCTGATCGGCGTCTGCGCGCCCGGCTCCCAGGCCTGGGCCCAGCTGGCCGTCCTCAAAACGGCGCCTATTTCCGCGCCCGTCGCTCCCATCCTCATCCAGCCCGGAAGCTCGTTCAAGCCGTCGCTCTCGAGCGCTCCGTCCCTTTCTGCGCCCCGCTTCGCCTCTCCCCAGCTCACGACCCCCACCCTGCCCGTTCCGGCGGCTCTCGGCCCAACGGCCTCCGCCGCCGCCGTGGCAGCCGCCGCGGCCCAGCCGGTCACGGCCGCTCAGGCTTCTCCCTCGGCGGAAGCCCCGAATGCCCGGGCTCTATCAGAACGCATGCGCGAGACGGCGCGGAGCGCGGCGCCGCTCATCGAGGCCGCTTCGGCGCAGGGCGGTACGGCCTCTGAAGCGCACGGGACCGGCAGCGGCATCGAAGCGCTCATCACGGGGCTACGCCGCATCCCGGAGTCCGCGACCTCCGCGGCTTTAGGGCCTGCCCCCCATCGCAACGGCATCGTGCCGGGGGCGGGGGCGGGGCTCCTGCACGCCGCGGAAGAGAGCCTGGCCGAGCAGGCGGCGGTCCAGCCCGCCGTGCCGCAGCCGCTTCCGCCCGGAGCGGAGCGGCGCTTCAAGTTCTACGCGGCCGGGGTCTCGGGGGTGAAGGTCGGCATCGAGACCCTGAACCTGGTCGTCCCCATCCTGCTGCTGACGCAGTACGGGACGGCCGCCGTCCTGGGCAGCCTTTTCGTCTCGGCGCAGGTCGCGGGCCTGGTCTCGGGCGCCGTCGCGGGGCCTATCCTCGACAAGATCGGCCCGGCACGGGCGCTGGGGTTCTCGGCGGCCCTGCAGATGCTCGCCATCGGGGTGGTCCCGGTCTCGCTGCTGCTCGGGACCCCGGTCTCGCTGCCCGTCATCTTCGGGCTCTTCATCGTCAACGGCGCCCTCTCCGGGGTCTTCGACATCGCGCGCCGGGCCGCCCTGCCGGGCATCCTGGGCACGGACGAGTCCACCCTCAGGCGGTACAACGCGAAGCTCTACATCGTGCGCGAGATCGCCGCCATGGGCGCCGTCTTCGGGGCGGGCTGGCTGCTCCACAACATCGGGGCGCTGGCCACGTTGACGCTGCATCCCGGCGCCTATATGGTCGCCGCGGCGGCCTTCTTCCTGCTGGCCAAGGGCTTCCGTCCGGCGGCCGGCGGCGGCGCCGCCGCGCCCCCCGGAGAGGAGCCTTCGCTCTCGCGCTGGTCCGACCTCGTGGCCGGGGCGAAGCTCGTGCTCAAGGACCCCGCGCTGCGGCTGGCCGCGGCGGTGAACATCCCGGTCATCGCCTTCCACAACCTCTTCCACGCCATGCTGGCCGCCGTCTACGCCACGAGCATCCTCGGTTCTCCCGCCTTGGCCGCCGTGCTCATCGGGGCCTGGAACGCCGGCGAGCTCGCCGCCGCGTTCTACATGGACAGGCGCGGTTCGGACGGGGCGTCGGTGAGCTGGATCCGCTACGCGGCGCTGACCAGCCTGGTCGGCTGGGCGCTCTGGGCCGTCCCCAGCATCTGGGTGGCGGCGCCTGCGGCTTTCCTCCTGGCCACCGGGACGCTGGGCAACGAAATCGGCCTGGCCTCCTTCTTCCAGGCCACGGCGCCCAAGGAGCGCGTCGGCGCCGTCACCGGCTTCGTCTATTCGGCCGCCACCGCCGTGGCGATGGCGTTCATCCTGGCCATCGGCGCCGTCTTCGACGCCTGGGGCGCCGGCGTCGGTATGCTGGCCCTGGCGGGGGTCCTGACCTTGATCAGCGGCTTCTACCTCCTGGCCGCCAAGAAGCTGTCCGCGCGGATGGCGCGGGGCGCCGATTAAGTCCGTCCTGCTGCTCAATCCCGCCGCCGGGAACGGCCGGGCCGCCCGACGCTGGGAGACCGCGCGCGCGGCGGTGCAATCCTCCCTGGGAGCCCTGCAAGTGCTGACCACGGCCCGCCGCGGGCACGGCCCCGAGCTGGTCAGGGCCGCTCTGGACGCCGGCGCCCAGCGTATCTTCGCCTTCGGCGGTGACGGGACCTGGAACGAGGCCGTGGCGGGGTTCTTCGCGGCGGCCCCGTCCGCCCGGGCGGGAGCGGCCCTGGCTCCCCTGCCCGCCGGCTCCGGCTGCGACTTCGCCCGCCACCTGGGCCTGCCCCTAGACCCCGCGGCGGCCGCCGCGCTGCTGGCCGGAGCCGCGGTGCGCCGCATCGACGCGCTGCGGGCCGAATTCGCCGGGGCTTCGGGCCGCGAGACGCGCCATCTGACCAACATGGCCGGCGTCGGCCTGGCCGCCGACGCCGCGGCCCTGGTCGAACGGCACGGCAAGCCGTTGGGCGGGACCCTGTCCTATCTGGCCGCCGTGGTCTGGTCTCTGTGCGCGGGCGGCCCGCGGACCTACCGTCTCAGCCTGGACGGCGTCGACGCCTCCGGCCGCTACTACGCCGTCCTCGTGGCGAACACGGAGACGACGGGAGGCGGCATGAGGGCCGCGCCCGGGGCGGACCTCTTCGACGGCAGGGTCGAAGTCCTGACGGTGGCGGCCCTGCCGAAGCCGGCCCTGCTCTTCCGGCTGGCCAAGCTCTACGACGGCAGCCACCTGGGAACCCCCGGCGTGAGGATGGTCCAGGCCCGCAAGGTGGAAATCGAGTCGACGGACGGGACGGCCGGGCTCAACATCGACGGCGAGACGGCCGGGACCCTGCCGGCCCGCTTCGAAGTCCTGCCGGCCGCCCTGCCCGTCCTCGTCCCGGCCGTCCGAAATCCGTAGAATCCCCGCGATGGCAGGCAGCCCCCTCGTCGTCTACTACGTCACGGCCCACGGCTTCGGCCACGCCACGCGCGCGGCGGCCGTCATCGCCGAGCTCGAGCGGCGGGGCGCGCGCGTCGTGGTGCGGACGGCCGTCCCGGCCTGGCTGTTCGCCGACGAGGGGCTGGCGGCCCCGGTGCAGCCATTCGACGCCGACGTCGGCCTCCTGATGCTCGACGCGCTGACGGTGGACGTGGGCGCGTCGCTGTCGGCCCATGAGGGGTTCCTCGCGCGATGGGAGGATACCGTCCGCCGGGAAGCCGCCGTCCTCGCCTCCCTGAATGCCGCCGTGGTCGCGTCGGACGCCGGGGCGCTGCCTCTGGAGGCGGCGGCCCGGGCGGGGCGGCCCTCCGTGCTCGTGTCGAACTTCTCCTGGGATTGGATCATGGAACCCTGGGCGGCCGCGGATCCGCGTTGGGAGGCGGTGCGCGCGCGGCACGCCGCGGCCTGCGCCGAGGCCAGCCTGTTCGTGCGCCTGCCGCTGGGCGGCGACTCACCCGCCTGCCGCCGCCGCGTGGAGTGCCCGCTGGTCGTGCGCTCCCCGCGGCTCTCCAAGGCGGAGGCCTTCGCGGCGTTGGGGCTCGACCCCGCCGACCCGCGGCCCGTGGTGGCCTTCTCCTTCGGGGGCATCGGTTGGGACGGCTCGGCCCTGCGTTGCGAGGGGGGGCTGGAGGGCTACCGCTTCATCGCCTACGTCCCGAAGCCCGCCGGGCTGCGCTGCGGGTGGACCCAGCTCCCCAAGCACAGCCCCATGCGCCATTGCGACGTCCTGGCGGCGGCCGACGTCGTCTTCACGAAGCCCGGCTACGGGACCTTCTCCGAGTCGCTGGCCGCCCGGGTGCCCGCGCTCGTCGTGCCGCGCACGGACTTCCGGGAATCGGCGCTGCTGACCGAGAGCCTGGCCCGGCTGGGCCGCATGCGCCTCATCGCGCGCGAGGACTTCGAGGCCGGACGCTGGGAGGCCGGCCTGGCCGCCCTGCGCGCCTCCGGCGGGTCCTGGGCGCCGTTGGACCGTTCCGGGGCGGCCTTCGCGGCCCGATGCATCCTGGAGGCTCTGTGACCCAAGACTCCCCCGCCCCGCTGGTCGTCTGGGCCGGCCTGGGGCTGTTGGCCCTATGGGTGTTCCTGAGGTGGTTCGAGGCCGTCAACCTCTTCATCCCGGCCCGTGGACATCAGGCGCATCCGGGGACCTACGGGCTGGCGTACGAGGACCTCTTCCTGGAGGCCGAGGACGGCGGGCGACCGCATGCCTGGTTCCTCGACGCGGGGGCGCCGTCGAAGGCCGGCCTCCCCCTCCCCCCTCCCCTGCGGGCGGCGCCGCTGGAGCTGCCGACCGGGCCCCGTCCCGTCGCCGTGATGTTCCACGGCAACGCCGGGAACATCTCCGACCGGCTCGACAAGGCGCGCGCCCTCCGGGCGATGGGGCTCTCGGTGCTGCTCTTCGACTACCGCGGCTACGGCAAGAGCGCGGGCAGGCCCTCGGAGCGCGGGCTCTACCGCGACGGGGACGCGGCGGTGAGCGACGCGCTGCGGCGCGCGGGGGGCGACGCGCGCCGCCTCGTCTTCGTCGGAGAATCCCTGGGCTGCGCGGTGGCGCTGGAGGAGGCGCTGCGGCGGCCTCCGGCCGCCCTCGTCCTAGAGAGCCCCTTCGCCTCGACGGCGGCCATGAGCCGGCTCGTCTATCCGTGGC
Organism: Elusimicrobiota bacterium; assembly: GCA_016218495.1. GTDB lineage: Bacteria > Elusimicrobiota > Elusimicrobia > UBA1565 > UBA1565 > SCTT01. The sequence goes on from JACRDU010000130.1 coordinate 6,899, forward strand.
TGCCGGCCGACCTGCTCGTGCGCCAGCGCTTCGACAACGTCGGGAAGGCTCCGCGGCTCAGGACGCCGCTGCTGGTGCTGCACAGCCCGCAGGACGACGTCGTCCCCTACGCGATGGGGCGTCAGGTCTATTTCGCGGCGCCGGAGCCCAAGGCGTTCGTCGAGACGCGCGGCGGGCACAACGACGGGTTCATGGAGACCGCCTATTGGGCGTCGTCCATCCGCGACTTCCTGCAGCCCCTCCTCAGGCAGAGGATCTAAGGCTGGCCGACGGTGTGCAGCTTCATCATGTTCGTGGTGCCGCGCACCCCCAGCGGGGTGCCGGCCACGATGACGACGAGGTCGCCCTTGTTGCAGAGGCGCTCCTCCAGCAGCCGCTTCTCGGCGGTCTTGGCGAGCTCGTCGATGTCGCCGACCCCGGAGATCTTGCGGGGCAGGACCCCCCAGTAGAGCGCCATGCGGCGCCGGGTCTCCTGCACCGGGGAGAAGGCGATGATGGGCACGGGCGGCCGGTAGTGGGCGATGAGCCTGGCGGTGGTGCCCGTCTCCGTGAAGACGGCGATGACCTTGACGGGCAGGACGTCGGCGGCGTTAGTCGCCGCTTCGCTGATCGCCTCGGCCACGCTGAGGCGCCAGAGCTTGCGCGAACGCTCGAGGCGGCGCGGCATGGCCTCCGCCTCGCGCACGATGCGGTCCATCATCATGACGGACTCGAGCGGGTACTTGCCGGAGGCGGTCTCGTTGGAGAGCATCACGGCGCTGGTGCCGTCGAAGACGGCGTTGGCCACGTCGGACGCCTCGGCGCGGGTCGGCCGCGGGTTGCGGGTCATCGACTCGAGCATCTGAGTGGCCGTGATGACGGGGAGGCGGAAGTCCGAGGCGCGGGAGATGATGTGCTTCTGGGCCGGCGGGACCTTCTCGGGGCTCATCTCGACGCCCAGGTCGCCGCGGGCCACCATCACGCCGTCGGAGGCCTGGATGATCTCCTCGAGGTTCTCGATGGCCTCGGTCTTCTCCAGCTTGGCGATGATGAGCGGCTCCTTGCCGTAGCGCAGGGCCTCGTGGCGCGCCTCGAGCACGTCTTCGGCGGAGCGCACGAAGCTGACGGCCACCCAGTTGACGCCCTGCTCGAGGACGAAGCGCAGGTCGGCCTTGTCCTTCTCGGTCAGGGCGGGGATGCGCAGCTTGACGCCGGGGAGGTTGATGCCCTTATGCTCGTTGAGGGGCCCGCCGTTGACGATCTCCGTGTGGACCGAGCGGCCGTCCACCGAGAGGACCTTCAGCTCGATGAGGCCGTCGTCGATGAGGATGCGGTCGCCCTTGCGGACCTCCTCGTGGAGGTGCGTGTAGGTCGTCCCCACCCTCTGGGCCGTGCCCAGGACCTGTTCCGTCGTGATCTCGAAGGCCGCTCCGGCCTCGAGGGTCACGGGCCTGCCGCCCTCCAGCTTCCCGGTGCGGATCTTGGGCCCCTGCAGGTCCCCGATGATGGACATCGGCTTCTCGAGGCGGCGCGAGCAGTCGCGCACCATGCGAACCAGCGCGGCGTGGTCGTCGTGCGCGCCGTGGGAGAGGTTCAGGCGCACGACGTCCATCCCGGCCTGGGCGAGCGCGTCGATGCGCTCCTGGGTGTTGCTCGAAGGGCCGAGCGTGCAGACGATCTTGGCCCGGCGTACGTCCTTGAGCGGCGCGTCTTCCGAAAGCAGGTTTCCAGAGGTCATGGACGGGGATTCTACCATTTCGATAGAATGCCCACATGCCAACCCAGAAGCCCGTTCGCCTCTCCCGGACGATTCTGTCGGACCTCATGTCCCCCCCCGACGCCAACCTGCACGGGACGGTCTTCGGGGGCAAGGTCCTGGCGATGGTCGACAAGGCGGCGGCGGTGTGCGCGATGCGCCACGCGGGCTGCCTCTGCGTGACGGTGGCGATGGACCGCGTCGAGTTCCTCGTCCCGATCGAGGTCGGCGACGTCGTCATCGTCGAAGCGCAGGTCAACGGGGTGGGGCGGACCTCCATGGAGGTCGGCGTGGAGGTCTATGCGGAGCTGCCCGGAGGCGGGGAGCGGCGGCATACGAACTCCTGCCTGGTCACGATGGTGGCGGTCGACAAGAAGCGCCGCCCGGTGGCGGTGCCGGGCGTCGTCACGGAGACGCCCGACGAAAAACGCCGGGCGAAGGAGGCCGCGGTGCGGCGCGGCGCGCGGCGCTAGGCCATGGGAGGGTTCATGTCCAGATTGAAGACGGCGGCCCTGGCGGTCATGGCGCTGGCCGCGCCGCTGTGCGCGCCTGCTTCGGCGGAGTCCCCGCCCTGCTTCAGCCACGAGGAGTTCTTCACCATCATCGACAACATGGTCGGCTCGCGGCGGCTGCGGCCCCGGGACGTGAACGCCGTCCTGCCCAAGCCCGTCAAGTTCGAGCGCGAGCCGGACAACGACTTCTTCCAGATGTACCGGGCCGTCGCGTCCACGGGCTCGTGGCTGACGGCCGTCGACCTGCGGGTGGGCCGCAAGGACTCGGCGCGCAGCTACCTGGTGTTCGACACCGCCGCCTGCCTCAAGATGGAGGCGAAGATGGTCTTCGAGCGCTACGGCAGCGGCTACAAGATCCGCGGCCCGGACCCGTACGACATCAACGAATACTCGGGGTGCTACGAATACCAGGCCGGGAAGATGGGCGAGGCCCAGCTCCGCTTCTGCTTCGGCTCGGGGCGCAAGCCCCTGCTCGTGCGTGTGACGGTGGACCGGGTGCCTTAGCCGGCCGCGCCCGCGGGGTCGAAGCCTTCGATGTGGGCGCGAATGGTCGCGGTGTCCCGGGCGAGGCAGACCTGGTTGCGGAACCGGGCCGAGCCCGGATAGCCCGAGAAGTACCAGGCCGCGATGCGCTTCATGTTGTTGGCGGCGTAGCGCTCCCCCTCGTAGAGCACCTCGAGGTCGAGGTGGCGCAGCAGGGTCGCCTTCTTCTCCGCGAAATCCGGGACGAAGTCGGGGCTGGACGAACCGGCCAGCGCGTTGGCGATGTTCCGGTAGAGCCAGGGGTTGCCGAGGGCGCCCCGCCCCAGCATCACGGCGTCGCAGCCGCTCTCGGCGACGAGGCGCTTCGCGTCGGCGGCGCAGCGCACGTCCCCGTTGCCGATGACCGGAATCCGTACGGCCGCCTTCACCCGGCCGATGGCCGAGTAGTCGGCGTCCCCGGAATACCTCTGCTCGCGGGTGCGTCCGTGCACGGCGACGGCCTTCACCCCCGCGCCCTCGGCGCGCTTGGCCGCCTCGACGGCCTCCCTGCCGGAGGGGTCGCGGTAGCCGAGGCGCATCTTGACGGTGACCGGGATGCGCCGGACGGCCCGGACGACGGCTTCGAAGATGGCGCCGGCCTTCTGCGGGTTCTGCAGCAGGGCCGAGCCGGCCCCGTCGCCCCCCCCCGTCACCTTCGGCACCGGACAGCCCAGGTTCAGGTCCACCAGGTCGAAGCCCATGTCCTCGATGCGGGCGGCCGCCTCGGCCATGACGGCCGGGTCGCAGCCAACGAGCTGCGCCCCCAGCGGCCGGTCGGCCTCGGCCGTCTTCATCAGGCCCAGGGTCTTCTTCGAATCCTGCACGAGCGCATGGGCGGAGACCATCTCGAGATAGGCGAATTCCAGGCCCTTCTCCCGGGCCACGATGCGGAAGGGCAGGTCGGTGCAGGCCGCCATCGGGGACTGGATCACTCCCGAGGTGAGGCGCAGGGCGCCGAGCTGTAGGGGCATCATCGAATTATACCAGTCCGGCCTTGAAAATCCGACGACGAAGGGGTAGGCTTAGGGCATGTCCGACACCGAGCTCCTGGCACTCCTCTCCGACACCATCAACCGCGGCGCCTCAGACCTGCACCTCATCCACGGCTATCCTCCCATCCAGCGCGTGGCCAACGAGGTCGTCCCGATGCCCCGTCCGCCGCTGGACTCCTCGACCATATGGGCTCTGGTCAAGCCCTATCTCGAGCAGCACCACGAGGAGCTCTTCAAGAAGGAGCTCAGGGTCAACGTCTCCTTCACCATCCCCAACGTCGGCCGCTTCCGCATGAACCTGGCCCGGGCCCAAGGGACGGTCAGCGCTTCCATCCGCTCGATTCCCAGCCGCATCTATCCCCTTTCGGCGCTGGGGCTCCCCCCCATCGTCGGAACGCTCACCCAGAAGCGCCGCGGCATCGTGTTCATCACTGGGCCCACCGGCTCGGGTAAATCCACGACGATGGCGGCGATGCTCGACCACATCAACCGCGAGGGCTGGCCGGGGAAGATCGTCACCATCGAGGACCCCATCGAGACGCTCTTCGTGCCCGCGAAGTCCTTCTTCCTCCAGCGCGAGGTCGGAGTCGACACGCCTTCCTTCGAGATGGGCATCGAGGACGCCCTGCGCCAGGACCCCGACGTGGTCTGCATCGGGGAGCTGCGGACCACCGAGTCCATCCGCGCCGCGATCACCGCCGCCGAGACGGGCCACCTCGTGCTCACGACCCTGCACACCCCCGACGCCGCGAAGACCGCCCAGCGCGTCATCTCGATGTTCCCGGGCAACGAGCAGGACACCATCCGCGACCAGCTCTCCAACACCTTGGAGGCCGTCATCTCCCAGGACCTGCTGCCGCGCGCGGACAAGCGCGGCCTGGTGCTGGCCATCGAGGTCATGCTGGCCACGTCGGCCGCCCGGCAGCTGCTGCGCAAGGGCGACATCCAGCAGCTCTACGACATCCTGCACACCGGGACGAGCCAGGGGATGATCTCGAAGGACGCCTCGCTCAAATCGCTCTTCCAGCGCCAGGTGATCAGCCGCGAGGTGGCGATAGCGAACATGCGCGACCCGCGGCTCCTATCGTGAGGTCCGCCGGCCTCCTGCTGACCGCCGCCGCCGCCGCGGTCTGGGGGGCCGGCGCCGCCTGGGCCGCCGCGCCGGTGTCCCATTGTCCGGACGGGTCTCGGCCCAGCCGGACGGTCGACGCGCGCAGGCCGTGGGCCTGCGTCCTCACCAGCGAGCGGTACCGCGACGGCCACGAATGCCCGTCGGGCTCCCATGCCGTGACGACCACCGACGTGAACTCCCCGTTCAAGTGCGGGGTGGACGGGGTCGTGCTCGCCGTTCCGCGCGGGATCTGCCCCCCCGGGAACCAGGCGGTCCCGTCGACCGACCCTGAGAAGCCCTACGAGTGCGAAGCGGTCGGGAAGGGGTTCATGGGCGGGCCGCGCTGTCCGCGCGGGACCAGGCCGGTCCCCACCCCCGGGGCGCTGCAGTCCTTCAAATGCGTCTCCGGGCCGGGGCCGGCCGACCCGCTCCCCGCCGCCACCCCGTCGTTCGACGCGGAGGCGAAGCCGGTCCGTCCGGCGGCCAAGGAAGCGCCCCCCAAGGGAGGCGCCTGCCCGAAGGGGACCCGGCGCATCGTCACGGAGAACCCGTTCGAACCCGTGCAATGCGTCCCCGAGGACGACGCGCTGCCGAAGCGCTTCGCCTACAAGGCGTTCAAGCGCTCCGGCGCGCTGTCGTTCGAATACCCGGTGGGCTGGAACCTGACCGACGGGTGGACCGACGCCGAACCGGCCGTTTACATCATGGCCGACCGGGGGCGCGACGGCCGTCCGGTGAGCCTGAGCATCATGCGGCACCGCCGGAGCTCGCCCGGCTACGTCGAAATCGAGACCCGGGTCTGGCAGGAAGAGGACTGGCACCAGGCCAAGGAGCTCGACCGCTCGCGCGAAGGCGGGCTGGTCACCATCCACCTCGAGCTCGGCGGCGAAGGCCGGCTCTCCCTGATCGGCGTCCGCGACGGGTATTTCGCGCTGGCCTACGGCGCCCCGGCCGACCTGTACAAGGGCTATCTCCCCGCCTACGAGCGCCTGCTCAAGACATTCCGGAACCTGGAGACCCGCTGAGCATGATCCGCCGCTCGACCGATTCGGGCGTCCTCGTCCTCGAGCTCGACGCGCCGCCGGACAACGCGCTGACCACGGCTCTCCTCGACGAGCTCGCGCGGGCCGTCGGGGCCGCCGCCGGCGACCCGGCGGTCAAGGGCCTCGTCCTGGCGTCCGCCCGTCCCAGGGTTTTCTCCTCGGGCCTCAGCGTCCCCGAGCTGGCGCCCGACGCCGGGCTGGGCACCGCCCCCTTCCGCCGCCTCATCTCGGCGCACCGGGCGCTGGCCGCCTTCCCGAAGCCCAGCACGGCCGCGGTGGGCGGCTTGGCCGTCCTCGGCGGCTGGATCCTGGCGCTGGGCTGCGACGCGCGCGTCTTCTCGGCCGACGCCAAATGCACGCTCTCCGAGGTCCGGCTGGGCCTCTCGCCGACCGAGGCGCTGGTCCGGACCTCGCTCAGCCTGGCCCGCGACCCCGGCGCCGTGCGCCGGATGGTCCTCAAGGGCGGGCCCCTGCGCGCCGATGAGGCGCTGGCGGCGGGCCTGGCCGATGCCGTAGTCCCCGCTTCCGAGCTGCGCGAGGCTGCCGTGCGCGAGGCGCGCTCCCTCGGGCGCGTCCCGCCGGGGGCCTACGCCGCGGTCAAGCGCGACCTCCGGGCGGCCTGGGGGCTCGACGACCCCGCGCTGTGGGAACGCTCGGTGGGGGCGTTCGAGGCGCTCCACGCCGGCGCGGAGGCCCGCGCGGGCCTGGCGGCCGCCGCGGGCAAGGCCATGCGCAGGGCGGGAGGCGGCGATGTTCTCTGAGGGGCTGTTCCGCGGGAAGGTGGCCTGCGTCACCGGGTCGGGCACCGGCATCGGGAAGGCCATCGCGCTGGAGTTCGCCCGCCTCGGCTGCGACGTCGTGCTGGCGGCCCGCAACGCCGAGCGCCTCGAGGCCGCGGCGGGGCAGGTCCGCGCGCTGGGACGGCGCGCCCTGGTCGTCCCGACCGACGTGGCCGAGCATCCCCAGGTCAAGCGCATGGTCCAGGCGGCCTTGACGGAGCTGGGAGGCCTCGACTTCCTGGTCAACAACGCCGCGGCCAACTTCATCCGTCCCACGCGGATGATGACGGCCTTGCGCTGGAAGACCGTCGTCGACATCGTCCTCAACGGGACCTTCTACGGTTGCCTCGAAGCCGGCAAGGCCATGCTGGGACGGGGCGGGGGCAGCATCGTCAACATCGTGGCGGCCTACGCCTGGACCGGGGCTCCCGGGATAGCCGCCTCCGCTTCGGCCAAGGCCGGGGTCGTCACGCTGACCCGCACCCTCGGCGCGGAATGGGCGTCGGGAGGGGTCAGGGTCAACGCCATCGCCCCCGGGCTCATCGACACGCCGCAGACGCGCGAGAGGCTCTGGCCCACGCCCGAGATGTCGGCGCGCGTGCTGGCTTCGGTCCCGATGGGCCGCTTCGGGGAGGAGGCCGACGTGGCGAACCTCGCCGCCTACCTCTGCTCGCCGATGGGACGCTACATCACCGGCGAGACGGTCGTGGCCGACGGAGGCCAGCACCTCGGCCGGGGGGCCCTGGACATGATGGGAGAGCTCAAGGCCGTGCGCCGTCCCCGGGGGACGGCATGAACGTCGGACGACGCCTCAAGCGCTATCTCCTGACGGGCTTCATCGTGCTGGCCCCGCTCTCCATCTCGCTGTTCCTCCTGCTCTGGCTGGTGTCCTGGGTGGACGGGCTGCTCCTGCCGGTGACGAACGCGCTGGGCGGGCGCGAGGTCCCCGGCCTTGGCCTGGCCACCGCCCTGCTCCTCTCGCTGCTCACCGGCTGGCTGGCCTCGAACATCATCGGCCAGCACGTGCTCGACGCGATCGAGGACCTGATCCTCCATGTCCCCGTCCTGGCCTGGCTCTACCGCACGGCCAAACAGCTGACCGAGGTCTTCTCCCCCGGCGGCAAGGCCCAGTTCCGCAGCGTGGTGATGGTGGAGTACCCGCGCGACGGGGTCTTTCAGCTCGGCTTCGCGACGGGGAACGTCGTGCGCGAGGAGGGCGGGGGCAAGCTCCCGCTGACGGCGGTCTACATCCCGATGAACCACATCTATGTCGGCGACATGGTCCTGGTCCCGTCCGAGCGCCTGCGCGCCACCGACATGACGCTGCAGCAGGGCATCCAGTTCTTCCTGTCCGCCGGCGCATCCATCCCGCCCGCGCTCAAAACCGACCTGCCGGAAAGAAAAGACCCCGGCTGACGGCTCCGGGGTCTTTTCGCGTGCGCGTCGGCCCGATTAGACGGAGACCGGCTCCTTCGCGTCGCGGCCGGCGTTCACATGCTGGCGGTTCTTCGCCGGGAAGCGGTCCTTCAGCTCGGTGATGAGCTTCTGGCCCTTCTCGCGGCGGATGCGCAGCCACTCGTTGAGGTTCTCGCGGGTCTCCTTCCCGGCGCGGGGCGCGAACAGCACTCCCAGCGTCGCTCCGGCGGCCACGCCGAAGAGCAGGTAGAGCCACGGCTTGCGGTTCTGGTTCATTTGACGCCTCCCTGTGTTCCCTGATCCCTGACCGCCGGGAGGCGCCCGTGTGAGAGAGGGCGCATGACCTCGGCGGTCACCGCTTTATACAAATGGCGGGCGTGGTTGTCAACCGAAAGGCCCAGGACTGGCTGGGCCGGAAGGCCTACCTAGGGACGACGCGCCAGGACACGCCGGGGGGCGGCGCCGCGTCGAGCGGGAACCCCGCGTCGACGGCGTCCGAGGGGAGCGGGCTGAACCTGCCGAGGATGGCCGAGAACCGGCCGCCCCGCGCGTCGACATAGAGGGATTCCGTCCAGCGCGCGTCGTCGAGCCCTCCCTCGTCGGGCAGGGAGAACCTCACGAGGAAGACGCCGTCCAGGGGGCGTCCCGCGCCGTCTACGATCCACCCGCGCCATTCGCGCGTCCGGGAGGCGGAGACCTCCCGCGGGGCGGGGCCGTTGAATTCGACTACGATCTCGGACCCGTTGCGCTCGATGCTGTAGGGCGCCTGGCGGGAGAGGTCGAGGACCACGCGGGAGACCGGGTTCTGTCCGGTCTTGAACGGAGCCGAGCGCACGGCGCGCAGCACCCCGCCGGGGCGCGGCGCGGGGGCGGCGGCGGCCGCGTGGAAGGTGCCGGGGAAATCGATGACGAGGCGCGGGGGGTCCTCGGCGAGGAAGACGGCGGGTTCGACGGGGCGGTCCAGGCTGATGACGGCGCGGTCGGGCTCGGAGCGCACCGCGAGCAGGCTGGCGAACGGGCTGCGGGGAGCGGGCATGCGCAGCACGGGCACGGAGAGCGGCATGGCGAGCGGGGAGAGCGCGTCGCGCATGTCGGCGGCCTCGGGTTCATGGGGCGGCGGCGCGGGCACGGCGGCGCGCCCGCGGGGAGGGGTGAAATCCACGACCACCGCGCCCGCGGCCTCCCTGGCCGTCCCTTCCATCGGGGCGGCGAGGTCGAATACCACGCGCAGCACGGAGGGGTCTTCTCCCCAGGGCGCGGCGCGCATGCGGAGGATGGCGCCGGTCCCGGCCCAGGTCCGCTCGGGGATGGCGATGGCGGTCGCTTCCAGGTCCACCACGAAGCGGTCGGGGTCCCCCAGGCGGAAGGCGCGGAAGCGCGCCGGGGCATCCAGAGCCAGCCGGCCGCCCGCCGCACCGACGGAGACTCCTGTCAGGTTCGCCGCGCCGGCGACGGGGACGACCGTCAGGAACGCCGCTAGAAGGCAGTTCATACGAATATATTAGCACAAGATGTCAAGGGATGGACTATCTAAATGCCTGACACCGGCCCCTTATTAGGGAAGCGGAGAATACCCCTCTCGGGGCCGCAGGACGGGGCGGAGCGACCGCTCAGAACTGGATTTTGAGGCCGACGCCGGTGCGCGTGTCGGAGTAGTTGAACTGGTCGGCGAACAGGGAGTAGCGCTGCAGGAGCTGGAAGTTGACGTCGGTGGAGAGCCAAGGGCGGACCTTATACTCGACGCGGGCGCCGTAGCTGTAGAGGTCGTCGCGACGGTTGCCGGAGACGGTGCCCGCCGTCGTCGATGTGGGATAGCGGTCGGTCTCGAAGGAGGCGTCGCCCGACAAGGCCAGCTTGCGCCAGCTGTGCGCGAGGCCCAGGGAGAGGCCGGTCGCCACATAATGACGGTTCCCCGCGAAGGTGGTCTCGTTGACGGAGCGGAAGAGCCGGGTGCGGGCGTCGGTCCGGCGCGCGGCCTTGATGCGCAGGTCCACCGCGGTCAGCAGGTTCGTGGCCGTGGTCGGGCTCCCCGCGGGCGGATTTTCATAGCGGCGGCGCTGGACGTCGGCTTGGATGCGTCCGCTCACGCGGGGGCCGAGCACGCCCTCCAGCCCGAGGCCGAAGCGGTCGGAGTGGGAGTGGTCGCGGCGTCCCGCGGAGTAGTGGACGATCTCGCGCGCATAGGCTAGGAACGTCTTGGTCTTGGGCGCCAGCTTGATTCCCGCCTCGCCTCCGAATGACGCCTCGTAGCGGTTCAGCGAGGAGGCCATCGTGGGGTCGAGGTACTTGTGCAGCGCGTGCCTGGCGGCGACGCGGAAGACGAACCGCCGGCTGCGTTCGAAGTCGAGGGCGAAGGAGGATTCCAGCATCGTGCGGCGCTGGCGGGCCACCAGCTCCGAGAAGGCGGGGTCCTCGGTGTTGAGATAGCTCTCGGAGAGGGTCAGCCCCCCCCCGCGCTGGCCGCGCAGGTCGTAGCCGACCTTTATGTCCTGGTCGACGGCGTTGTTGGTCTTGGGCTGGTTGGAATAGTTGGTGGCCTTCGCGGAATAGAGGCCGCGCAGCTCGCTGCGCTTGCTCAGAGGGAGCTTCCACCCTGTCCCCAGCTCGTTGGTCGTGATCCAGGAGCCAAGGACGCCGCCTCCGGTCCGCCGGCCGTCGGGCTTGTCGGGCGGGACGAGGTAGATGTTCGAATCGTAGGTCTGGGAGAGGCGGTAGAAGGGATGCAGCTCCAGCACCAGGCGAAGCTCCGGGCGCCCGACGCGGGAGAGCTTGGAGACCCCGGCGGCCAGCGCGGCAAGCGGGTCCCACTCGGGCTCGGCCGCGACGGGGGGCAGGGGGGCGGGCGCAGGCTGGGGCGTCTGCGCCGCCGGGGCCGAAGGCACGGAAGGCGGCGGAGGGGAGGCCGGCGCCGGCGCTTGATCGGGCGCGGCCGGGGCGGCGGGGGACGGAGGCGCGACGGGAGCCGCCGCCCCGGGCAGCAGGCCGGCCTGAGGACCCGTCAAGGCCAGGAAGCGGCCGCTCTCGACCAGGATCGGGGCCTGTCCCGGTGCGGCCACCTCGACGGCCCCGGCGTTCACGAGCAGCCGGACCTGTCCGTCCACGGCGGCGGTGGTGAAGTCGTCGCCGGCATCGACCCGGATCAAAGTGTCCGAGACCAGCAGAGTCGCGGCGCCCTGGGCGACCGCCGCGCGGGCCCCGACCGGCACTTCGTAGGCGGCCGCCCCGGGTTCGAGGGCCATGGCCTTGCCGTCGATGCGAAGCCACAGGTAGTCCCCGAAGGCGACGACGGCCAGCCCCGCCGGGGGCTGGGCGGAGGCCGGGCACGGGGCGGAGGCCAACAGGAGGGCGGCCGCTACTCCGGCGTTTCTAAATTTCCCGTTCATCGAAGGTGGCATTGTAACACGAAATCCTATCTATTTCGGAGGCGCCGGGATAACCAGCTTCTGGCCCACGGTGAGCTCTCCGGCGCGCTGGAGGCGGTCGCTGTTGGCCTGATACACCAGGATCCAATGACGCTCGTCACCCAACGCCTTGAAGGCGACCGTGCGCAGCGTGTCCCCCTTTTGGGCGACGTAGATCCTCGGGCCTTGGGGCGCGGCGGCGGGAGCGCCGACGGCCCGCTCGAGAGCGTCCAGGCGCCGCTTGTTCTCCTCGTTCTCCTTACGGGCCCGGTCCGCTTCCGAGCGGGCCTGCTGCAGCTCCCTCTGGACCCCGGCCGGTTCCGCCGGGCGGGCGGACGGCTCGGCGGGCCGGGCTGCCGGGGCCGCCGACGCGGCGCTTCCCGGCCGGTCCAAGGCCGGCAGGCCGTCCGCGAACGCGGCCCAGCCCATCCCCTTTGGGGCGTCCACCGAAAGCCGATAGGCTCCGCGCAGCACGGAGTCGGGCAGCCGCTGCGTGCCGCCGAGCAGGGCCGAGAACCGCCCCCCCTGCGCCCGCACATAGCGCGACTCGCTCCAGGCCGGCGCCGGGCCGGAGGCGTCGTCGAAGATGCGGAAATGCAGCAGATAGGAGCCGTCGAGCGGGCGGCCCTGGGCGTCGAAGAGGGTGCCGGAGTAGCGCAGCGTCGGCACCGGCTCCGCCGCGCTCAAGGCGGCGGCCTGCAGGCTTGCAAGAAAGACGGCGGCGAAGAGTCTCATCTCATCCCCCCTGCGCCCGTTCAGAGAATGCTTTCAGCGGGCGTTCGTAGACGACGGCCCGTCCATCGCGGGCGAACCAGACCGTCCCGCCCCTGACGGCGAACGCCGAGAGGGGCTCCGGCCCGCGGTCCAGCGCGGGCAGGGCGTATACGGCGAGCACGGTCAGCGACTTGTCGAGCCGATGACGGTAGATCCTGCGCGTCTCGGAATCCGCGGACCAGAGGTAGGCGTCGTCCTTGTGCAGCCCGGTCGGGGATTTCGCCGGGGCCTTGAAGCTCTCCAGCACGACGAGGTCTCCCTCCCCCCCGTGGCGGTAGACGCGCCCGAGCGCCGCGTCCGAGGACCACAGATAGCGGCCGTCCCAGAACAGGCCCGAGGGGCTCGGACCCGGGGCGGGGTGGCTCCGGACGAGCGAGAGCGAGGCGTCGAGGCGGCGCTCCTCGATGACCTTGCGCGAGGCGTCGGCGACGAACATCCGCTCCCCGGAGACAGCCAGCGCGGTCAGGGTGGTGTCCGGCAGATGCACCGAGCGCACCGCCTCCAGCTTTCCGCCCGCCAGCCGGTACTGGTAGACGCTCTGCGAGACCCAGTCCGCCGCCCACAGCGTCTCCCCGGCCCAGACCAGCGCGGTGGAGTGCTGGTGGGATATCGGGTAATCGCGCCCGGGCTCGGAGCCGCGCGCGGCCCAGAACCCGGCGACGACGGCGAGCAAGGCGGCGCAGGCCAGGGCCGTCCATAGGCCCCGGTCGCCGCCTTCCCCGACGGCGGCGTCCTCCGGCCGGAGCGCCGGCGGGGTGCGCAGAGCCGGGGACGGCAGCCGCGGGGCGGAGGCGGGCGCGGGCATCCGGCCACCATTGAGTATGCGCTCCACGGTCTCGACGAGCTCCTGGTTGCTGAACGGTTTGGACAGATAGTGGCTCGCCCCGAGCCGCATGACCTCGACGGCCGATTCCACGCTGCCGTAGCCGGTGACCATCACCACCGGCGTGGCCTTGTCGCGCTCGCGCAGCGCCCGCAGGATCTGAGGCCCGTCCATTCCCGGCAGCCGCATGTCGAGGAGGACCAGGTCGGCTCCGTCCTTAGCCAGGAACTCCAGCGCCCCGGGCCCGTCGCCGGCCTCGAAGACCTGGTGCCCGATGCGGTTCAGGACGTTGGCCAGGGCCATGCGCATGTCCGGCTCGTCGTCTACCACTAGGATGCGTGCCATGTTGCCTCTTCTATCCTTCCTTTGCCGGCAGCGTCAAGGCCGCGGTGCTCCCGGCCCCTTCCTTGCTGGTGAACTCGAGCGTCCCGCCATGGGCCGCCGCGATGCGCCGCGCCGTCGCCACGCCCAAGCCGATTCCGCCCGGCTTCGTCGTGAAGAACGGACGGCCGACCTCCTTCAGATGCTCCGGCGCCGTCCCGGCGCCTTCGTCGGAGACCCCGAGGCGGACGGCGCCTTCCGGGGCTCCGGCGGCGCTCAGGAGCACGCGCCCGCCCTTCTTCGACGCCTCGACGGCGTTGACGACCAGGCGCGCCAGCGCCTCGGCGAGGCGCTCGGGGTCCGCGTCGAGGGCCGGCAGGCCGGCCCGGCAGTCCACCTCGATGCGCACGCCCTTCTCCTTGGCCGCGGCCGCCGACGAAGCGGCGGCGCGCGACAACGCGGCCTCGGGACGGACGGCCGTCCGGTTCAGCGGCAGCGGCCGCGTGAATTCGACCAGGTCCTCCAAGCGCTCGCGCAGGGTCCCGATGGCCCTCAGCATGGCCTCGAGCGACGAGCGCTCCTTGCCCCGCACCAGCACGCTGGACAGCCGGTCTTCCGCCAGGCTCTGCATGATTCCGAGCGGGTTGCGCACCTGGTGGGCGATGCCGAACACCAGGTCCCGCAGCTCGCTCTCGAAGGCTTCGGGCGGGAGCGGGCCCTCAGAAGGCCCCTTGCGCAGGTGCTTGACCATCCGCGCGCGCAGCTCCCGCACCTCTTCGCGGGACTTGCGCGACTCCTCTTCGGCCGCCGCGAGCCGGGCTTCCCGCTCCTGGAAGCTCCGCTCCCTGGCGGCCAGCTCGGACTCCGCCGCCGCGATACGGCTGCGGACCTTCTCGTCGGTGCCCTTCAGGGTCGAGTCGAGCTCCCTGCGGCGCGCCTCGAACTCTGCGGCGCGCTTCTCGTCCTCTCGGACCCGGCGCGCCGATTCCTCGGATTCCCGCTTCTCCAGCGCGGCCAGCCGCTCGGCGAGGGCGTGCTCGCGTTCCGCCAGCCTCTGCGCGTCGGCCAGGCGCTCCTTCTCCAGCTCCGCGACCCGCGCCTGCGCCTCGGCCTCGGCCTTGAGCGCCGCAGCCCGCTCGGTCTCCAGGCGCCGGGCCGCGTCGAGGCGCTCGTCTTCCGCCTGCCGCGCCGCCTCCTCGCGCTCCGCCGCCGCCCGTTCCGCCGCGAGCAGACGCTTCTCGGCGGCGGCCCGCTCCTCGCGGGCCCTGCGGCGCTCGGCGTCGAGCCGTCCTTCGAGCTCGCGCTCCAGCGCGGCGCGCTCCTCGAACGCGCGCGCTTCCGCCTCCGCCGCCTGCTTGCGGGCCCCCGTCTCGGCCGCCGCCGCGCGCTCGCGCGCCTCGGCCTCGGCCCGAGCGAGTGCCTTGCGGTGCTCCTCGTCGCGGGACGCCAGTTCCTTGTCCAGGCGGGCCCGTTCTTCGCGCCGGACGGAGCGCTTGAGCTCCTCTTCGCGCCGCACGAACTCCCGCTCCAGCGCCGAGCGCTCCTCGGAAAGGCGCTCGTCGCGCTTCGTCAGCTCGTCGCGCAGGGCCTCATGCAGCTCCGAGCTCGAGCGGGTCAGCTCCAGGCGCGCCCGGTCCTGGGACTCGGCCGCCTGGCGGAGCATCTCCTCTTCACGCGCCTTGAAGGCGCCCTGCATCTCCTCTTCGCGCCGCAGGTGCTCATGGCGCATCGCGGCCTCGCGCTCGCGCAGGTCGCGCTCCGACTCGGCCCGCCGGGCTTCCACGGCCTCGAGCGCCCGCCCCGCCTCGTCGCGCTGGAGCTGGGCCTGCTTCTTGAGCTCGAGCTTCTCCGCCTCGAGGGCGGCCTGGCGCCTGGCGAATTCCTCGCGCTGGACCCGCTCGCGGCGCAGCAGCGCCTCGGCGGCCTCGGACTCCTCGGCGGCGGCCCGCCGGCGCAGTTCCTCGCGCCCCAGCTCGACCTCGGCCATCGCCGCCGCCCACTCGTCGCGCAGGGCCTTGCGGTCCGCCTCTAGCCGCGCGGCGGCCTCGGCCGCCGCCCGTTCCGAGGCCCGGCGCAGCTCGGCCTCCCGCTCCGCCGCAGCCTTTTCCAGGGCCGCCTCGCGGTCGCGGAACTCCTTGAGCCAGGCGTCCTTCTCGGCCTCCAGGCCCTTGCGGCTCTCCGCGTCCTCGGCCTCGCGCTGGACGCGCTCGCGCTCGATGACGGCCAGGCGTTCCTTGGCGGCCGCCTCCAAGGACTCATGGCGCCGGCGGTAGTCGGCCTCGAGCGATGATTCCTTCTGGCGCAGCAGCTCGTCGGCGCGCTTGCGCGCCGCTTCGGCGTCCCTCACCCGCTTCTCGAGGTCGTCCTGACGCGACCGCATGGCCAGCTCGAGCGCTTCGCGCTCGACCGCCAGGGCTTCCAGGTCGGTGCGGCGGGCCTGCTTGAGCTCCTGCTCCTTGCGCGCGAGCTCGGCGCGCAGCTCCGCCTCGCGCCTGGAGAAGGTCTCTTCGAGCTGCTGTTGGACCAGCTCGGCTTCCCTCTCGCGCCGCTGCACCTCGCCTTGCCTGGCGGTCTCGGCCTCGGCCGCCGCGGCCCGCTCGGCCCGCAGCGACTCGCGTTCCCGCTCGAGCTGCGCCCGGAGCTGGCGCTCGCGCTCCAGGAAGGCGGAACGGAGTTCGGCCTCGCGGCCGGAGAAGGCCTGGGTCATGGCCGCTTCGCGCTCGCGCAGGTGGTTCTCGATGTCCGTCCGCCTCTGGTCGGTCTCGCGCATCCGCCGTACGGCCTCGGCCTCCAGGTCCTGCTGGCGGGCCTTGAACTCCTCTTCGAGCGAGGCCCTCCGGTGGGAGGTCTCCTCGGTGAAGCGGCGCCTCTCGTCGGCCATCTTGGCGGCGGAGTCCGCCTCGCGCTGGGAAGCAGCCTCCCGCAGCTCGGCCTCGCGCTGCGAGAGGAGCTTTTCCGTGGCGGCGGCGCGTTCCCGGGCCCGGGCTTCGAGGGCCTCCCGGGCGCCTTCGAGCTCTCTCTGAGACCTGGACAGCTCCGCCTCGCGGGCGGCGAACACCTCGGCAAAGGCAGCCTCCCGTTCGGCGACGGCCTTATCCGCCGCGGCACGGGACGCCTCGAGCTCCTGGAGCCGCCGCGCCTTGTCCGTCTCGAGCTGCTGGCGTTCCTTCTGGAGCTCGGCCTCCCGCCGCTTGACGCCCGCCTCGAGCGTGCGGCGTTCGTTGGCGAAAGCCTTGCGGAGTTCGAGCTCGCGCGCCTTCAGCGACTGCTCGGCGGCGGCCTCGCGGGCCGCCGTCGACTCGGCCAGGGCGGCCTCGCGTTCGGCGAAGGCCTTCTCGTTCATCGTCTTGACGGCGTCCGCCTCGTGCTGCCGCCGGGCGGCCTCTTCCTCGAACTGGCGCTGCTCCCGGGCGAGGGCCTCCTCCCGCTGGCGGTGGGCCGCGTCCAACCGGCGCCGGTCCTCCTCGATCGACCCGCGCAGCTCCTCCTCCCTGGCCGCGAAGGCCAGGCGCAGGTCGTCGGCGCGCCGCTCGAGCTCGCGCTGCGCGCGCTCTTCCGCGGACTTGAGCTGCCGGTCCGCCTCGGCCCGAAGGGACTCGGCCTCACGGCGCTTCTGGGAATACTCCTCTTCGAGCCGCGCGCGCTCGGCAGCCAACGCCTCGGCCCGCTCCTTCTCCAACAGTTCCAGCGAGCGCTGCCGTTCCGCGAAGACCCGCTGCAGCTCGGCCCGCTCGCCTTCCAGCTCCACGCGCCGGCGTTCGAGGCGTTCGAGGGCCTGCGCCCTCTCCCGCTCGGCGGCGGCTTCCCGGCGCCGGAAGTCCGACTCGAGGTCGGCCTCGCGTTCCCGGACCTCCTCCTGAAGCTGGGCCGCCCTCTGTTCGAGCTCGCGCAGCTTGCCCGCGTGCGCCGCCTCCAGCAGCCTCTTCTCCTTCTCCATCTCCGCCTGCACGCGCCGCGAGGACTCATCGTTCCATGCGGCTTCCTTCTGGGCCATGCGCTCGGTGAAGCCCTTCAGCTCGCCGGCGAGGCGTTCGTCGGACTCTTGCTTGAGGAGGTCGGCCTTGTGCTGCCATTCCGCCATCAGGTCGGATTCCATGCGCAGGTAGGTCCGCTGCAGGCCTTCCTCGCGCTGACGGTACATCTGGTCGAGGGCCGTGCGTTCGGCCGCCTGCTTTTCCTGCAGCGAGCCGATGAGGGCGCTCTCGCGCCGGCGCAGCTCCTCGCGCAGGGCCTCTTCCTTGGCCCGAGCATCTTCTTCGAGCGCGCTGCGGCGCTGCTCCGACTCGGCGAGGATGCGCTGGCTCTCCGCGGCGGTGTCCGCCATCGACCGGCGATGGGCCTCGCGCAGCGCCTCGCGTTCGACGGCGAGCTTGCGCTTCTCTTCGGCGAGCCAGGCCGCGCCCCGCGCGTCATGGTCGGCGCGGGCCTCTTCGAGCTTCTTGGCGGCCTCGGCGTCGAGCGCCGACCGGAGCGAGGCCAGGCGCGCCTCGGCCCGGGCCTGCGCTTCGAGGGCCTCCCCGCGCAGGCGCTCGGTCTCGGCCGCCAGGCGGGCGCGATAGGTCTCGCGCTCCTCATCGACCTTGGCCATCAGCTCGCCCTCGCGGGCGCGCCACTGGGTCTCGAGCGACTGTTCGCGGTCGAGGAAGGACTTCTCCAGCCGCGACTCCTTGTCCCGCAGGGCCGCCAGCATCCGCTGGCGGTCGCTCTCGAGGTCGGCGGCGCGCTTCTCGAGGTCCTCTTCGAGGGCGGCCCGGCGCGACTCGAGCGCGGCCTGGGCCTCGAGCGCCGATTTCTCGTCGCGCTGGCGCGCGCGTTCGGCGAAGGCGTCGTCGGCCTCCTTCAGGTGGCGCTTGAGCGCCTCCCGCGACTGGTCCTCCAGGAGGGCCGCGCGGTGCGCCCAGTCGTTCTTCAGCTGGGCCTCGAGGCTGAGGTAGTTCTGGTGCAGCGTCTCTTCGCGCTTGCGGAAGATGTCGTCGAGCCCCACCCGCTCGCGCCCGAGCGTCTCCTGCACCTCTTCGTTGAGGCGGCGCTCCTTCTGACGCCATTCCTCGTTATGCTCCGTCTCGCGCCGGCGGTTGTACTGCTCTAGCGCCTCGCGGCGCTGGGCCAGCTCCTTCTCGCGCTGCTCGGCCTCGGCATTGAGCGTCTCGAGGTGCGCCCGGGCCTGGGCCTGCAGCTGCTCGCGCTCGCGGATGAGCCCGCGGCGCTGGCGCTCCATCCAGTCCTCCTTCTCCTTCTCCGCCTGGGCGGCGATGTCGCGCCGGACCGCTTCGACGCGGCCGGAGAGCGTCTCTTCCAGGGCCGCGTTGCGGGCCGCCGCCGCCTCGCGCTCCTTCTGGCGCTCGGCCTCGATGGCCTGGACTGCCGCCGCGAAGCCCACCGCCTGCTCTTCGAGCGCGGCGCGGTGCCTGTCGGCTTGCTCACGTTCCTTGACGGCGATGAGCTGCTGCAGGGAACGCTCGGCCGCGAGGTGCTTCGCGTCGCGCTCCGCGGCGCGGCGGCGCTCGGCCTCGTGGAGCTCGACGCGCTCGGACTCCCAACGCCGCTCGCGCGCCTGGAGCTCTCCCCAGAGGTTCTGCTTCTCGGCTTCGAGTGCGGTCGCCGCGTCCTGCAGCCTTCCGGCTTCGAGCGCCCGCTCTTCGAGCCGGTGCTCCAAGTCGAGGCGCTCGACCTGAGCGGCCTCCTGCTGCGAGCGCTGGCGCCCCAGCCATTCCGCGTCGCGGCGCTCGGCGTCGAGCTGGACCTGCCGGAGGGCGTCCTGCATGCGGCGGTCGGCTTCGGCCCGGATGGTCTGGCATTCGAGGCGGTGACCGTCGACGAGCGCCGCTTCGCGCTTCTGCGCCCGCCCTTCGATCTCGGCCTCGAGCTTCGCGAACTGGCGCTTCATCTCCTGGCTGCGGGCGAGGAGCTCTTCCTCCCCCTGGCGGCGGCGCTGGTCGAACTCGGCCCGGACGCGTTCGAACTCGACCTTCGAAGACCGCCGCTCCTGCTCGAGGGCGGTCTCGTAGCGGCGGATGACGTCGGCTTCGCGCTCGTGCCACTCGCTGTCGAGGTTCTTCTCTTTGGCCACGTATTCGGTGACGACGCCCTGCTTCCAGGTCCGGAACTGCTCCTCCATGCCCGCCCGGGCCCTTTCCAGCTCGGCGACTCGGGCCTGGTAGGCCTCTTCGAACGCGCGCTCCTTCTGGCGGACCTGCTCGGCCAGCGAAGCCCGCTCGGCCTCGACGGCCTTCTCGTGCTCGCTGAGCAGCTGCACCTTCCGGCGGGTCCAATCGTCGCGCAGCTCGTTCTCGCGGGCCAGGTGGCTCTCTTGCAGCTCGACGGTCCGCCGGTTGAAGGCCTCCTCGAGGGAAGCCTCGCGCTGCAGCGCGCCCGACTCGGCCTCGGCGGCCCGGGATGCGGCCTCGGCTTCGAGCGTGCGGCGGGTCTTCTCGACCTCCCGCGCGAAGTCCGACTCCCTGCGGGCGAGCTCGTTGACGCGCGCGGAATGCTCCTCTTGCAGCACGGCGGCGCGCTTGCGCGCCTCTTCGACGGCGGAGGCTCGCTCCTTCTCGAGGTCCTCTTCGAAGCGGGCGAGCAGGGTCTGTTCGAGGCGCTTGTGGCGCTCGACCAGGCCGCGCTCGAGCTCGGCGGTCCGGCGCTCGTTCTCCGAGACCCGGGCGGTGAAGTCGGCGTCGAGCTCCTGGCGGCGGCGCTCGAGGTGGGCCTCGACCTCGGAGGTTCGGTCGGCGAGGGCCCTCGCGCGTTCGTCGAACTGGGCGTTGACGGCCCGGTCGAGCTTCTCGCGCGCTTCCTTGGCGCGCTCCCAGAGCCCGTTCTCCACGTCGGCCCAAGCCGCCTGCAGCTCGGCCTCGCGCTTCGCGTAGCGCTCCTGGAGCTCCATCTCCCGGGCCTTGTAGTCGCGGGTGAGGCGCTCTTCGCGCTCACGCAGCTTGAGCTCGGAGTCCTGGGTCTGCGCCGCAAGCACGCGCTGGAACTCCTCGTTCACGCGCTTGAGGCGGAGGATTTCGGATTCCTTGAGTTCCAGCTCCTTCTCCCGGTTCTTCAGGGTGGAGAGGATTTCCTCATCGCGGCGGCGGCGCAGCTGGAGCACCATCTCCTGGTCCTTCTGGAACCGGGCCACCAGCGCGGCCTTCTCGGATTGGGACTGGCGGAGCTCGGCTTCGCGCTGCTCGAGCACCTTGCGGACCTCGCCCCACTGGTGCTCCTTGTGGGCGTGGGTGGCCTTCCAGGTCTCGACCTGGGCGGCCAGGGCGGCCAGCTCGTCTTCGGACTGGCGGCGCTCACGCTCGACGCGCGCTCGCTCCTCCTCGCGCACTTCGAGCCTGACCCGGTCCTTCCAGCGTTCTTCCTTCTGGGCGGATTCCCGCCGCTCGATCTCCCAGCGTTCTGCCTCCTTCTGCCACACCTCGAGCTGCTTGCGGTATTCCGCCGACTGGGTTCGGGCTTCGTGCTCGCGCGCCTGGGCCTCCTGGAGGGTGCCCTTGAGGCGCGACGAGAGGTCCTGGAGGTCGCGGATCGTGGCCACGGCCCCCCGGATCGCAAGTCGCGCTGCTTCGACGTCGTTTATCTGCGCGAACGCTTCTTCATCCCAGGGATTCATGTCCATTCTCCAGTCATACGGCCTCCAGGTCGCCCCCCACGATGGGGCGTTGTCGCGGCAAACGGCGACGGCACGGTCAGGGCGCACGCCCACATAGGGCGCGCCTCGGCGCAATCCCCACAAATATAAGAGAAGCCCGTTACAGACCTATTTCGCCAAAACGAAGGGAAATCCCCTGGAAAGGGGTTTATAAGGGAAGGCGGACCACGGCCGTGGTCCCGTTTCCGGGGGCGCTGGCTAGCTCCAGGGCTCCTCCGCTGTCCTCAAGGAGGCGGCGGGTCAGATAGAGCCCCAAGCCGGTGCCGTTCGGCTTGCTCGTGAAGAACGCCGTCCCGGCCTTGGCCAAAGTGTCCCCGTCCATGC
Organism: Elusimicrobiota bacterium; assembly: GCA_016218495.1. GTDB lineage: Bacteria > Elusimicrobiota > Elusimicrobia > UBA1565 > UBA1565 > SCTT01. The sequence goes on from JACRDU010000130.1 coordinate 28,294, forward strand.
CGGCGCCGCTGTCGGAGATGGTGGCCTTCGCCTCCGTCCGGGAGGTCTCCACCCGAACCCTCAGCGTGCCGCCGCGCGGCATCGCCTCCAAGGCGTTGACGAGGAGGTTGTGCAGCGCCGTTTCCAGGGCCCGTTCGTCGCCGGCCGGAGCGGCGCGGCAGGAGAGTTCGGCCTCGAGGCGCACCCCGTGCGACACGAGCATCTTGTCGAGGAGCCTGAGCTGGCGCTCCAAGAGGCGCGAAAGGTCGCAGGGGCCCAGCCCGGACGCGGGCGCCGCCGCGAAGTCCAGCAGGGCCTGCGCGGCCTGAGCGGCCTGGCGTGCGTTGCGCAAGATGGTTTCGAGCCCGTCCTTGAGCTCTCCGGCGGGTTCCATGTGGGAGAGGGCCAGCTCGGCGGTGGAGGAGATGACGTGGAGCGGACCCCTGATGTCGTGGGCGAATGAGCCCGCCGCGCGGCCGACGGCGCTCAGGCGTTCCAACCGCGCCAGGGCCTCCTTCGTCGGAGCATCCACGCGCCGAGTATAGCACGCTCGAACGGTGTCAGACATTCGAAAGTTTCGGAAACCGGAGCGCGGAACTTCCAAAACTTTCGAATGTCTGACACCGGTGGCACTGGTGGCGGTCTTGCGGGGGAGAGGAAACACGGCTACAATCTCTGCGAGATGAAACCGGAATCCACCGCGGCCGTCCCCGATCCCGTCGAGGTCCGGGAAGGACTTTGGAAGGTGCGTTCGGCGCACCCGCGCGGCCTCTTCCGAGTCGGCATCGGCAAGAAGCACGCCCAGGCGAACTCGCTCTTCCTGGAGGTGAACGGCAAGCGCCGCTTCGAGGTCGGCAACGACTGCGACACCTGCCACTTCTGGTTCAAGATGCTGCAGGAGCCGAAGGCGCTGGCCCAGAAGAAGATCGTCAACCTCCCGAAATCGCTGGCCATCCCCCGCCCGATGGGCGTCGAGGTGCTGCGCGACATCCAGCCTATGATCGACCTGATGGACAAGGGCGAGCATTACGTCTTCAGCACCCAGCTCAACCTCGTCGGGCCCTATAGCGGCGAGGACGAGAACTCCTATTTCTACAACGCCGAGTTCCAGGAGATCTGGGACGTCGAGGACCCGGCGGCCGAGGACCTCCTTTCCGGCTGGGAGCACTACGAGGGCCGGACCCCGCGCGTCTTCCGCCAGGGCGAGATTCTCGAAAAGCAGTTCGACTTCGTCATCCCCCTGGTCCCCTCCTCGAAGCTCAAGCAGGAGAACATCCGGCTCTATCAGCAGATGATCCAGGGCGGCGACCGCCCCAAGGTCCTGCTGCTCGGGTTGCTGCAGAGGGCCGTGCCCGAGACCGTCTCCTCGGGGCGCCTGAAGAACCTGCACTCCTTCTTCGCCGGCTTCATCCTGGACGGCCACCACAAGCTGGCCGCCTATCAGCGCGCCGGGGTCCCGGCCAACTGCATCGTCATCCTGGAGCCCAAGGCCAGCAAGTACTACCTCCTCGAGGGAGAAGGCGCGAACTCGCGCGTCCGGCTCGAGGAACGCCTCGCCTCCCTCGCCGCGTCCTGACGTGCCGCCCCGCTCCGCGGAGCGTCCCGCCCTCCCCGTCCTGACCGCCTTCGTCGGCACGGCCCTCATCCTGGCGGGGCAGGCGTCCCGGCTCTCCCCGTTGACGGATGCCGTGGACGCCGGCCCGTTCGAATCGGCCGGGCTGGGCTTTCCGGCCGGATACGTGCTGAGCGCCCCGTTCTCCGCGCTGGCCGACCTCCTCACTTTCTCGAGCGCTTCACAGGCCGCGGCCTGGCTGGCCTGGATCGCCGCGTCGTATTGGGTCCTGCGCGCCTTCCGCCCGGCCCGCAGCCTCGGCTCCGCGCTGGCCGGCTGGGCGGCCTGGTCGGCCTCGGCCGCGCTCTTCCTCGCCTGGGCGCTGCTCTTCCCCAGGCCGATTGCCACGATCGTCTTCGACGACCCGCGCCTTGCGGCGCTCGACTTCCATTCGCATTCCTCCTGCTCCCACGACGGGAGGGGCTCCTTCTCGCCGATGGAGAACGCCGCCTGGCACGGCGCCGCGGGGTTCCGGGCGGGATTCCTTACCGACCACAACAGCGACGCCTGCTCGCGCGTTCCGGCGTCGGCCGGCGGCGCGGATTCGCTGCACGGCATCGAGCTCAGCCTGCATGGCGCCCACGTCGTGGCCCTGTCCCCGCACGGGGAGATTCCGCTGGCGCGCTACCAGGCCGGCCAGGCCGGCCTGGAGGCGTTCCTGCGCGAGGCCTCCCCCGTCTTCGGCGCGGCGCCCATCCTGAGCCTTCCGGAGTATTGGAGGCATCACCGCGCCGGCCTCGCCGACCTGGCCGGCCACGCATCGCTGCCCGCAGGAATCGAGGTGGCGAACGGGGCGCCGAAGGCCCTGCAGGCCCAAGACGAGGCGCGCCCCTCCGCCCTCTCCTTCGCCCGCGCGCGCGGGATGTTCCCGGCCTGCGCCACCGACAACCATGGCTGGGCCCAGGCGCCCTACTGCTGGAACGTAATGTCGCTGCCCGGACACCAGGACATGTCCCCGCCCGACCTCGAGGCGGCCGTGATGGCCTCCCTGCGCTCGGAGGGCTTCGACGCGGTCCGGGTCGTCGAGCGCCGCCGGGTGCGGACCTCCGCCGGCTGGCGCGCGGCGTTGGACCCGCTCCTGGGCCTTTGGGTCCTGGCCAGGACGCTGAGCCCGCTGCTCGCGGCGGCCTCCCTGGCCTGGCTCTGGGCGCTGTGCGCCTTCTTCCGCGCCGCGCCCGCCCTGCGCCCGTCAGACAAGCTCCCCGCCTCTAGGCCTTAGGACCTAATTTCGGACAGGCCCACGGGGGCTGGCGGAATAGGACTTCGCGCACAATAATCTGGGCATGAGGCGGACCGAAAGGCCTATCCTCGCCGAGCGCCTCGCGCTGGCCGCTATCCTTATTGTAGGCGGCTCCCTGCCCCCCGTCGCCTTCGGCCGGACCGCATCCTATAGCGTCCGCGCGGCCGACGCCGACATCGCCCTGACGGCCGCTGAGGAGATGGAAATCCTCCTTTCCGGCCTCCAGGAGCAGTTCGCCGCGCAGCGCCAGGAGCTCGACGCCGCCCCTCTGGTCCCCCTCTCCGCCCCCACCGCCGAACAGAAGCGCAAGATCGCCGCAGCGCACGTGCCCGAGTTCAAGAAGCTGGGCGTCCTCGGATCGCTGGGCGCCCTGCGCGAACGCTTCTCCGCGCTGCGCCGCCGCGTCGACGCCGAAGACCTGCCGGCGGAGAAGAAGGCGGCGCTGGCCGGCCGCCTCGACAAGCTCGTCGAAATCGTCGAGCGCCTGAAGGCGGCCGAAGGGAAGACCCCCGGCTCGGTCCCCCCCGCGGCCTTGGCCCGCCTCGCCGAGGCCGCCCGCACGACGGCCCCGGCCGGCTCGCTCAAGCCCCTGGAGGAGTTCTCCAAGGACGTGGCCAGCGGCCGGCAGGCCCCGCAGGCCGCGCTGGCGCAGCTCTTCGAGAACGGCCGCCTAGCGGGCAGCGACATCGCCGCCGAGCCCGTCATGGCCGACGCCCCGTCCGGGGGCGCCCAGTCCCTCGTCAACGCCGCTCCGGCGACCGTGCGCATCGACGGCCAGGTGCCGGACCTCCCCGCCGCGCTGGAGCCCGCGCCGGCCCGGGCCGCGGCCTCCGACGGGCCCAGCGTCTGGGACCGGCTCTCCCAGACCTTCGGCGCCGCCGTGTCCCCCTTCGAGAAGCTCACGCCCCAGGGGCGCCAGGAGGCCTTCGAGAAGGACCGCGCCGCCTTGCGCAAGGAGCTGCACTCCCTGGCCGTGCAGGCCTTGGCCGAAGGAGGCGTGGACGCCGCCGGCTTCAAGGACCTCGACAAGGCCGATACCCGCCTGAGCGCGCTGCGCGGCGAGACCCTGCGGGGGCTGGGCTTCGACAAGCCCGCGGCCGACGCGGCGGGGGCGAAGAAACAGCGCGACGCGCTGACCACGAAGTCCCCCGCGCTGTCGCTCTATATCGCCAAGCGCGGCCTCTACCAGGACTACGTCAACGAGGCCCTGCACCAGAAGGCCCTCAAGCCCGGGATGCGGCTGCAGCCCTGGGAGGTCGGAGTGGACGGCGGCGCGGAGACGGCCGTGGCCTACGCCTCCCGAAAGGATGGCGACCGGGAGTTCTGGGGCATCCTGCGCGAGTTCAACGACGGCAGCACGCGCTTCGAGGCCGCCGAAGGGAACACCACCCTCATCGTGGTGAAGAGCCCCAAAGACCACCGCGAGGTCCGGACCACCGGCGAGTTCGACGATAAGGGGGTCCAGAAGCTGGCCCGGGCCTCGGTCATCGACACGCGCACCAGCCGCCGCATCAGCGAGGAGCTCACCGACTTCGCCAAGAAGCTGATGGTGCGCACGGACTTCGGGGACGACGGGACGCCCGTGCGGGTCACCACGGTGGACGGCGCCGCGCGCCGCCAGAAGGTGGAGGAGCGCGAAGGGACCAAGGTCGTGCGCACCCTGGCGCTCGACGAGGCCACCGGGCGGCGGACCATCGAAGACCAGAAGGCCCGCACGCGCACGGTCATCGAGAAGGACGGGAAGACCACCGTCACCTCGCTCGACGGCGGCGGCGAGCAGCGCGGCCGGGTCGGCGAGGACGGGGCCTTCACCCTCGAATCCGTGGTCCAGCGCGACGGCAGCGTGATCGAGTTCGTCGGGAATCGCGTGGCCCGCGTCAAGAAGGACGGCAAGGTCCAGGTCTACGAGGTGGACTTGAGCCGCCTCACCGGCGGCCTCAAAGGCAAGGCCCGAGAGGACGAGTCCTACGCCGTCGCGCGCGACATCGTGAAGGCCCTGGGCTGGGACGACAAGGACGGCAACCGTTCGCGCCCCATCCATAACTGGCTCTTCGACACCTGGGACCCGGGGGACCGCATCGCCTCGGTGTCGCTCAGCATCGCCCCCGACGGCAGCTTCCAGAAGGTCTACCGCAACAAAGACGGCACCATGCGCGTGGAGCGCGCCAACTTCATGCAGTCGACGAGCTACGGCGGCCGCTCGGAGTGGGCGCTGGTCATGACCCGCCCCATCCAGACCGACCGCGAGGGCCGCGGCGCGGTCGACCCGCGGCGCTGGCGCGAGTACCTGGCCTCCGGCGGCTACAACCAGTGGCACTCGATGTTCGGCATGGAGGACTCCGGCTGGTTCTCCAACGCCAAGTCCATCGAGACCGTCTCCCTGCAGCGCTACGGGTGGAAGGGGACGGTGGACGCCGGCGGCTGGTCGAGCAACGGGACCGAACAGAAGGAGCGCATCGTAAACGAGGTGGCGGGCACCTCCACCTTCGGCATCATCGGCACCGCCATCCACGAGACCCCGGTCGTGGGCCATGTGCTCAAGTTCGGGGAAGGCACCGCCTCGAGCATCTGGGGCTCGCTGCAGGCCGCCCCGCAGACCATCGTCTACGCCATCAGCGGCGACGGGCGCTACGGCGCCTCCGCCGCCGCGAACTGGAGCAAGGTCGCCCCGATGAACTGGGCGGTGGGCGGCACCGACGGCCAGCTGGACCGGCTCAACAAGGACGCCCTGCAGTACGTGGTCGACGAGGCGTCCGAACGGCGCGTCGCCGGCCTGCGCCAGGCCGGCTATACCCAGGAGAACACCTCGGCCAGGGAGTGGTCGAAGCTGACCAACCGCTGGGACGGCCAGGGCAAGTTCGCCTCCGAGGCCGACTGCACCGCCAAGTACCAGGCCTGGTACTGCGAGCGCTTCCGCTACAGCACCGACGAGCTTTCCGGCTCGCTGACCCGGTTCACGATGTCCGGGACGGCGGACCGCATCATCGACAACGCCCAGCAGAAGGAGGGCTTCGCGCGCTACGCCCAGAGCACCGGGGGCTATGCCCTGAAGATCTTCGACAACGTCGGCGAGACGATGTTCAACCCGGTCATCTGGGCGACCTGGGGCGCCGGGGCCGGCGTCGGCGTGGCGGCCAAGGGCGGCTCCCTGTTCGGCATGGGGGCGGCCGGCACCGCCCGCGCGGCCACGGCGCTGAGCTATGTCCACCGCGCCGGCACCGTGCTCCTCTACGGGACCTGGACCGTGGGCGGCATCGACAACCTGGGCCAGACCGTGGTGGCCATCCAGGAGGGCGATTCGGCGAAGGCCTGGAAGAAGGGCGCGGACCTGTCCACCGACCTCTTCTTCCTCGGCATGATGGCCTATGAGGGGCGCAGTGCCAAGGCCCGCGAGACGGCTCAGGTGGCCCGTGCCCGCGAGCGCGCCGCCCTGGTCGAGCAGGTGACGGCTGCGGAGGGGGTCCTCAAGGCCCGTAATGCGGTGGTGGACGGTCCCCAAGGGCGCGCCGCCAAGCCGGCCGCCATCCTCGGGCCCGACGGCAAGCCGGTGCGCGGCGAGGCCGCCCCCGCCCAGAGCGCCGCTCTGCTAGGGCCGGACGGCAAGCCGGTGCGCGGCGAAGCCGCCCCGCTGGAGCGCGCCGGGCTGCTCGGACCGGACGGCAAGCCCCTGGCCGTGGAGGCCGCCCCGGCGCAGAGCCTCTCCTTGCTCGGGCCCGACGGACGGCCGCTGTTCGAGAGCCCCGCGCCGCGCAGCGTCTCCCTGGTCGACGCCGGAGGCAGGCCCCTGCTCGGCCCCGAGGCCGTCCTGCGCGGCGAGGGCGCGGCGTCCGCCCTGCTCGAGGGCGCCGCGGCCGTCCCTCCGGCCGGACCCGCGAAGGCCTCCTTCGGGGTGCGGATGCTGTCGGCCCTGCCGGGCGGCGAAGGCCTGATGCGCTACTTCGACGGCGGCAAGACAAACGCCCAGCTCGCCGACGCTATGCTGCGCGAGCGGGCCGCCGCCAAAGACGGGCCGGGTCGGGACACGGCGGGGCGGGAAGCCATCGAGAAGGAGGCCCTCAGACGGGGCGTGGACCCCGAGGCCCTGCGCACGCAGGTCATCAACGAGGTCTTGAAGCCGCAGGACGCCGTCTCCAAGCTGAGCGAGGCGCGTGCCGAGGAGGCGCGCCTGGCGGCGGAGGCCGAAGCCGCGGCGCGGGCCGCCGAAGCCCGGGAGAAGGCCGCGCTCGAGCTGCGCGACGCCGCGCCGGCGGATGCCCGCTCCCTGACGACGCGCCTCCTCGAAGGCGGGCGCGACGTGATGCGCGACATGTGGAGCCGCTACGTCAACGGCGAGGCCGCCAGGGCCCGGGAGAAGGCGGGGCCCGAGAAGACCGAGGGCGAGCGCGGTTCGGAGCCCAAGGCCAAGGAAGACCCGGTCCGCGACCGCGGCGAGCGCAACGGCGTGCGCGAGGAGACCGCCGCCGAGAAGACCGAGCGCCTGGCGCGCGAGAAGGCCGAGGCCGACCGCCTCGCCAAAGAGCAGGCCGACCTCAGGACCAAGGAAGCCCGCGACCGTGCGGAGCGCGAGGCCAAAGAGGCGCGCGACAAGGCGGAGCGCGAGGCGAAAGAGGCTCGGGAGAAGGCCGAAGAAGCCCGCAAGGCGGCCGAAGAGGCGAAGCGGCGCCGGATGGAAGAGGAAGCCAAGGCCAAGGAGCGCCTCAGCGAAGACGAGCTCCGCCGCCGGCTGGCCGAGGAGCAGCGCGTCCGCGGGAAGGACCCGACCAAGCGCTGGGACCATGAAGGCAACCCCGTCACGAATCCCCGGGTCGAACCCGACCCCGAATTGGCCAAGGTGGACCCCAAGGTCGACCCGGAGCCGACCGGTCCGCAGCCGCAGCGCCAGCCCGATCCCGAGCGGACGGCGGGACCCCAGCAGCAGTCCGGCGAGTCTCCGGCGGCCAGCCAGTCGGGTTCTCCTGCCGCGCAGGGGCCGGCCGGCGGCCCGTCCGGAGGCCCGTCGGGCGGGCCTTCAGGCGGCCCCTCCGGCGGCGGCGGCGAGGGCGGTGGTGGAGGCGGTGGAGGAGGAGGCGGCGGGGGAGGAGGCGGTGGCGGCGGGGGCGGTGGAGGAGGCGCGGGCGGAGGGCCGGGAGGCGGCGACAGCGGCGGCGCCGGCAATCCGTTCGACGGCACGAAGGCGGCGCCCACTCAGGAGAAGCTGCTGGCCTTCGCGGCGAAGCCGATGCCCGCCCTGATGCAGGTCGGCGCGGAGAGCATGCCCGGCCATGTCGCCCCTTATGACCCGTACCGCAAGGCCGCCGCGGAAGCCATGAAGGGCTCGACGGCCGGCTCGGCGTCCCTGGCCCCCGCGGCCGAGACCGCCCGCGTGACGCCGTCATTCGCGCAGAGCGGAGGCTCGGCCAGCGGGGCCATCCCGGAGATGTGGCCGTTCGCCCCCCGCAACCCGTATCCGGACGGGAAGAAGGAGCGCATCGTGGAATCGGCCGGCGCGACGGCCCCGACCTTCGCTCCGACCGCTCAGGCCCCGGCGCCGGCGGCGAAGCCCGCCGCCGATGAGGAGCCCTACGAGGTCCCGACGCACACGCTGCGCCAGGCGAACCACCTCTACGACGGCCACCTCCCCAAGGAGGAGAAGCCGGCCGAGGACAATAGCGCCCTGCCGCTGCTGGCGCAGATCCTCGGGTTGGGCGCCGTCATCTACCTCTGGAAGTTCTCCCAGCTGCCGTTCGTCCTCGGGCTGCGCCGCCGCCCGTAGCCCGCCCCCGCCGTGGCGTGAATGCGGAAGTTATATTACACTTCCGGAGTGAAGTGCCCGAACTGCATGTTCGATGTCCAAGCGGGCACCGAGAATTGCCCGTTCTGCAACTTCGTCATCCCCCCTCCCCCCGCCTCCGCCGACGACCCCGTAGCGGTCGATGAGCACGGCGTGCCGGTGGAGCCGGCGGCCGCGGTGCCGGTGCCCGACCCGGAATCGATGATTCTCGAAGGGACTCTGCCGTCGGCCCCCCCGCCTACCTCCTGCGAAGAGCCGGCGCCCGCTCCCGCGCCCGCCGCGGCCGGCGGCGGGGCGGTGAAGTTCGTCGTTATCGCGGCCGCGGCATTCCTCGCCTTCAAGCTGGGGCTGCTCGACAACCTCCTGATGCTGGTCGGGCTGGCCTCGCCGCCACACGCGCCGCCCGCGGCCGTCGCCCCGCCCGCGCAGCCGGCGGCGCGCCAAGAGCCGGCTTCTCCGCCCGCTTACGAGCCGTTGTCGTCGGGCCCCGGAGGCCCCATCGCTCCGGCCGGGGGCAAGCCGGAGGCCGAGAAGCCCGCGCCGGCCGTGCAATGGACCTTCGAGGGCACCGTGTACGACATGCTGTCGTTCCGTCCCGTCAAAGGCGTCGTCCTCCTCTTCATGACGCAGAGCGAGGAGGAGACCTTCGAGTCCAGGACCGATGCGCGGGGGCGCTTCAGGATCGTCCTACCCCCGCGCGGCGAGGGCTACAAGCTCGTCGCAGACCACCCCGAATACATCGGGGAGTACTTCGATGAGACGGCTCCGCCCATCAAGAGCTGGAGCCTGTCCAAGCGCCGGCAGATGCGCGCGGCCAAGCCCTCACACCTGCCGTGGGCGGCCAAGGACGCGGCTCCCGTGCGGCGGGACTTCGTCCTCTTCCCCGACATCACGGACCAATAGAGGGCCCGTTCAAGGTCTTAAGTTACCGAGCCAGGATTGCAGGCGCTCGGCCAGCCCCGGACCGCGCCAGGCGGCGCGGACCTTCTCCAACAGCGGATAGAGGACGTCGCCGGGGCAGTCGGTCTGCCCGCGGTCGCGGTGCCCCTTGTAGGTCTCCGGCCCGGCGCCGTAGGACGCCTGCAGCCAGCGGCCGAGCCGGACGGAGGCGTCGAGCTGTTCGGGAGCGACGGGATGGTTGAAGGGCGGATGGTGGCTGCCCATGAAGCAGATGCCGACGTTGCCGGAATTGTCGTTCTTGACGTGCGCCCCGACGACGTCCACGGGGCGGCCCTGGAAAATCCGTCCTTGGGAATCCACGAGGAAGTGGTAGCCGATGTCGTTCCAGCCGCGGCCGTTCTGGTGGAAGTCCTGCAGGAAGCGCATCTCGGCCAAGGACTCTTCGAGCGTGGACGGCCGGCGCCCCTGGGTGTGGTGCTGGGTGACCCGGTCGGGCTTGTGCGGGGAGAACGGCTCTTTGGGGGGACGGGCGCCCCAGCCGTCGCGGGCGATGAAGGCCGGCGGCTCCGCGGGGGCCGCCGCGGGACGCGGGCCGGGCCGGGAGGCCTCCTGCGCGCCGGACATGAAGACCTGCATGGAGTAGAGGGTCAGCGGGGACGAAGCCGCCGGGCCGGAGCCGAGGGCGCGGACCATGAGCGCGCCCGTCCCGGCGCCGTCGAAGCGGACCTTGGCCCAGAACCTGCCGTCCGCGCCCCGATGCAGGTCCGCCTTGCGCCACGCCGACCAGCCGGCCGGCTCTTGTCGCGCGGCTTCGAAGCCGACGCCCGCCGCCGGGGCTTCCCCCTGGAAGATGACGGAGTCGTAGGGCGCGGGGAAGGGGTCCGAAGGGCCCAGCTCGAGCAGGGCCGTGCCCGCTCCGGACGGCCTCACCAGGGTATACACGCCGGCGGCCGGGGTTCCCCCGAGCGTGACGGCAGGGTCCCCCTCTTGGGCGGCGGCCGGAAGGACGGCGAGGGCCAGCAGGAGCGCCGACAGCATCATCCGATTATATCCCATCGGCCGCTGGATGGCGCGCCTATCTTGGGCCGAAGGGCCCATAACAGGCCGCTCCGACTAGGCTACAATAGGCGGATGCGCGGCCTCCGGCTCCCCCTTGCGGCCCTTTTGACCCTAACGGCGACGCCTCTGCCGGCCCAGGTCGCGGTGGGCCGCGCGGTCTTGGCCCCGCTGGCCGCGCCGGGACCGGTGCTGATTCCGGGGTCCGCGGCCCGCCCCAGCGTCGTCTCGCCGGGGGCGCTCTTTACCCCCA
>JACRDU010000131.1 GCA_016218495.1 Elusimicrobiota bacterium
ACCGATGGAAGCCACCAGCAGCCGAGCCGTCGGCCTGAAGGCGGTCGGCGGCGAATCCGGACAGGAAGGAGCAGCGATACGGGCCCGCCGCGCGGGCTCCCGAGAGACCTACGTCAAGACGGCCGAGGCCGGGCGGTTACCCTATTCGTCGAACCTCCAAGAATCGACAGCGGACTTCCCGAGCCAAGGAGGTGGCTCGATCACGCCGAATACCTGCTTCCAAGTAAGGAGGAGCGCGAACACGTCCTAGACGTTCTCGCCTTCAACGTTCAGCATCTGGACGGCAAGGTGAACCATGCCGTGGTTCTCTACGGGATGCTTGGAAGTGGGAAGGACCTCTTCTTCCAGCCGATCAGGAACTGGCTGAAGGATTGCGGCGGGTGGAACGACGTGAAGGTGGAGGACATGGTCGGCAGTGCCTTCAACCAGTACCTCTTCCGCGCGAAGTTCCTTGTGGTCCAAGAGTCGCGCGAGATGGCATTCGACGCGGGATTCGGCCTCTACAACTCACTGAAGACTGTGATCGCAGCACCACCTCCCACGCTGGAGGTGAACCTGAAGCACATGCGGCCGTTCTCCACCCCCAACCTCGTTCAGGTCTTCTTCTTCACCAACTATCAGAACGGCGTCTACTTCGAGGATGAGAAGGATCGGAGATACTTTGTCACCGAGACGGCGCCGCCGAAGAAGACGCCCGCTGGCGACGTGGACTCGGCCTACTACTCCGGCCTGGCGGCATGGATCGAGGACCAGTGGCCCTCCGTAATCGCCTGGCTCCAGCAACGAGACATCTCGGCCTTCAAGCCGGGCGCACCGCCGCCGGACACGGCGGCACGGCGGGCGATGTACGAAGAAACGCGCCCTTCGGCTTATGGCGAGATCGGTGCGGGCCTCGCCCTAGTCGAGCAACCGTTCACCGCTGACGAACTCCGTCGAACTCTGGAGTTCGCAGGAGCTCTGACTAAGAACGTGGAGCGCGCGCTTGAGAAGGGCTCTCGCGCTCTCAGCAACCTGCTCCGTCCACTAGGGTTCACCCGAGTGACCCACAGGCCGTACCGCAACGAGCTCGACTCAGAGGGCAAGCCCACGGGAGTTCGCCGGCGAGTTGAGGTGGGCCTCTGGTTCCATCCGGACCGAATGGACGCTGAAGGCGCGAAGGAAGGGTACGACGCTCGCCACGGGGCGTCTCGGGAGGGCAAGTAGGTCTAGGGGGGCAACCGGCTAGATCTCGTTCTTCCATCAGAGGAGGAGGGGGGCCAGAGAGGAAGAGCAGTTGGCGGATTGGCCACCTTGCCCTCTTGGCCCCCTACCCACGTGGACCGGATGCGGTGAACGCGGAGCGGCACTCCGCCCTTCGCATGAGGAAGCCCAGGCCCAGAACGCTGTCTCACGGGCACTGTGCGTCAGCCAACTGCCTCAGGCAAGCAGTACCAGGAAGTCTCCTACCGGCGCGATTCTGCCAGCGCCAGAGCGGATCTAAGCGCCGGCCACACGGCCGACCCAGCGGTGGATGTCACTTGGGATGTCGGGGCTGGCTCGAGCTGCCACTTCGAGCCGGACCACTCTCCTGGACGACGCGCCGATGCCGGACCTGGTGGCCACGCCGGTGACCCGCCTTCGCTCGGCGACGAATCGCCTCCAGTAGAGGGCTTGAGCTCGAACCGGCGCCCACTTCGAGTGCCAGAGCCTTGCCGCGGAGGCGGAAGAAGGTGCGAGTCCACATCCCCCGGGGCTTCGCCGGCGATCCCCGCGCTACGGTCGGGCCGGAGAGCCAGTCCTCCATCCCGAGGCGGACCCGGAGGGTAGCAGCCTGGCGCATGCGTCTCCAGTAGGGGTCCTCTCGCTGGGACTGGTACCGGAGTTCGTGGCAGACCCTGCATCCGGCGGTCCCCGCCGGCAGGAAGAGGACAGCGCAGCGCCGGCCACAGCACGGACAGAGGAACCAAGGGCGCCGCCCGCCAAAGGCGCAGGGTGACCACGAGAGGGCCACCCTGACGAAGCCCTGGCCTCTTGCGGGCCCTGTAGCCCGAAGGACGAGGTCCAAGTGGGCCGAGGTCGAGTGGAACCCTGTGAGGCGCGGAGCCGCCCCCGGCCGCCTCCAGCGCAAGGTTCCTGACCACTCTTCGGCCGAGAAGCGGCCTTGGCGCGCAAGGTGCCTGATGTCGAGTGAGTGGACGTCCCGGGTGAGTCTGCGGACCGGCTCGCCGGCCTTCGAAATCATTTGGAAACTCGCTTCCGGCGCAGTGGCCGCCCGCTGAAGATCCCGGCCGTCGCTGGCCCGCAGGGAGCGACCTGACCGCCGCGGCCCTCTCCTTCATTCGCCTCAGGCCTGGAAGCGGTGCAGGCCGTGCTTCCGGGGTTCGAGGAGGGCGCGGCTCAGTTCCCGGGAAGCTGCCGGTCCTCAGCCAGGGCGACCTTGCAGGCGTCCACCTTCGCCGTGATCCGGTCCCACTCCTCGAAGAGGGCTCGGAGCTTCACCACGTCCTCGTCGGGCGTCGCGAGGATCACCCGCGCGAGCTTCGCCTCCTCCCGCTCCAGGGGGCGAAGCTCGCACGGTGCCGCCGTGATCAGCAGCGCGAGAAGAGCGCTGGTCACGGCTTGCCCCTGCTCGGCTCCGAGTTGACGTACAGATCCCACTCCAGCAAGTAGGGCGCCCCGCCGCCGCCGGCGAGGATCCGGTAGGTAGAGCCCGGCGCCTTGGGCAGAATCTTCGCGTGGGTCCACTTCTTCGGCTTCGGGCCCCTGCCTTTGATCAGTCTCAAAGCGGCGGTCACGTTCAGCCCTCCTCGTGCTGCGGGGTCTCCAGCCTAGCGAGCTTCGATTCCTTTCGCTCCAGGGGGCGAAGCTCGCATTGTGATGCCGGGATCAGCGGCGCAAGGAGCGCGCCGGTCACGGTCGCACCTCGACGTTGACGTAGAGCAGCAGGTCGAAGACGTAGGGCTTCCGAGCCCGAGTGGTCGTGACCAGGAAGACGCCCGCCGGCAGCGCCTTCCCGCTTCGGTCGCGGGGGCGCACACCGAAGGCGACCTTCGCGACCTCGCGAACGCTCTCTCCGTGAATCAAGACGAGCTTGGCCGGATCCCGAGCGGCGGGCCCCACCAGCTTTGCTGGAGCGGCAGGGCTTCTAAGCGGAACTCGCATTGGGTCACCATCGCGCGGCTTTGCCACCGAGCCGGTCGCTGCCGGAGTTGGCTGGGAGTCGTCAGGCCGCGGCCCTCGTCCCATCTATATGGCGAATCCAGTATGACGGATGCACATCCGCTATGCAAACGGAAACTCCGGGCCGCTCTCGTCAGACCGGTCGATGGCCAACGGCGTGACCTGGCCTCGGCGCTACCGCGCAGCGGCGGGCACTCGGCCATCGCTTACAGTCCGGCCCTGCCACTGACCGGTCAGACCGATGGCTCAGGGGCGCGGTGGCGTCTCGTAGGTGAGCAGGCCGCTCGGTGGTGCGCGAGGTGAAATGATCTGCACGCAGGGCCTGTCGCCGCAGCCAGGAGCGGGGTCGGCCTACCTGGCCACGTCAGGTAGCGAAAGCTGTTGTTGGCCTACCGTCGAGGACGCGGTTCCTCTGCGTACCATCCGGACGTTCCGCCCGTCTCAACGAAGGACTCAACGAACGTGACCCGGTGGCTCTCTTCAGCCACCGTGGCGAGGATGTCGAGCCGACACAGACCCGGATCTGGGGTAGGGGGCACTCCAGCTTCGGTTGCCTGGCCGACGCACAGCGCATCCCTCGCGAACTCGACCACAACACCTCCGATAAGCCAGTCACCGGGTTCGATGGTGTTCTGCTGAAACAACGCTGCTACGCCGCCAATCGCAGCGGACTCGCGAGCGGCGATCTCTGCACTGCGCGCAGCGCCGCCCGCCTGAACCTGGCGGACCTCCTGGCGAGCCGCTGAGGAGTTCGTCGATGTGCCAGAGTACGCAACTCCGCCGACCTGCCCGCTGTGTGTAGTCTGGCCAGCCGTCATGCTCGTGCCCAGTGTAGCCATGCCTGTGGCGACCGCGTTCACTGCCTGGGCCCAGGCTGCGCTGGTGCGAATCTCGTCCTCTACTTCGACGGCCATGAGTACGCGCGCGTACATGCCGTTCACCTGCACCGAGAGGTTGGACTCCGATACCTCAATGCGCTGCCCTCCCTTATTGCGGACCTTCACCATGAGGGCGATGCGGTCGCCCATCTGGTAGCGGCCCGTGGGGCCTGCGACCGGCGACAGTCCAACATCTGCGAGCCTGCCGTGCGAAACGACTACTGGCGTTCCATTCTTGAAGGTCACGTCGAGCATCTGCCCAGGCGCCGGGCTCATGCGAATGAAGGTCGGCGTGGCGCATCCGCAGATGACAGCTAGCACTGGTAGCCACAAGAGCCTGGTCATGGTTTCCCCTCAGAGTGCCGAATGAGTCTGGACCAAACTTGGGCGGTCCAGCCTCAACACCAGTTGCCGCCGGTGGCCGATTCGGAAGAGTCTGGCCAGGAAGGTGCGGTCTCGGACGCCACGGCGGTGCCTAGTCAACGAGGTCCGACATCTTCTTGTAGATGAGAGTTGGCGCGTTCGCTGCGCCTGCGGCGGCGAGGCGAGTAGCTTCGGGGTCTGGGAACCACAGGAAGGTGGACTTGAGCGTGAGTTCTCTTCCTCCGGCCTGAACGGTCATCCGGTAGCTGGTTCTCGACTTTCCAGTGCCCTCGATCAGCGTGAGAGAGCCGTCCTTCTCAATTCTCCAGGTTCCGCTCTCCATCGCGAAGGCCCGATAGCCATGGAGCGCAAACGCAAAGACCATTTCGTACTGTCCGCTCGGGCTCAGGCCAATAGTCGTGGTCTTGTTGTCTTGATCGCAGTGCCAGAGCCCCGTGAACGCCGGCGGCGACGGTGAGGCGCCAAGTGCAGCCATGAGTAGAAGCGAGATCATGCGCCTCCGTATGTCAGGGTGAATTTGATGAGCCGTTGCGAGGGGGTGGCTCTCACCACGCAGGGCTCTACGTTCAGTAGCGTACCGGTGGCACGGACACAACGCTAGCGTGGTGGTGCGTAAGGGCCTGGTCGGTACCGTTCGGCCGGATGCGAAGGAGGCGGAGCGAGAGGGCTGGCCAGTACCAGAGCGCGAGCTATCGCGACCTCCAGCATCGCCTCGCCTCCAACGTTCGGAGCCTTCGGAGACTCAATGGCTGGAGTCAGGAGGAAGCCGCGCACCGCTGCGACATGGCAACGCAAGTCCTTCAGCGCGTTGAGTGTAGGGAGACCAACATCACACTGACCACCCTTGCGCGGCTCTGCGAGGGCTTCGGCGCCGATATCCGGAAGCTCTTCGAGCCGTTCGCTGCTGGGGGGCAGCGCCCGCCCAAGCGAGTCAGCCGGCCGCGCGCTTAAGTCGAGCAACTGGAGGAGGAGATCTCAGCCTCGGATAGGCCCAGTCTGCGGGGATGCGGCAGCACCTTGGCGGCTAGGGGGCTGGCATCCATCGAGACATCCAGAGTGCGGCCCAGGCGTTATTCTCACGCCAGTCGTGACGAGACGGGAGTTCGCGCTGCATGAACTCGGTGGCCATGCGCCACCTCGCCGAGGGCGCGCCCCTCGACCTCGCCCAGCCCTAGGCGCCGGCCCCGGCCCCGACCCGCCCCACCGCGGCCCCCCGCGCCGACGGTTGCCGTGGGAGAGTGCGCGCCGGGAGAACACGCCAATGACCCTCGCCCCGCTCCTCGCCGCGCTCGCCGTCACCGCGCCGCCGGCAGCCGCAGCCGCCCCCCGCGTCCTCGAGGCGCCGCTCCGGGCCCACCTCTCGCTCCTGGCCGACGACCTCTTCGAGGGGCGCGGCACCGGCCAGCGGGGCGGCGACCTGACGGTCCGCTACCTGGAGACCCAGCTCGCCGCCCTCGGCCTCGAGCCGGCGGTGGGGAAGGGCTACCGGCAGCGGGTCGACGTGGTGGGCGCCACGCTCGACGGTACGGCGAGCACGCTCCGCTTCCGCGCTCCCTCCGGGGAGCTCGCGCCGGGGCTCTTCGAGGACGTGGTCATGGCCACCGGCCTGGCCCAGCCCGAGGTGGCGGTGGACGCCGAGGTGGTCTTCGCCGGCTTCGCCATCGACGCGCCGGAGGAGCGCTGGGACGACTGGAAGGGCACGGACGTGGCGGGGAAGGTCCTGCTGGTCCTCGGCAACGAGCCGCCCCCGACCCCGCAGGAGCCGCGCCGCTTCGACGGGGAGAGCCTCACCATCCACGGCCGCTGGCTCCACAAGTTCGAGGAGGCGGCCCGTCGCGGCGCCGCCGGCATCCTCCTCGTCCACACCACCGAGTCGGCCTCCTACGGTTGGAACGTGGTGACCACCGGCTTCCGCGGCGAGAAGTTCCGCCTGGCCGAGGGGCCGCGCGGGGCGGCGCTGCAGGGCTGGGTGTCCGAGCCGTTCGCGAGGCGGCTGGCCGCCGCGGGCGGGCAGGACCTCGACGCCCTGCGGGCCGCCGCGCTCCGGCGCGACTTCCGGCCCGTGCCGCTCGGCGTCACCGCCTCGGCGAGGCTGGTGAGCGCGGTCCGCCGCTTCCCGCAGGAGAACGTGGCGGGCCTGGTGCGCGGCACCGACCGGGCGCTGGCGGCCGAGGCGGTGGTCTACTCGGCCCACTGGGACCACTTCGGCGTGGCCGACGGCAAGCTCTTCAACGGCGCGGTGGACAACGCCAGCGGCTGCGCCGCGGTGCTGGCGATGGCGCAGGCGGCGGCGGCCAGCCCGGCCAGGCGCAGCCAGCTCTTCCTCTTCACCTTCGGCGAGGAGCAGGGCCTGCTGGGAGCCAGCGCCTGGGTGGCCGATCCCCCCTGGCCCCTGGCCCGCACCGTGGCGGTGCTCAACCTGGAGTCGCTCAACTTCGTGGGGAGGTCCCGCGACGTGGAGTTCCTGGGGGGCGAGCGCTCCACGCTGCTGGAGGCCGGCCGGGCCGTGGCGGGCCAGAGCGGCCTCGCGCTGCGGCCGCCGGAGCCGGATCCCTCCGGGCTCTACTTCCGCAGCGACCACTACCCGTTCGCCCGCGCCGGGGTGCCGGCCCTGAGCCCGGGCTTCAGCCTGGCCGGGCAGCGCGACTACCTGGTGGCGCCGGAGGCGAGCCGGGAGAAGGCCGCCGCCAACCTCTCGCGCTACCACACCGAGCGTGACGACTACGACCCCGCCTGGGACCTCTCCGGGATGGTCCAGCAGGCCCAGTTCGTCCTCGACCTGGGGCGGGCCGTGGCGGATGCTCCGGTGAGGCCAGCGTGGAGGTCGCCATGAACCCCGCCTACACCGCCCACCTGCGCGCCCAGCTCGCCCAGCTCGAGCAGGACGGGCTCCTCAAGCGCGAGCGGCGCCTCTCCAGCCCGCAGGGCGCCTGGGTCGAGACCGGCGGGCGCCGGGTCCTCAACCTGTGCGCCAACAACTACCTCGGCCTGGCCGGCCGGCCCGAGCTGGTACAGGCCGCCCAGGCGGCGCTCTCCCGCTGGGGCTTCGGCCTCTCCTCGGTCCGCTTCATCTGCGGCACCCAGGACGTCCACGCCGAGCTGGAGGCGCGGCTGGCCCGCTTCCTCGGCTTCGAGGACGCCATCCTCTTCTCCTCCTGCTTCGACGCCAACGGCGGGGTCTTCGAGGCGCTCCTCGGCGAGGAGGACGCGGTGGTCTCCGACGCCCTCAACCACGCCTCCATCATCGACGGCATCCGGCTCTGCAAGGCGAAGCGGTACCGCTACGCCAACGGCGACATGGCGGACCTGGCGGCCCAGCTCACCCAGGCCAGGGCCGACGGGGCCCGCTTCACCCTGGTGGTCACCGACGGCGTCTTCTCCATGGACGGCTACCTGGCGAGGCTGCCGGAGATCTGCGCCCTCGCCGAGGCCCACGGCGCGCTGGTCATGGTGGACGACAGCCACGCGGTGGGCTTCGTCGGGAAGGGCGGGCGGGGCACCCACGAGCACTTCGGGGTGCAGGGCCGGGTGGACCTCGTCACCGGCACCCTCGGCAAGGCGCTCGGCGGCGCCTCCGGCGGCTACGTGGCCGGCTCGAGGGAGGTGGTCGGGTGGCTCCGCCAGAAGGCGCGCCCCTACCTCTTCTCCAACACCCTCATGCCGGCCATCGCCGACGTCTCGCTCACGGTGCTCGACCTGCTGGAGCAGGGGGACGACCTCCGGGCCCGGCTGCGGGACAACGCCGCCTTCTTCCGCGGGGCCATGACGGCCCTCGGCTTCGAGCTCCTGCCCGGCGAGCACCCCATCATCCCGGTCATGCTCCACGAGGCGCCGCTGGCGCAGGCCTTCTCGGCGCGCCTGCTGGAGGAGGGGGTCTACGCCATGGGCTTCTTCTTCCCGGTGGTGCCGAAGGGGAAGGCCCGCATCCGCACGCAGATGAGCGCCGCCCACTCCCTGCCGGATCTCGAGCAGGCGGTGGCCGCCTTCGAGCGGGCCGGCCGGGCGCTGGGCGTCATCCGCTGACCAGGCGGGGAAGGGGGACGGGACATGAAGGCGCTGGCGAAGACCGAGCGGCGGGAGGGCATCTGGCTGGTGCGCGACGCGCCCGAGCCGGAGGTGGGCGTCCACGACGTGCTCATCCGGGTGCGCAAGAGCGCCATCTGCGGCACCGACGTCCACATCTACAACTGGGACGAGTGGAGCCAGCGGACCATCCCGGTGCCCATGATCGTCGGCCACGAGTACGTCGGCGTGGTGGAGCGGGTCGGCGCCGAGGTGGAGGCCTTCCAACCCGGGGACCGCGTCTCCGGCGAGGGGCACCTCACCTGCGGCTTCTGCCGCAACTGCCGCGCCGGCCGGCGCCACCTGTGCCGCCACACCGTGGGGGTGGGGGTGAACCGCCCCGGCTCCTTCGCCGAGCTCCTCTCCATCCCCTCGGTGAACGTCTACAAGATCCCCGACGACGTCCCCGATGACATCGCCGCCATCTTCGACCCCTACGGCAACGCGGTGCACACCGCCCTCTCCTTCGACCTGGTGGGCGAGGACGTGCTCATCACCGGGGCCGGCCCCATCGGCGCCATGGCCGCGGCGGTGGCGCGCCACGTCGGCGCCCGCCACGTGGTGGTCACCGACGTCAACGACTACCGGCTCGGCCTGGCCGCCAAGCTGGGGGCCACCCGCACCGTCAACGTGCAGAAGGAGGACCTCCAGAAGGTGATGGTGGACCTCGGCATGAAGGAGGGCTTCGACGTCGGCCTGGAGATGAGCGGCAACGGCGCCGCCTTCCGCCAGCTCCTCCAGGTGATGAACCACGGCGGCCGGGTGGCCCTCCTCGGCATCATGCCGGGGCAGGAGGCCATCGACTGGAGCCAGGTGGTCTTCAAGGGGCTGTTCCTGAAGGGCATCTACGGCCGGGAGATGTTCGAGACCTGGTACAAGATGGTGGCCATGCTGCAGACCGGCCTGCACCTCTCGCCGGTGGTGACCCACCGCTTCCCCATCGACCGCTTCCAGGAGGGGTTCGACGTGATGCGGAGCGGCCGCTCCGGCAAGGTGATCCTGGACTGGACGAGCGGGTAGGGCGGGGCCTCGCCCCTCCGGCCGCTCAGCGGCAGCCGAGCTGTCCGGCCATCGGCTCCAGCGCCTGCATGGCCAGCCCGGCGCCCACCAGGCGGCGCCAGGCGTCGCAGCCCGCGTCGCGGTCGCCCAGCCGCGCCAGCGCCATGAACTCGAGCCGCCGGGCCGGCGGGTGGGCCGGGTCGATCCCCAGGGCGGCGCGGGCCGACGAGAGCGCCGCAGGGGCCTGCCCGGCGTCGAGCTGGTTCAGGCCCAGGGCGTAGCGCGGCCCGGGCTCGCCCGGGGCCAGGCGGATCGCCAGCCGGCCCTCCTCCAGCCCCTCGGCCGGCCGTCCCAGGTCGTGGAGGATCACGGCGCGGTTGACCCGCAGCTCGGCGTCCCACGGGTTCATGGCGATGCCGAGGTCCACGATGGAGAGCGCCGCCAGGTCGTCACCGGCCCTGGCCTCCATGGCGGAGTAGTTGCGCGCGTTCTCGGCGCGGACGCGCTGCGAGGCGGGGAGGCGGATGGCGCGCTGGAACTCGGCGCGCGCCTCGGGGAGGCGCCCCGCCTCGAGGAGGGCCTGCGCGTGGTTGCCGGCCACCCGGGCGTCGCCGGGGCTCTTGGCGGCGGCGTCGGCCCAGAGCGAGGTGGTGGTGCGCCAGGTGGCGGCGCGCGCCGCCGTGG
>JACRDU010000129.1 GCA_016218495.1 Elusimicrobiota bacterium
GGGGACCTGCGCGAGCCGCTGGTGGCCCTGCGCCGCGCCGCGCTGGCCGTCGTCACCCACGCCGACATGGCGCCGGCCGGCCGGCTCGACGAGATACGCGCCGCCGTCGCCGCCGTCCGTCCGGACCTGCCCGTGGCCGAAGCCGTCCATAGGTCCGAAGGGCTCTACGACCTCAGGGGCGACGCGCGCAAGGGCCTGCGCTGGCTCAAGGACCGCCGCATCGTTTGCCTGAGCGCCATCGGCTCGCCCGAATCCTTCGAGGCCGAACTGCGCAAGGCCGGGGCCGACATCGCCCAGGCCTGGCGCTACCCCGACCACCACCCCTACACCGAGGCGGAGCTCCGCTCTGTGGAGTCGGTGCGGGACGGCCTGCCCCTGCTCACGACCTTCAAGGACATGCCCCGCCTCCCGGCCGCCTGGAAGGACATCCTGTCCGGCGAGGTGCTGGCCCTGGGCATCCGTCTCGAGGTGACCAAGGGCCGCGCGCGCTTCGAGGAGCTGGTCTGCGGCAAGGCCCTCAAGGACGCCCCGGCCGAGCCCGCCGAAGAGGCGCAGCCGTGAGCGCGCGCAAGCCCGTGGTCTTCCTCGACCGGGACGGGACCCTCAATCCGGACCGCCCCGGCTGGTACCTGACGCGGCCGTCCCAGATGCGGGTCTACCGCCGGGCCGCGCCCGCCCTTCGCCTGCTGCGCCGCGCGGGGTTCCGGCTGGTCGTCGTCACCAACCAGTCCGGGCTGGGGCGGGGCTACCTGACGGAAGACACCCTCGGGCGCATCCATGCCAAGCTGCGGCGCCTGCTCGCCGCCGGCGGGGCGCGCCTGGACGCTATCGTCTACTGCCCGCACCATCCCGACCGCCGCTGCGCCTGCCGCAAGCCCAAGCCCCTGCTGGCCCGCCGGGCCGCCCGCCGGCTGGGCCTGGACCTGGGCCGGGCGGCCGTCATCGGGGACAAGCGGGCCGACCTCGGCCTGGCGCGCTCGCTGGGCGTCCCCGGCGTCCTGGTCCTCACCGGCCACGGCCGCCATGAGAAGCCCCACACGGGCTCCTTGAGGCCCGCCGCTGTGAGGCGCGACGTCCTCGGCGCGGCGCGCTGGGTGGTCGACAACGTGGGCCGACGCCGATGAAGGCCCTGCTCCTGGCCCTGCTGGCCGCCGCGCCCGCCGCCGGGCAAGGCGGGCTGGCGCGCCGCGACATCGCCTCGCCCTTCGAGCTCGTGCGCGGCACGGTGGCCCCCTCCGCCGACTGGACCAAGGTCCCCTTCTTCCCCGAGCGCCTCGAATACGAGGTCAAATGGGGCGTGGTCTCGATGGGGATGTCGGACCTGAGCGTGCGCGAGGTGGTGGAGTTCAACGGGCAGCCGGCCTACCACATCGTCTCGGAGGCCAGGACCACCTCCTTCGGAGACCGCTTCTACAAGGTCCGCGACATCAACGAATCCTGGATGCACGTGGGCGACCTGCGCAGCCTGGGCTATTCCAAGAAGCTGCGCGAGGGGAACTTCTTCCGCGACGAATGGGTGGTCTTCGACTACGAGGAGAAGGGCTTCCTCTCGCGCCGGGTCTCCCGCGACGGGAACTTCAGCGTCAGCACGGGGACCATCCCGGGCGCGGTGCAGGACATCCTGTCGAGCACGTATTTCATACGCCCGCGCACGCTCAAGGTGGGAGACGAGGTCGTCCTCGACGTCAACACCAAGTCGAACTGGCCGCTGACCATCAAGGTGCTGCGCAAGCAGCGGGTCAAGGTCCCGGCCGGGACCTTCTCCTGCATCGTCGTGGAGCCCACCCTGCGCGAGGAGGGCATCTTCATCCAGAAGGGACGCAGCCTCCAGGTCTGGCTCACCGACGACGAGCGCCACATGCCCGTCTTCATGCGCGTCGACATCCTCATCGGCAGCATCTCCGCCTACCTCACCAAGATCGAGCGATGATGCCCCGCCGGGCGGCCCTGACGGCCGGCTTCGTCTTCCTGGCGGCGGGCGCGGCGGTCTACGGGCCGCTCCTGACTGCCCCGGTCCTCTACGACGACCAGGTCTACCTGCAGGCCAACCCGTTCAACTCCCTGCCCCCCGCGTGCGCATTGCGCGCGCTGGCCTCCCGGCGCTACTTCGAAGAGACCCAGGAGCGCTCCTGGCAGCCGTTGGTCAGCGCCGTCGAATGGGCCTCCGAGGGCTCCCCGGCCCGGGCGCGCGCCGTCTCGCTCCTGGCCCTGGTCCTGGCCGGGCTCCTGAGCGCCCTGCTGGGCGCGCGCCTGGGCCTCGACGAGCGCGGCGCGGCCCTGGCCGGGCTGCTGGTCGTCCTCTTCCCGCCGGCGACGGAGGCCGTCGCCGTCGCCTCCTTCTCCGGGCACCATCTGGCCCTCGCCGCGCTCTGCGGGACCTTGCTGGCCTTCGACAGGGCCCTGGAGGGCCCGGGCGCGGCGCGCTGGGCCGCCGCGGCCGCGCTGGCCGCGGGGCTCATGTCGAAGGAGTCGGCCCTCATGGCCGTCCCGGCCTGCGGCCTCCTGGCCTGGGCGAGAGGGCGTGATTTCAGGAGCCTGATGACGGCGGCGCGGCCGATGCTGGCCGTGACGGCGCTGTACCTGGTCTGGCGCTTCGGCGTCCTCCTGCCCCCCCCGCCCCTGCACGGCACGGAATATCCCCGCACTTGGACTTTGCCTTGGGAGTCTTTCGGCTGGCATCTGCGCCTGCTCGCGGCGCCGGCCCCGCTCTGCTTGGAGAGGGTCTTCAGTCCGGGCCCTGAGCGCTGGGCGCGCCTGCTGCTTCCGCTGGGCTGGGGCGCGGCCGTCTGGGCCTGGAGGCGCGAGCGCGGCCGGCTCTTCCTGCTGGGCTGGCTGGCGTTGGCGGCGGCCCCCACCCTCCACCTCGTCGCCTTCGCCAACCTCAGCCCGGCGGCCGACCGCTACAGCGTCGCCCTGGCGGCGCCGGCGGCCTTGGCCTTGGCTTTCCTCGCCTCGTATTCGGGCCGGCGCTCGGCCCTCTTGGCCTCGCTCAGCCTGGCCTGGGGCGTCCTCGGCGTCCTGCGCGTCGGCACGCTGCGCAACCCGGACGCCCTGGCCGAACAGACGGTCGCCTGCGCCCCCGGCCACCCCCGCGCCTTGTCTATCCTCGCCGGCCGCCGCCTGGAGCGCGGCGACGCGCAGGGCGCCGGCGCGCTCTTCGCGCGCGTCTTCGCCGCCGAGCCGCTCTTCGTCACCTCTTTCAGGGAGGGCGGGCTCTGGCACAGCCAGGGCAAGCCCTATGTCGAGGGGCTCCTCAGGCTGCAGGACGGGGACGCCGCGCGGGCCCTGCCGCTCTTCGAGGCCGCCGCCCTCGCCGCGCGCGAGCCGCATGCGCGGGCCGCGGCGTTGACGCGCCTGGGCGAAACGCTGGGGATGACCGCCCGCGACCGACAGGCCTCAGCCGCTTTCGCCGAGGCCTCGGCCCTGGCCCCCGATTGGGCCCTTCCCCATTTGAACGCAGGGCTGATGCACCTGGCTGCCAAGCGGCCCGCCGAGGCCCTGGCGGCGCTGGACCGGGCCGACGAGCGCCTGCGCTTCGAAGACCCCGCCCTGCGTTCAGCCATCTTCTCGGCCCGCGCCCGGGCCAACGAAGGCCTGCTGCGCTGGGACCGGGCCGCCGCCGACTGGGAATCGGCGGCCGCCTACGACAGCATGCCCGGGCCGTGGCTAGCCGCCGCCCGGGCCTGGGCCAAGGCGGGCAGTCCGGAGAAGGCCCGCCGCGCCTACGCCGCTACCGAGCGCGCCGCCGCGGCGGCCCTGGAGCGCCTGGCCGGGCTCGGCGCGGCCGCGCGGCCCCTCGAGGACGCGCTACGCGAGGCCCGCGACGAGGCGCGCAAAGGGAAGTAGCCGGACATTTTGATATAGTCACTCGTCATGCCGACGCGGCCCGCGCCGAACCGACGCCTGCAGCACATCCTCGACCGCTTCCCCGGACGCCGCATCCTCGTCATCGGCGACGTCATGCTCGACCAGTTCCTGCGCGGGAAGGTCAGCCGCATCTCGCCCGAAGCCCCGGTCCCGGTCGTCACCGTCACCGAAGACACCGTGATGCCCGGAGGGGCGGGCAACGTGGCCTGCAACCTGACGGCGCTGGGCGCCTCGGTCTCCCTGCTCAGCCTCGTCGGCGACGACGCGCCGGGGCGCCGGCTGCTCTCCGAGCTGCGCTCGCGGGGCATGGACACCGGGCCCGTCGTGGCCGACCCCTCCCGCCCCACCACACAGAAGTGCCGCATCGTGGCCGAGCACCAGCAGGTCGTGCGCGTGGACCGCGAGACGGTCGAGCCCGTCCCGCCGGCCGTGTCGCGGGCCCTGCTCGCCCATCTGGCCTCGGCGGTGCGCGACGCGGACGGCTTGATCGTCTCCGACTACGGGAAAGGGGTCGTCACCCGCTCCGTCGTGCGCCGGGCCTTGTCCCTGGCCCACCGCCACAAGGTCCCCGTCCTGGTCGACCCGAAGATCGAGCACTTCAAGCTCTACAGGGGAGTGGACTGCATCACCCCGAACACGAACGAGGCCTGGGGCGGCATGCGCCAGACCGCCAGGCCGGGGGAACAGGCGGTCCGGGACCTGGGCGCGCGCATCCTCCGGACGCTGCGCCTGCGCTCCCTGCTCATCACGCGCAGCGAGAAGGGCATGACCCTCTTCCAGGCCGGGAAGCCCCCCCGCCACATCCCGGCCCGGGCCCGCGAGGTCTACGACGTCACCGGCGCCGGGGACACGGTCATCAGCGTGATGGCCCTGGCCCTGGCCTGCAAGGCCCTCCCTTTCGAGGCGGCCGTGCTGGCCAACGCCGCCGCCGGGGTCGTGGTCGGCAAGCTGGGCACCGCCACCGCCACCCGGGGCGAGATCGCCGCCGCCCTGGCCGAGGAAGTCCGGTGAGCGGCCGCGCGGACACTCTGGTCGTCATCCCGGCCCGGATGGGGTCGACCCGCCTGCCCCGCAAGGTCCTGCTCCCCCTGGCCGGCCTGCCCGTCGTCGAGTGGTGTCGGCGCGCCGCAGCGCGGGCGGCGGTCGGCCCCGTCGTCGTCGCCACCGACCACGAGCAGATCAAGTCCACCGTCGAGCGCCTCGGCGGCCTGGCCGTGATGACGCCGACCTCCTGCCCGTCGGGGACCGACCGGGTCGCCCACGCCGTCCGCGCCGTCGAGCGCGCCCGGGGGCGGCGCTTCCATTCCGTCGTCAACCTGCAGGGCGACGAGCCCTTCATCCGCCCCTCCACCATCCGGGCCGTCGCCCGCCTGCTGCGCGGGACGCGCCCGGCCGACATGGCCACGGCCGTCGTGCCGTTGGCCGACCCGCGCCGGGCCGAGGCCGCCGACCTGGTCAAAGCCGTGCTGGCCGAGGACGGACGCTGCCTCTATTTCTCGCGCTCGCCGGTGCCGTTCGCGGCGCGGGGCGCCTCCCCCCGGTTCCACCAGCACATCGGGATCTACGGGTTCCTGCGCGCGGCCCTCGACCGCTTCGTGCGCCTGCCCCCGTCCCCGCTCGAGAAGCTCGAAAGCCTCGAGCAGCTGCGCGCCCTCGAGGACGGGATGGAGATACGCGCGGCCGTGGTGAAGGACCGCACCGTCGCCATCGACACCGCCTCGGACCTGGCCCGGGCGGCGCGGATGCGGGAGAAGCGCGGGTCATGATGCAGGACACCCTGAGGTGCATGAATGGCTAAGTACGTCTTCGTGACCGGCGGAGTCGTCAGCTCGCTCGGCAAGGGCATCAGCGCCGCCTCGCTGGCCAAGCTCCTCAAGTGCCGCGGCCTCAAGGTGACCCTCCTCAAGTGCGACCCCTACATCAACGTCGACCCCGGGACGATGAACCCCTACCAGCACGGCGAGGTCTTCGTCACCGAAGACGGGGCCGAGACGGACCTGGACCTGGGCCACTACGAGCGCTTCCTCAACGTGGACATGCACCACACCAACAACTTCACCGCCGGGCAGGTCTACGAGACCGTCATCGGCAAGGAGCGCCGCGGGGAGTTCCTCGGCAACACCGTGCAGGTCATCCCGCACATCACAGACGAGATCAAGTCGCGCATCCGGCTGGTGGCCAAGGGCAACGACGTCGTCATCGTCGAGATCGGCGGGACCGTCGGCGACATCGAATCGCTGCCCTTCCTCGAGGCCGCGCGCCAGCTCGGGCTGGAGGTCGGCAAGGAGAGCGCCCTCTACGTCCATGTGACCCTGCTGCCCTACATCAAGGCCTCCGAGGAGCTCAAGACCAAGCCCACCCAGCACTCGGTCGGCAAGCTGCGCGAGATCGGCATCAACCCGGACATCATCGTCTGCCGCTCCGAGCGGCCCATCTCCGCAGAGCTGCGCGCGAAGATCGCGATGTTCTGCAGCGTGCACAAGGACGCCGTCGTCCAGGCGCCGGACGTCTCCACCATCTACGAGGTGCCGGTCGTCTTCCAGAAGCAGGGGCTCGACGAGCAGGTGCTGATGCTGCTCCGGCTGCGCGCCCCCGAGAAGGAGTTCGACGACTGGCGCACGCTGGTCGAACGGATGAAGAACCCCCGGCACGAGGTCCGCATCGCGCTGGCCGGGAAGTACACCGAGATCAAGGACGCCTATAAGTCCGTCGACGAGGCGCTGGTGCACGGCGGCATCGCCAACGGGGCCAAGGTCCGCATCCGCTACGTGGACACGGCCTCGCCCGAGCTGGAGGCGCAGCTGGCCGAGGCCGACGGCATCCTGGTCCCGGGCGGCTTCGGGGACCGCGGCATCGACGGGAAGCTCCGCGCCGTCCAATACGCGCGCGAGAAGGGCGTCCCGTACTTCGGGCTCTGCTTGGGGATGCAGCTGGCCGTCATCGAGTTCGCGCGCAACGTCCTTAAGCTGGCCAACGCCAACTCGGCCGAGTTCGACCCCAAGACGCGCTACCCCGTCATCGACCTCCTGCCCGAGCAGAAGAACGTCAGCGACAAGGGCGCGACGATGCGGCTGGGCTCCTACGCCTGCGCGGTCCGCAAGGGCAGCCTGGCGCACCGCGCCTACGGCGCGCTGACGGTCAGCGAGCGGCACCGCCACCGCTACGAGCTCAACAACAAGTTCCGCCGCCTCATCGAGGACGGCGGGCTCCAGGTCACCGGCACCTTCGCCCCGAAGAACCTGGCCGAGATCGTTGAGCTCAGGGACCACCCGTGGTTCCTGGCCACGCAGTTCCACCCGGAGTTCAAGTCGCGCCCCGAGGCCCCGCACCCGCTGTTCGCCAGCTTCATCGCGGCCGCCCTGGAGCGCGCCAAGGGCCTGAAGCCGCGCGGCGCGGCGGAGACCTATGCGGGAAGTTAACGCGCCCCCCCGGGACGTCGTCATTTCGTCCTTCAAGGTCTCCAACCGCCGGCCGTTGTTCTACCTCGCCGGGACCTGCTCCTTCGAGTCCGAGGCGCTGTTGGAGCGTGTGGGGACGGCCTTGAAGGCCCTCTTCAAGCGCCACAAGGCCGACTGGGTCCTGAAGTGCTCGTTCGACAAGGCGAACCGGTCCTCCGGCGACTCCTACCGCGGGCAGGGCATCACGAAGGCGCTCGAGGCCTTCGCCCGGGTGAAGAAGGACCTCGGCGTGCCGATGATCACCGACATCCACGAGGCGGCCCAGGCCGACACCGTGGCGATGGTCTGCGACATCCTGCAGATTCCGGCCTTCCTCTGCCGCCAGACCGACCTCCTGATGGCGGCGGGGCGCACGGGCCGGGTCATCAACATCAAGAAGGGCCAGTTCCTCTCGCCTTGGGACATCGGGAACGCGGTGGCCAAGGTGGAGTCCACCGGGAACACCTCCATCCTCCTGACCGAGCGCGGCACCTCCTTCGGCTACGGCAACCTGGTCGTCGACATGCGCTCGCTGGAAGTCATGAAGCGCACCGGCTATCCCGTCGTGCTCGACGCCACCCACGCCTGCCAGCTGCCGGGGGCCCTGGGGCACGCCACCGGCGGGCAGCGCGAGTTCGTCCCCGCCCTGGCCCGGGCCGCGGCCGCCGTCGGCGTGGCGGGCATCTTCCTCGAAACGCACCCCAACCCGGACAAGGCCAAGTCGGACGGCCCGAACTCCATAAAGCTCTCCGAGGTCCCCGCCATGGTCAAGACGCTCTCCGACATCGACCGCATCGCCAAGCAGGCGGGGAGGCCCCGGTGAAGTGCCCCAACTGCACCCAGGACAACAAGGAATCCGCCAAGGCCTGCCGCAAGTGCGGGCGCGACCTCGTCATCCCCCCGGCCTGGTTCCCCGACTTCAAATGGCACGCCAAGACCCTGGGCATCCTCTATGCCGGGATAGTCGTCTTCTACCTGGGGGTCACCTTCGCCCTGAGGAAGCTCCCGAAGCCCTACCAACTGCGCCAGATCCCGCCGCAGCTGACCCCTTGGCTCAAGGGGTAGCCGTCCTGGCCGGCGCGCTGCTGTTGGCCGCCTGCGCCCAAGAGGCGCCCCCCGCCCCCGGGGAGGCGTCCCAGACCATGAAGGACTTCGCGATGACCCAGACGGCCAAGGGCTCGCGGATCTGGACGCTCTCCTCCCCGACCGCCCGGGTCACGATGGAAGGGACGGCCCTGCTGGCCGGCCCGGAGATCCGCTTCTTCCGCGACGGCCGCCACGCCTCGACCGCGCGCTCGAAGACCGCCACGGTGCGGGGCGACGGCAAGGACGTCTCCCTCATCGGGGACGTCGTCATCATCGCCATCCGCGACAAGACGACCTTGAAGACGGTCCGCCTGGACTACTCGGCCGACACGGAGCGCTTCCGGACCGACGAGGACGTGGTGGTCGAGAGGCCCGACGCCGTCTTGCGCGGCAAGGGCCTCGAGGCCGATGCGGCCTTGACCGACATCACCATCTACAAGCAGGAGACGAAGATCCGATGACCGCCCTCTTCGCCCTCGTCTTCGCCGCCGCGGCCGCCGCCCAGGAGAATTCCCTGATCGGCTCCTCGGTCAGCTCCGACAAGTGGAACATCAAGCGGGGCGACCAGAAGGTCGAGGAGTTCACCGGGAACGTGCAGTACAGGAAGGAGGGCCGCCGACTGGCCGCCGACTGGGCCCTCTACAATCATGACACGCAGCGCCTCGAGGCGCGCGGCAGCCTCAGCGCCGAGGACCGCCTGGGCGACGGCACCACGGCCACGGCCCGCGGGGAGAAGGCCTTCTTCGAACGCCTCTCCGGGAAGGGCTGGCTGACCGGCAAGCGCCCCGAGGACGAGGTCTCCCTGCTCGTGCAGCGCCCCGACGGCTCCGAGCAGGGCCGCGGCGGCGCCAGGCGCGCGGAGTGGGACGTGAAGCGGCGCGAGGTCCTCCTGCAAGGGGACGCCTGGTTCAAGGAGGAGCGCGGCGACGTCCAGGCCGATACCGCCCGCTTCATCCACCCGGCCAAGACCATGGAACTCGCGGGCCGCCGCCCCGTCATCCGGGCCGTCGGCCCCGGCTGGTCGGCGGCCGTGCAAGCGGACGCCCTGACGGCGACGGCCATAGACGACGACCGGCGGCGCGTGAGCGGGAAGGGCGGGGCCAAGGGATGGCTCCACTTCCCCTCCGACAGCCCCTTGGGGCCCTGATGCGGCTTGCTGCGAAGGACATCGTGAAGAACTACGGCCAGCGCCGGGTGGTCAAGGGCGTCTCGCTGGAGGTCCACGCGGGGGAGATCGTCGGACTGCTGGGGCCCAACGGGGCCGGCAAGACGACGACCTTCTACAGCCTGGTAGGCTTCGTGCGGCCCGACGGCGGCTCCATCCTCATCGACGACAAGAACGTCACGGGCGAGCCGATGTACGCCCGGGCCCGGCACGGGCTGGGCTACCTGGCTCAGGAGCCGACTGTCTTCCGCGGGCTCACCGTGGAAGAGAACCTGCTGGCCATCCTCGAGCGCACCGAGCCCGACGAGTCCGCCCGCAAGGACAGGGTGAACGGCCTGCTGGCCGAGTTCGGCCTGCTGCGCCTCAAGGGCCAGAAGGCCTGGACCCTGTCCGGCGGGGAGAAGCGGCGCCTGGAAGTGGCGCGCGCGATGATCCAGGACCCCAAGATCATCCTCCTCGACGAGCCCTTCGTGGGCATCGACCCCATCACGGTGGGCGAGCTCAAGAAGACCATCTTCGCCCTCAAGGAGCGCGGCATCGGCATCCTCATCACCGACCACAACGTGCGCGAGACCCTGCCCATCATCGAGCGGGCCTATCTCATCTTCGACGGGCAGATCCTGATGTCCGGGACCTCTAAGGAGCTGGTGGAGAATCCCAAGGCCCGCGAGCTCTACCTGGGCCACGACTTCGAGATGTAGACGGAGACCTGCGAGCCCATCCACATGTGCCGCAGCTTCTCTATCCGGAACCTCTCGAAGATGCGCCCCGTGGCCGGCCTGTCGTAGAAGAACCCGAGCTTTTCGAGCTTGGCCTTCCAATACCGCTTGGGCCGTTCGTTGACGTGGTGCGTCCCCCCCTGGTCCGGCGGGGCGGCGGAGAGGGCGATGCGCGGGGCGAACTGGACGAGGTTCTGCAGGAAGGTGTCCGCGTTTTCGTCGAAGAGGTGCTCGGCGACCTCGAGGCACAGGGCCATGTCGAAGGCCCCCCACTCGTTCTTGAACGGGACCGTGAAATCCCTGACGTGGACCTCTCCCGGGAAGGCGTATTCCGGGGGGCAGACGACGCCGTCTAGCCCCACGACATCCACGCCCTTCGCCCTGAAGAAGTCGGCGTAGACCCCGCAGCCGACCCCGAAGTCCACCATCCTGGACGGATTGAACTCGTCGTAGACGACCTGGGCCACATGGCGGGCGCAGGAGCAGTAGTCGTCGTTGAGGCGGCCCCATTCCCTGAAGAACGCGGCGTCGTAGATGGCGTCTAGGCCGTCCATCTACCGCCAGAGCCGTCTGAGCCGCTTGGTGAGGTCGGCGGCTGTCTCGGAGAGCCATGATGCGCCGCCGACGGCCACGGCCTCGTTGAAGTCCGTCTTCTTGGGCAGGCCGCAGGACTTGAGCGCCAGGGACTCGACGGCGGGGTTGTTGAACCAGGCAGCGTCCACGGCCAGGTCCCAGGCCGCCTGCGCGGAAACCGCCATCTTCGTCCACCCGTCGGGCCCCGCCGGCGCCTGCGCGGCGGGCCTAGCCGCCGTCGCGGGCACCGCCAAGGTGCGCAGGCCCTGGGTCTTGGGCCGGCCGTAGGCGTCGAAGTCGTCGGTGCCCAGGCTGGGCTTATAGACCCGGGGTCCGCCCTGGGGCAGGGCCGGCTGGGCGCCGCGGTTGCCCGCGGCGTCGAACATGGCCGCCAGCCCCGCCTCGTCGAGCTGCTTGGCGCCCGCCAGGCGCGCGGCCGTCGGGCCGGCCAAGGTGCGCTGCTTGAGCTGGTCCAGGAAGCGGTCCTTGGGGGTGGGATGGGTCACGGCCACCGCCCTCTCGTCCTGGATGGCCGAGCAGGTGAAGAAGTCCTCCACGCCGTTCATGCTCGTCCTGGCCCCGCCCAGCCCGGCCTTCGAGAGCAGCTCGGTGGCGATGAGGTCGGCCTGCCCCTCGATGATGCGGTTGCGGCGCAGGTACTCCTTGGAGCCCTTGTCGAGGATGGAGTTCTTCCAGGCCAGCTCCCCGCCCCGGTGCTGGACGGCATGCCCGATCTCGTGGGCGAGGACGAAGAGGGTGGCGGCGTCTGCCTTGGGATGCTTCTTCAGGGTCCCGAGGTTGATCATGACGAGCTTGACGGAGTGATAGTAGCCGGCGTTCTCGCCGGCCTCGGTGTTCCCCCAGAGCCCAATCGCGTCTTCGGGGAAGTCCGCAGCCTTGAGGATGGCCTTCATGGGGGGCGCGTAGCCCTGCAGGGCCCGGCAGAGTTCGGGCGACGGGGCGGGGACGAAGCCGTTGGAGGCGAAGTCGTAGAAAGGGAGCGGGCATTGGGCGGGCTCGGCGTCCTGGGCGCGCGGCGCGGAGGCAAGGAGCGCTAGGGCCAGGACGGCGGACAGCCCCCGGGGTTCGACGAGGGACCGGGGCATGGTGCTCAGAGTTTGACCCCGCAAGCGGGGGGTTTCAAGGGGATACGGACCAGCGCCCGGTCAGGCCTCACAGATAATGACGGATGAACTGCTGGACCTCGTTATGATTCCCGACGAAAAGGAATGTAATCGAATCCTTATCCCACGCGAAGAGAACCCGCATGGCGATGTCCGTCCGGAATTCCCAGAGGTCTCCTCCGAGCTTCTTCATCCCGTATCCCGTTGGGATTTGGCGGACATCGACGGCCAGCATGAAGGAGTCGACCTGCCTCTGGATTGCGACCTTATCGCGGGCATGAAGCCCCTTGAAGCTTCTCTGGAATCCGCGGGCAAAGGCAAAGCGCAGCACAGGGTGGTGCTGTCTCAGAGGGACCAAAGGTGGCGGCGGGCATCCTGCAGGGACTTGAACCGCTTGGTCCCCTTCCCCTGCTTGGCGTCCAGAGCCAACTTGGCCACTTCGGTGTCCGAAAAACGGGAAACGTAGAGGTTGTCGATGGCCTCCCGAACAAGCTGGGAATAGCTCTTCCCGGATTCGGCGGCCTCTTTGCGCAAGGCCATGACCTCCTTCTTGTCGAGCAGGATTTGGACTCTGGTCATGTTCTTCCCCTACAGTGTGTATAACATGTGTATCCAGTTCTGTCAATGCCGGATATCAGCCGTCCTCGTCTCAAATTTGAGCCTGAAGGCCTAACGCCGACGATGGCCTGCGCGCGCTAACGGATGCCTTGAAATGGCGCTCGTCCGCTCCAGCCGAAGTCGGCAAGCTTATCCCAGAATCCATGCGACCGCCAGCAACCCCTCTGCCAGGACAAGCGATACGCCCGAATAGAACGACGCGACGAGCAGATGGCCGTTCCATCCAATGGGGCACATCACCCCATCGCCCATATCCTTGAACAGCCCGGTAGATTTGAGCATTGAGCCCGGTATCGTGTAATAGACTGCATACGGGACAAGGACAATCCTGCCGATGACGTTCGCAATCTCTCCAGTATTGCTGAACCTTTCCAAAGGCTTGATGGCCAATGGCGGGAATACCACTAGAGCAATCAGCCAGATCAGGAGTCCGGGCCTTAAGGCCTCGTTAAAAAACAACTGATTCATCTCGGCTTGCGTCCTTCTGGATGAATCGTATAGTTCCAGTCGCCGTGAAATTGCTCGCGTGCGATGTTGAGGCTGGACATCTGCGTGTCTGAGATCTTCGCCCCCTCGGGA
>JACRDU010000132.1 GCA_016218495.1 Elusimicrobiota bacterium
TCCAGGTAGAGCGGACTGCCCACGTGGGCAGTTGGGTTATCAAAATGGATAGTCGTTCCCGCCGCCGCGGAGCGTTTCGGTCAGGCCTCCGGCCGCCGGGCGCCCTTTGAGGGCGCCCTCGGGGCTCCGCCGGGCTGTATGTCTAGGCCCGGCTGCGCACGCGCCCTGCGGCCCGCCCGAAACGCTCCGCGGCCGTGCCGATGGCTGGCCACGCGGCCAGTTCCCGATTCCGGGGGCCTTAAGTGCATAAGCATGCGCCGGAGAATGCGATGCTCATGGACCCCGCCGGATTTCACCACTCTGGCATCAGTCCGAGCGCCCAGGCGGGCAGACTGTCCGAAACCGGTCCTACTTCGCTACAATCGCGGGCATGACCAAGCATAGCGCAGGGAATGGTCGTCCGATGGTCCGTAGGGAGCGACCATGAAGATCTTCTACGCCGACACCGAGACGACGGGCCTCGACCCGAAGACGCACGAGGCCTTCCAGCTGGCCTTCATCATCGAGGTGGACGGGAAGGTGGTCTGCGAGAAGAACATCAAGCTGCGCCCCGCCCACCCGGAGCTCGCCGACGCGCGCGCCCTG
The DNA here is from genome assembly GCA_016218495.1 of Elusimicrobiota bacterium. GTDB lineage: Bacteria > Elusimicrobiota > Elusimicrobia > UBA1565 > UBA1565 > SCTT01. The sequence goes on from JACRDU010000132.1 coordinate 586, forward strand.
GAGGTCACCAAGAAGACCTTGCCGGAGCTGGCCGCCTACCCGCCCCGGGCCGCGGGCTTCAAGGAGTTCACCGACACGCTGGCGAAGTTCGTCGACCGCTTCGACAAGAAGGACAAGTTCGTCTGGGTCGGGCAGAACCCCGAGTTCGACGTCCGCTTCGTCCGGGCCCTCTTCGAGGAGCACGGCGACAAGTACTACGGCTCCTGGTTCGATTCGCGCCCGGCCGACCTCATCAGCCTGGCCGTGGCCTGCAAGCTCAAGGGCCTCATCAACCCCGAGAACTTCAAGCTCGCCACGCTGGCCGCGGAGTTCAAGATCGAGTTCGACGCCCACGACGCGTTGGCCGACGTGCGGGTCACGCGCGAGGTGTGGGGCCGCCTCTCCTCCTTCCTGGCGGTCCCGTCCAAGCCTCCCGTCCAAGCCGACTTGTTCGGGTGACCTAAAGGCCTAGGCCGGTCTAGGTCTTTTGGGTTGACATCGGACATTGATTGTGGTCAAATATTTCCGGTGGTCGGAAATCTTCCGGAGAGGTGGTACTCGATGAACGTACGCCGAGTCGTGTTATCCGCGGCCGTCCTGGCCGTGCTCTTCCCCGTCCGCAGCTTCGCGCAGTCCTCAAAGCCCCAGGGCCCCATCCGCCCCGACGTGATCTACGGCGACGATGACCGGCTCGACGTCTGGCAGTCCCCCAACGGTGCGCTCAAGGCCATGGCGGCCTCGACCGTCGGCCTGTTCCAGGGCTCGGGCGTCAGCGTCGAAGGTCCCGTAGCGAACCTCTCCATCGAGTCCTACGGGTCGAACTACGGCCTGTGCCAGGACGAGCCTTTCCGGGACCAGTCCTCGGGCGCGTTCTGCTCGGGCTCGCTGGTGGCTCCCGACGTCATCATGACGGCGGGGCACTGCGTCCGCTCCGAATCCGCCTGCCAGAGCACGAAGTTCGTGTTCGGCTTCGCCATCACCCAGCAGGGCGGGAAGACTCCGGACAAGGTCGCGGCCAGCGAGGTCTACAGCTGCGCGAAGCTCCTCGGACGCGAAGAGGTCGGCACCGGCGCCGACTGGGCGCTCGTGAAGTTGGACCGGCCCGTCGTCGGCCACAAGCCGCTGAAGGTCAACCGCTCCGGCCCTCCCGCGGTCGGGACCCCGCTGGTCGTCATCGGCCACCCGGCCGGCCTGCCGACCAAGATCGCCGGCGGCGCGAAGGTCCGCGAGCACAAGAGCGGCTACTTCACGGCGAACCTTGACACCTACGGCGGCAACTCCGGCAGCGCGGTCTTCAACGCGCAGACCGGGCAGATCGAAGGCATCCTGGTCCGCGGCGAGAACGACTTCGTCTACGACTCGGCCAACTCCTGCCGCCGGTCCAACGTCTGCACGGCCGACGGCTGCCGCGGCGAGGACGTGACGACGGCGTCCATCCCGGCCGGCCAGATACCGAGCGCCGCCTCGTACTCGATGCGCTCGTTCTCCGAGAACGGGAACCTGCTGAAGGCCCTGACGGGCATGGCCGGAAGCTCCAGATAAGATTGGGCTAGCTGAGGAAAGAGGCCCGGGGGGCGACCCCCGGGCCTCTTCCTTGGTGCGCCGCGCGTCAGAGCCCGATGCTGAGCGGGCCCTGCTTGCCGGGCAGGTGCTTGGTGCCGTGCGAGCCGTCCTCGTGCGGCACCGGCTTCTCGTGGGGCTTGAAGGTCGTCTGTTCCGGCTCGCCCTTGCGCTGGGCCTTGCTGAACAGCATCCACGGCGCCCCCAGGCGCAGGAGGCCGAGGATGGTCGTCGCGATGGCGGCGATCATGAGGCTGGTGTGGATGGAGATGCCGGTCAGCACGAACCCGTACAGGTAGGTCGAGGCGATGGCGGCGATGATGCTCACGAAGGAGTTGGCGGCCAGGACCTGGTTGAGCTGTTTGGAGGAGTAGTCTCCGAGCTGCTCCTGGTAGATGCCGCTGATGATGAGGCCCACGAAGCCCCCGGCCAGGGTCTGCAGCCCGTAGAGCAGCAGCACGCCCCAGAACGAGGGGAAGTAGATCATCCCCCAGAAGGCCGGGATCTCCAGGAAGGCGATGGCGTAGAACGGGATGGTCAGGGACTCCTCGGTCTTGAAGCCCAGCCTCTTGAAGAGCTTGCGCAGCGGCTCTACGCTGAGCGCGACCAGCGCGCTGCCGATGCTCGAGAACGCCACCAGGAGGCCGAAGAAGCCCATCGGGGTGGAGATGAGGCCCTGCAGGAACCAGCCCAGGCCGGGGATGCCCAAAGCCCAGTTGATGGCCCCGGGGCTGGTCTTGAGCACGCCCTCGACGAACTCCGGCAGGACGTTGAAGACCAGCGGGTCGGAGAAGAGCGAGACGATGAGGTTGAGCCCCAGCAGGGTGCGCAGGAAGCGGTTCTTGAGCACCAGCTTGATGCCTTCCTTCATCGAGGTCCCGACGCCCTTGAGCGCGGACCAGAGGCTGTTCGGGCGGGCGGCCTGCTCGTCGGTCCCCGCCGTGCCGTAGGCGGACTCCTTCTTCGGCTCGCCGAGCATCTTGATGGTGGCGTATATGAGGCCGGCGACGCCGACCGCCGCCGCGTAGATGCCGTAGAGCAGCGCGCTGCCGGTGCCCATCTTCCCGAACCAGTCGGGCATCGCCGAGATGCGCCCGGCGATGGCGGGGGCGATGATGGCGATGATGGCCGAGGTGAAGCTCAGGATGGAGTTGGCGCGCAGGCGCTCCTCGGGGGTGACGCTCTTGTCGCCGAAGATGCGCGTGGTGGCCCCGGACTCCATGGTCACCGAGAGGCCCTGGAAGAAGGACTGCACGCCGATGAGGCCGAAGAGCGTCCACATCGCCGCGGCGCCGGACATCAGGCCGGTGGCGAAGAAGAGGGCGGGGACGGCGGCCAGCACGGCGGCTCGGGTCAAGAGCGAGCGGACCAGCCACTTGCGCGGGCCGCTCTGGCCGTCGTTGAACATCGGCACGGCGACATAGGCGACGGCCTGGGCGGTCCAATGCGCGATGCGGGACATCGAGCGGTTCTGGCGGACCAGCTCGGTCAGCTGCTCGGCCGTGACGGTGCGCCCGGCCTCCTTCGTCGTGTTCTGCACGAAGGACTTGATCAGGTAGGGCAGGGCCACCATATACATCTGGAAACCGAAGAGGAAGACGGAGGAGCCGAGGAAGTAGCGCCAGAAGGCCTTGTTGCGCTCGGGCTCGTTGAAGACCTGCTTCCAGGACTTCTTCGGCGCGGGCGGGGCGTCGGCCGCGGGCTGTTCCTGCGTCGCGGCGTTGGCGGCCCAAAGGCGGGCGGCCTTGAAGGCCCCCAGCGTTTGCGGGACGGCGACAGGGTCGGCGACGGAGGCCGCGGGGCGGGAGAGGCCTTCGCCGGTCAGCGCCGAGAACTGCACGGTGGCGGCCTGGCGGGCGCCGCCCTGCGGCAAGGACGAGAGCCCGCGGACGGCCTCGGCGGCCGAGCGGCCCATGACGGTGAGGCGTTCGGCCACGGCCTTGGGCGCCTCGGCGCGCGGCGCGGCCTCGGCGGCCGCGGCTGCGGCGGGGGAGGCAGGGGAGGCTGCGACGGTCTGAGCGACGGGCGACGCGCCTAGCGCGGAGGCGGAGGCCTGAGGGGCGACGGCGGGCGACGGAAGCGCGCCGAGGACGGGAGAAAGAGACGGCAGGGCCAGGCCCGGAGCTCCCAGGTTCGCGGACGGCATCTGAAGACGGATGGTCCCGCCGACGGCGGCGGCTCCCGGGGTCGCCGCGGTCACGGGCACGGGACGCACCACGCCCCGCGAGAACTGGGCCAGCGCCGGCTGGGAGGCCAGGGTCACCGACAGCAAGGCGGCGAGGACGCGGGAGAGGGTCTTCATGCCCATATTCAACACTGAAGTCCGGCTTGCACTGCGGGCCGAACGGCCCCCCGGGGCCCGGGTAATGGGCCCAGGGCGGGATGGGCCGAGTGGGTCAGAGGATGCCGGAGCCCAGGAGGACGGCGATGAGGGCCATCATCGCCGCCACCGCGCCGCGGACGGAGGCCATGGTGATCTTTGTGATGAGCCGCGAACCGGCGAAGGTCCCCGCGAAGGCGCACAGGCCCGCCCAGGCGAGGAGCCCGGCATGTCCCGCGGCGCTGCGGCCCAAGTGTTCGGAGTACACGCTCAGGCGGGTGAGGTCGACGAGGCAGGCGACGACCACCCCGGTGGCGACGAAGGCCTCCTTCGAGAGGCCCGCCCGCACCAGCACCGCGGCGCGCAGGGCGCCCTGATGGCCGGAGAGGCCGCCGAAGAAGCCGCTGACGAGGCCGCCCAACGGGATGAGCCGGGGCGGCACGCGGACGCGCTCTTCGGCCCAGAGCTCGAAGGCGACGAAGCCCAGCATCAGCGCGGCGATGGTGAGCTTGAGCGACGTCACCTCGCAGGTCCGGCCCAGCAGGGGCCAGGCCGCCAGCGTCCCCAGGCCGCTGAGGGTCACGAGCAGGCCGGCGCCGGCCGCGGCCCCGACGATGGAGGGCAGGCCGAAGCGCAGGACCAGCGGCCGGTCGGCGTGGCGGCCCAGCAGCAGCAGCTTGAAGAGGTTGTTGGCCAGGTGCACGACGGCCGTCAGCGCAACGGCCGCTTCGGGGGGGAAGAACAGCGCGAAGGCGGGCATGAGGAGGGTGCCGAGGCCGAACCCGGAGAACAGGGTCAACAGTGCCGCCCCCAGGGCGGCCGCGCCGATGACGACGTAAGACATGCCGCGATTATATCTTTTGGTATCATCCGGCCATGAGCTCCGACGCCGATACCCCCGCCTTGGACACCCGGGTCGACCCGTCCTCGACCGACTATCAGGAGAACGTAAAGCACCACGAGAAGCTCCTCAGCGACCTCGACGCCCGGCTGGCGCGCGCGCGCAAGGGCGGCTCCGAGCAGGCGGTGGCCCTTCACAAGAAGCGCGGGAAGCTCACCGCCCGCGAGCGCGTCTCGCGCCTGGTCGACCCCGGCTCCGACTTCCTCGATCTCTCCGCCCTGGCGGCGGTCGGCATGTACGACGACGAGGTCCCCTCGGCGGGCATCGTTACCGGCCTCGGCGTGGTGGCGGGGCGCCTGTGCGTCATCGCCGCCAACGACGCCACGGTCAAGGGCGGGACCTATTACCCGGAGACCATCCGCAAGCACCTGAGGGCGCAGGAGATAGCCCTGGAGAACCGCCTGCCCTGCGTCTACCTGGTGGACTCCGGCGGGGTCTTCCTCCCCAAGCAGTCCGAGGTCTTCCCGGACAAGGAGCACTTCGGGCGCATCTTCTACAACCAGGCCGTCATGTCGGCGGCCGGCATCCCGCAGGTCTCCCTGGTGATGGGGATGTGCACGGCGGGCGGCGCCTACGTCCCGGCGATGTCCGACGAGTGCGTAATCGTGCGCGGCAACGGCACCATCTACCTCGGCGGGCCGCCCCTGGTCAAGGCCGCCACCGGCGAGGAATGCACGGCCGAGGACCTGGGCGGCGGCGAGATGCACAGCCGCATCTCGGGCGTCACCGACCACCTGGCGTCCGACGACGAGGACGCCCTGCGCATCGGGCGTTCCATCGTCGAGAACCTGAACGCCCCGCGCTTCCGCCCGCCGACCGGGGTCGAGGAACCGCTCTTCCCGGCCGAGGAGCTCTACGGCATCGTGAACCGCGACCTGCGCCGTCCGGGGGACGTGCGCGAGGTCATCGCCCGCCTCGTCGACGGCTCGCGCTTCCACGAGTTCAAGCGCAACTACGGCACCACCTTGGTCTGCGGCTTCGCGAAGCTCATGGGACGCCCGGTCGGCATCCTGGGCAACTCCGGCATCCTGCTGCCGGAGTCGTCGATGAAGGGGGCGCACTTCGTGGAGCTGTGCTCGCAGCGCAAGGTGCCGCTGTTGTTCCTCCAGAACATCACGGGCTTCATGGTCGGCACGGCCGTCGAGCAGGCGGGCATCATCAAGCACGGCGCCAAGATGGTGCAGGCCGTCTCCACCGCGCCGGTGCCGAAGGTCACCGTCGTCATAGGCTCCTCGAACGGGGCCGGGAACTACGCGATGTGCGGGCGCGCCTACGGGGCGCGCTTCATGTTCACCTGGCCCAACGCCCGGGTCTCGGTGATGGGCGGCGAGCAGGCCGCGCAGGTGATGGTCATCATCAAGCGCGAGCAGCTGGCCCGGCAGGGCAAGGAGCTCTCCGGCAAGGACGCGGAGGCCATCGCCGCCCCCGTGCGCGAGCAGTACGAGCGCGAGGGGCACCCGTACTACGGCACGGCCCGCCTGTGGGACGACGGCATCCTGGCGCCGCACGACACCCGCCGCGCGCTGGGGCTGTGCTTCGCCGCGGCGGCCAACGCCCCCGTCGGGGACCATAGGTTCCCCGTGTTCCGCATGTGAGGAGCGCCATGGACTACCAGAACAGCAGGGTCGAATACCGCGGGCGCGTGGCATGGGTGACGCTGGACCGCCCCCAGGTGCGCAACGCGATGGACGAGCGCACTCTGGCGGAGCTCGAGGCCTGCTTTTCGGGCCTGGGCTCGGCGCCGGACGGCTCGGCGGTGGCCTGCTCGGTGCGGGCCGCGGTGCTCAAGGCGCACGGCGCCGACTTCTGCGCCGGGGCGGACGTCAACTGGATGCGCCGGGCCTCGCAGTATCCGCCCGCCAAGAACCGCAAGGACGCGGAACGCCTGGTGCGCGCCATCCGGGCCATCGACGAATGCCCGGTCCCGGTCGTCGCCGCCGTCCACGGCGGGGTCTACGGCGGCGGGCTCGGCGTGCTGGCGGCCTGCGACGTCGTGCTGGCCTCGGCCGACGCGAAGTTCTGCTTCTCCGAATGCCGGCTGGGCATCCTGCCGGCCGTGGTCTCCTCGTTCGTGCTGCCCAAGATAGGGCTCAGCAACACGCGCCGGCTCTACCTGACCAGCGAGGTCTTCGGCGCCGAGACCGCGCAGCGCATAGGCCTGGTGCACGAGGTGGTGTCCCGCGACGGGCTCGAGGCGGCCGCGGCGAAGTCCGCCGCGGAGATTCTCAAGAACGGCCCGCGGGCCGTCGCCATGGCCAAGGCCTACCTGGCGAAGATGGCCGCCCTGGACCGCAAGGCGCGGATCAAGTTCTCGCTCGACACCCTGGTGAAGGCGCGCTCCTCCGCCGAGGCCAAGGAAGGGCTGGCCGCCTTCCTGGAAAGGCGGCCCCCGGCCTGGCTGAAGGAATGCTGAAAGGGAAGCTGCGCTTCGTCGAGGTCGGCCCGCGCGACGGGCTGCAGAACGAGGCGCGGCTGGTGCCGCTGGCGGCTAAGGCGCGCTTCGTCGAAGCGCTGGCGGAGACCGGGGTGGGGGAGGTCGAGGCGGGGGCGTTCGTCTCCCCGAACGCCGTCCCGCAGATGGCCGACTCGGAGAAGGTCTTCGGCCTCATCATGCGCAAGAGGGGCGTGCTCTTCTCCGCCCTGGTCCCCAACGAGCGCGGCCTGGAGCGCGCGCTGGCCGTCAAGGCCGACAAGGTCTCGGTCTTCACCGCGGCGTCCGACACCTTCAACCGCCGCAACATCAACGCCTCGGTGAAGGACTCCCTGACGCGCCTGGCCCCCGTCGTCGCCCGGGCCCGGGCGGCCGGCCTGCCGGTGCGCGGCTACGTCTCCACCGCCTTCCATTGCCCGTTCGAGGGCCCCATCTCCCCGGAGACGGCCGCCGGCGTCTGCCGAGACCTCCTCGCGCTGGGGGTGGACGAGCTCTCGGTCGGGGACACCATCGGCCGGGCTTCTCCGCGGGACGTGCGTGCCCTGCTCTCCATCCTCATGAAGGAGGTGCCCGCGGAAAAGGTCTTCATGCATTTCCACGACACCTACGGGATGGCGGTGGCCAACGCGCTGACCGCCTGGGGGGAGTTCGGCATCTCCGGCTTCGATTCCTCGGCCGGGGGATTGGGAGGCTGTCCGTACGCGCCCGGGGCCACGGGGAACGTGGCCACGGAGGACCTGGCCTTCGCCTTCGAGGCTGAGGGGGGGATGACGGGTTTGGATCTAGCCAAGGTCCGGGCCGCCGCCCTGGCGCTCGAGCCGTTGCTGGGCCACCGTCTCTCGTCCAAGCTCTGCCGCATCCCGTCCGGCAGAGATGTTGCATAAAGTAGACGCCACTCTTTTCTGGAGGTCTCAATCATGACGACGACGAACGGCGGACGGCCCTTGAGGGTCGCGGTCATCGGTTCCGGTCCCTCGGGGTTCTATGCGGCGGAGGCCCTCTTCAAGGACGCCTCCCTCAAGGTCGAGGTCGACATGATCGACCGCCTGCCCACCCCCTTCGGCTTGGTGCGCGGCGGCGTGGCCCCGGACCATCAGAAGATCAAGAGCGTCATCAAGGTCTACGAGAAGACCGCCGCCGACCCGCGCCTGCGCCTGTTCGGGAACGTGAAGCTCGGCAAGGACATCACCGTGGCAGACCTCAAGGCCCACTATGACGCCGTGGTCTACGCGGTGGGCGCGGAGAGCGACTACCGCATGAACATCCCCGGCGAGGACCTGGCCGGCAGCCACGCGGCCACCGAGTTCGTGGGCTGGTACAACAGCCACCCCGACTACCGCGATTCGAAGTTCGACCTCTCCTGCGAGAGCGTGGCCGTCGTCGGCATCGGCAACGTCGCCATCGACGTGGCCCGCATCCTGGCCGAGGACCCGGAGGTGCTGGCCAAGACCGACATGGCGGGCTACGCCGTGGACGCCCTGCGCAAGAGCAAGGTCAAAGAGGTCATCATGCTCGGGCGCCGCGGCCCGGCGCAGGCGGCGTTCTCCCCGGCCGAGATCGAGGAGATGGGCGCCCTGCACTCGGCCGACCTCGTGGTCCGCGCCGACGAGGCGGAGCTCGACGAGGAATCCAAGAAGGACTACGCCTCGGCCGACATCAACACGAAGAAGAACGTGGATTACCTCATCAAGGCCGCGCAGAAGGGAGAGGGGACCAAGGGCCGCAAGGTGCGCCTGCGCCTGCTGGTCAGCCCGGTCGAGCTCATCGGCGAGGGCGGGAAGGTGGCGGCGGTGCGCATCGAGAAGAACAAGCTCTCGCGCGACGCCAAGGGCGCGATGCGCCCGAAGGGCACAGGCCAGTTCGAGACCCTCAAGATCGGGATGATTCTGCGCTCGGTCGGCTACTTCGGGGTCGCCATCCCCGGCGTGCCCTTCGACGAGAAGAAGGGCGTCATTCCCAACGACGCCGGCCGCGTCCTGGCGGCCGCCGGCGGAGAGAAGGTCCCCGGACAGTACGTGGTGGGCTGGGCCAAGCGGGGCCCGTCGGGCCTCATCGGCACGAACCGCGCCTGCTCCTACGACACGGCGGCCAAGCTCATCGAGGACTTCAAGGGCAAGCCCTTGTCCGACGACGGCCTCAAGACCGCCGCGGCCGCCGAAAAGCTGATCCGCTCGAAGAAATCCGAGGTCGTCACCTTCACGGACTGGAAGCGCCTCGACCAGCTCGAGCTCGAGAAGGGCAAGGCCGCGGGCAAGATCCGCGAGAAGTTCTCCAGCGTGAGCGAAGCCGTCGAGGCGCTCAAGACCGCTCGGGTCTAGAGGCCGAGGAAGGCCCCGAGGGCGTCCGCCGTCTCACGGGGCGCGTCGAGGGGGACGTGATGGTGCGCGCCGGGGATTTCCATGCCCCGCGCGTCGGGAAGGGCGGACAGCACCGCCTTGAACGACGCGCGGGGCATCGTCGTGCTGTGCTCGCCGCGCACGAGCAGGGCGGGCACCGCGGCCCGGGAGGGCTCGGCGGGGTCCCAGGGCACGGCCTGCCGGACGGCGTTCCAGTCGAACTTCCAGCCCCAGCGTCCGTCGGGGCCGCGCTTGACCCCTTGCCTGGCCAGGGCCGTCAGGGCCTCCGGCGTCAGGGTGGTGCCCGGAGGCTGCAGCCGGAAGCGGGCCAAGATGGCCGATTCTTCGCCATAGGTCGGCTGGGTCCGGGCGCCCCCGGCCGGCTCGCGGCCGCCCCAGTCGGCGGCGTAGAAGTCGAAGAGCGCCAGCCCGAAGAGGCGCTCCGGCCTCGCGGACGCGTAGCGCAGGGAGACGCGGGCCCCCAGGGAGTGGGCGGCCAGCGCGAACCTGTCCCAGCCCAAGGCCGCGCGCACGCACTCGACGTCGGCGGCGTAGTCGTCGAGCGAGTAGGCGGGAGGGGAGACCCATGCGCTGTCGCCATGGCCGCGCAGGTCCATGGTCACGACCCGCAACCCGGACGGCAGGAGGGGAATCACTTCGTCCCACCAAGCGCTGTGGGCCCCCATCCCATGGACCATCAGGACGCCGGGGCCCGAACCGCCCCAATCCACCAACTGCAGCGGGTTCCTCGCTTCCCCATCGACAAACAGCTTCCGCGCCATGCGCATCCACCCCATTCTACCAAGTAAGGGGTCAGGCCCTGACGTCAAGAAGTCTGGCAAAGCCGTTGCATTAACAATAAACAATGAAACCTCTTCCCCCTCTCCACCAGCGGGCTTACAAGGCCCTGGCCTCGCTGGAGTTGACGTTGGCCTGCCTCGTCCTCCTCATGGTGCTCATCACGGCCTGCACCCTGGAGCAGGCTTCCCTGGGGATGTTCGCCAGCGTGGAGAAGTACTTCCGCAGCGCCTTCCTTTATATGCATGTCGGCCCGCTGAAGCTGCCCTGGTTTCCGGCCGGCGGGGCCGTCGGCCTGGTTTTGCTCGTGCAGCTCGTGCTCATCAACTTCGCCAGGGTCCAGTGGACCTTGCGGAAGTCGGGAATCCTGCTTACGCACACCGGCCTGGTCCTGCTCGTCTTGGGCGAGTTCGTCACGGGCGGGCTGGCCGTCGAGACGCGCATGGCCGTCTCGGAGGGAGAGACGCTCAATTACACCGAGAGCGGCCGGCAAGACGAGCTCTTCGTCGCTGATGTCACGGCGGCGGACGCCGATACGGTCTACCAGGTGCCGCTCTCCCGCCTGCGGCCTGGACGGGAGGTCTCCCACGAGGGTTGGCCTTTCGTGCTCAAGGTCAAGGAATTCCACCGCAACTCCGCCGTCGGGCCGCGCCCTGCCGATTTGAACCTGCCTCCCGGCCTGGCCGACCAAGGGCTGGGAAAGGACTCCTTGCTCAAGGCCGAGAGCCCGGTCTCCTCGGACGACGAGCGCAACATGCCGGCGGCCTTCATCGAGGTGAGCGAGGGGGGGCGCAGCCTCGGGACCTGGCTGCTCGCCTCCGCCTTCGCGCGCGAACAGCGCTTCCATGCGGGCGGCCGCGATTTCGTCTTTGGGCTGAGGCCCGTGCGCCGCATGCTGCCGTTCTCGCTGACCCTCAAGGACTTCCGCCACGACGTCTATCCGGGGACCCAGATTCCGCGCAACTTCTCCAGCCAGGTCCGGCTGGTCAACCCGGCGACGGGCGAGGACCGGGACGTCCTCATCTGGATGAACAACCCGCTGCGCTACATGGGCCGGACCTTCTACCAGGCCAGCTTCGGGCAGAACGACACCCTCTCCGTCCTCCAGGTGGTCGAGAACCCGGGCTGGCTCATGCCCTATGTCTCCTTCGGCCTGATGGCCGTCGGGCTCCTCATCCACTTCCTGCTGACCCTGATGAGCTTCAAGCCCGTGGGAGCCCCTCCGGCCGCCGATAAGAAGGGCGCGGGCCGCAGCGCGGTGACGGCCGCCGCCGTCCTCCTGCTCTTCGGAGCGTCCGCGGCCGAGGCCAAGGCGCCGGCCGGGGTGGACGCATGGGGCCGCCTGCCCGTCCTCGACGGAGGGCGCATCAAGCCCCTCGACTCCGTGGCGCGCTCCTCGCTGCTCTTGTTCCGCGGCAAGCAGAGCATCCGCCGCGAGGGGGTCTCCATCTCCCCCGCGGAGTGGCTGCTCGAGCTCTCCGCCCGCCCGCGCGAGGCGGACCGCCTCAAGGTCTTCCGCATCGACGACCCCGACGTCCTCGGGCTGCTGGGGCAGCGGGGCGGCTCCGAGCGCTACTACTCCTTCGAGGTCATGGCGCCCAAACTCGGCGACCTCGAGGCCCAGGCGCGCCGGGCCCGGGAGGTCCCCGGCCCCCAGCGCACCCGGTTCGAGCGCGCGGTGCTGGACCTCTTCGATAAGCTCGACCGCTATCAGAGCCTGAAGAACACCCTGGCCGTGGAGGACACGAAGGGCCTGGCGGCCGAGCTGGCCGCCTACGAGGCGGCACTGGCGGCGTCCGGCGGCGCGGCCCGGGGCCACGCCGCCGCGCCCACCCCCAAGCAGCGCGAGGCGCTCCAGGCGATGATGGGGCTCTTCGAGCGCTACCGGTTCCTGGCCGAGGTCGGCCAATACCGGCCGCTGCCGCCCGCTCCCGGAGCCGGAGCCGAGGACTGGTCTCTGCCCGGCGAGGCCCTGGTGCGTTCGCTGAGCGCCGGCGCGCCGGTCCCGGCGGAGCTCAAGGCCTACGCGGCCGTCCTCGACGCTTGGCGGAGCGGGGACAAGACGGGCTTCGCCGCCAGGACCGCCGAGCTATCGGCGCTGCTGGCCGGCCAGAGGCCCGAGGCCGCGGCGCGGGCGCGCCGCGAGGCGGCCTTCAACGGGCTGGACCCCTTCGGCAAGGGCATGGCGCTCTATGTGCTGGCGCTGCTCTTCGCCGCCGCCTCCTGGATGGTGCGGCCCGAGAGCCTGCGCAAGGCGGCCTTCTGGACCATGGCCGCCGCCTTCGTCCTCCACTCGGCAGGGGTCTTCGGCCGCATGGCGATTCAAGGCCGTCCTCCCGTCACCAACCTGTATTCCTCGGCCGTGTTCGTGGGCTGGGGCGCCGTGCTCCTGGCGCTGGGGCTGGAGTGGGTCCATAAGCGCGGCATCGCCTCCGCGGTGGGCGCCCTGGTCGGCTTCAGCACGCTCATCGTAGCCCACCATCTTTCGATGAGCGGCGACACGATGGAGATGATGCAGGCCGTGCTCGATTCGAACTTCTGGCTGGCCACCCATGTCATCACCATCACCATCGGCTACAGCGCCACCTTCCTCGCCGGGGCCTTGGGGATGGGCTGGATAGCCGGAGCCCGCTCCGGCAGGCTGTCGGTTGAGAACTCCCGCTCCCTGGTGCAGATGACCTACGGCACGCTGTGCTTCGCGATGTTCTTCAGCTTCGTGGGGACCGTCCTGGGCGGCATCTGGGCCGACCAATCCTGGGGCCGGTTCTGGGGCTGGGACCCCAAGGAGAACGGCGCCCTGCTGCTGGTCCTCTGGATAGCCGTCATCCTGCACGCCCGCTGGGCGGGTTATGTCCGGGAGCGGGGCATCATGGTCATGGCCGTCTTCGGCAACGTGGTCACGGCCATGGCCTGGTTCGGCGTGAACATGCTCGGGGTCGGCCTGCATTCTTACGGCTTCATGGACAAGGCCGTCGTCTGGCTGGCCGCGTTCACGGCCCTGATGTTCGCCTTCATGGCGGTCGGGGCCTCCAGCCCGGTCCCCGGGGAAACGCGCCCGTGACCCCGACCAAGCGCGCACCGACCGCGGGCGACCTGGCCCGCGTGCGCGAGGACCACGCCGTCCTCGAGGACCTTCTGCGTCGCCATCAGGAGGCCCTGGTGGGCCTCGACCTCTCCAACGCCCTGGGCGAGCTCGAGGAGTTCGCCCGGCGCGTCCGGCGCCACATCCGCCTCGAAGAGGACGTCCTCCTGCCCGCCTACCGCGCCCAGGGCGAACCTCCGCGCGGGGGCAAGCCGGAGTTCTTCCTCGACGAACACCGCAAGATAGAGCAGAAGCTCGAGGAAATACTCACCGCGGCCCGGGGACTGAGCGTGGGCAGCGCTACGCGCGGGGCCGTGGTCTCGCTCATCGAGCGGGAGGCCGTCCTCAAGTCCCTGATGAGCCACCACGAGGAACGCGAAGAGAAGACCCTCCTGCCCTGCCTGGAGCGGTCGCTGGGGGGGAGATGAGCGGTCATCCGGGCGGTCCGATAGGGGCGGCGGAGTCCTTCCATGAAGAGGCGCGCAAGGCGCGCTCGCACGGGGCCGGCTTCGCGGGGCTGGATTACGACAAGGCGCCCCTGCTGGTCATCTGGGAGGCCACCCGTTCCTGCGCGCTGGCCTGCAAGCACTGCCGCGCCTCGGCCATCCTGGGCCGCGACCCGGCCGAGCTCTCCACCGAGGAAGGCTGCGCCTTGATGGACCAGGCGGCCGCGATGGGTACGCCGCTCTTCATCGTCTCCGGCGGCGACCCGCTGCAGAGGCCCGACCTGGAGGACCTGATTCGGCACGGCAAGGAGAAGGGCCTGCGCATGGGCACCATCCCGGCCGCCACGGAGCGCCTGACGCGCGAGCGCCTGGCCTCCCTCAAGGCCGCGGGCGTGGACCAGGTGGCCTTCAGCCTGGACGCCCCGTCGGCCATCCCGCATGACGGCTTCCGCGGGGTGGAAGGGTCCTTCGCGAAGGTGATGGAGGGCGTGGGCTGGGCGCACGAGCTGGGCATCCCGGTCCAGATCAACTCCTGCTTCGCGGCCTGGAACTTCAAGCACCTCGACGAGATGATCGCCATGGTCAAGGGCCTGGGCGTGGTGTTCTGGGAGGTCTTCTTCCTCGTCCCCACCGGGCGCGGCTCGGCCATGGACGGCCTGAACGCCGAGCAGTTTGAGGCCGCCTTCGCCAAGCTCTACTCCCTCTCCAAGGAAGTCTCCTTCGTCGTGAAGCTCACCGAGGCCCAGCATTACCGCCGCTTCGTCATCGAGGCGGAGCGCGCCGAAGCCCGCGCCGGCCGGGCGCCGGCGAAGAAGATGATGGGCTCCTCCGCCCCGGCCGTCAATTCGGGCAAGGGCTTCATGTTCATCGACTTCAAGGGCGACGCCACCCCCTCCGGCTTCCTGCCGGTGGTCGTGGGGAACGTGCGGACGACCCCCTTGGCGGCCATCTATCGGGACTCCCCGCTGATGCGCCTTCTGCGCGACGCCGCGAAGCTCCAGGGGAAATGCGGCATCTGTGAATTCCGGGTGGTGTGCTCCGGGTCGCGGGCGCGCGCCTTCGCCCTGACGGGAGACCCGTTGGCGCCCGAGGAGGCCTGCCTCCATGAGCCGGCCCGGGCGGGTAAGAGTGTTGCATAAGTTCTGTAGGACATGGTCGCCAGCCAGGCCTCTGTGAGCATCCGAGAGACGCTGCGGACCGACCGTTGCGTCTTCGACCGCCTGGCCGGCGAATTGGACCGCGCCCGCCTGCGCGAGGGGCCCGATATGCGCTCCCACGTCTGCGCCGCCCTCGACGTGCTGGAGCCGGCCCTGGCCGCGCACTGCCTCGTCGAAGACGGCGCCCTGTCCGCCTCGCGCGGGCGCAAGCACGCGGCCTCCAAGAGCGCGATGCTGACGGCCGAGCTGCAGCGCGACGGCATCCACTCCCTCATCAAGGACATGCGCATCATCGCCTCGGACCCGGCCCGCTACCGGGCCGGCCACCTGGCTTCGCTGTCCTTCCTCCTGTCGAAGGCCCTGCGCGAGCACCTGGCCCACGACGCCGCGGCCCTCTGGGCGGACATGGAGGGGCTCGACGCCGCCGCGGCCGCCGAGACGGTGGGAGCGCTGCGGCGCATCGAAGGCCTGCTGGGGAGCATCTGATGGGCGCGACCCTGACGGGCTGGCTCCGGCGCGAACACGACGCCTTCCGCGCCATCCTCGACGAGATGGAGGAGACCCTCAAGCAGGACTCTCCTGAGGTCCGGCTGACGGCCCTGCTCGGGCGGCTCCTGCCGGCGCTGTCGGCGCATGAGAGGGTGGAGCGCGACCTGCTCTACCCCGCGCTGCTCGAGCATGTCAAGCCCATGGACCCGCGCCTCATCGACGTCTTCGAGGAGGCGCACGAGTCGGTGCACGAGAAGACGGACGCCCTGCGCTCGGCCATCGAGGACCGGGGGGCGGCCCTAGGCCGGCTCGTGGCCGCGGCCGACTTCATCTCCCTGCTGCGCGAGCATCTGGAAGAGGAGGAGCAGACCCTCTTCCCTTTGGCGGAGCAGAAGGTGCCTAAGGCGGCCCTGGCCGACCTGGGCAGCCGCGCGGCCTTGGTCGGCCGCATAGGCGGCGGGAAGCCATGACCGGCCTCTTAGGCCTCGTTAAAAAACAACTGATTCATCTCGGCTTGCGTCCTTCTGGATGAATCGTATAGTTCCAGTCGCCGTGAAATTGCTCGCGTGCGATGTTGAGGCTGGACATCTGCGTGTCTGAGATCTTCGCCCCCTCGGGA
>JACRDU010000133.1 GCA_016218495.1 Elusimicrobiota bacterium
CAGCTCCCACCGAGTTGGGGGCTCAACCTGGAGCGGCTCGACGGCTTGCTGGCCGCCCTGTCACGGCCGGTGGGGGAGGGCGGTGTCTACTTCCGTGGGAATGAGGACCACGGAAGTCCCTGAAACATTGCTGGATCTGGACCTACTTCTCCGCGCGGAGAGGGGGCATTCGGCCGGCCGGGCGGGGGCCCCCGCGCGGGGCTGCGGCCGGCCGGTGGTCCCGTTCAGGACCGGGTCTCGCCCGCCGGCGGCGCCGGGGCCGCGGTTACTCGTCGTCCAGCGGCGCACCGTGGACGGCGCGAGGCTGGCGGTAGGGGGTGCCGGTGAAGCGCAGTATCGTGGCGTCGTCAATCAGACGATCGGCGATGGCGACCGCCTGGGCGGGGGACGGCAGGAACTCCGCCCAGTGCTTGAACGGCAAGTTGGTGGCGATGATCGTTGAGCGAACCCGGTGCCTGGCGCACACCACCCGAAACAGCTCGTTGGCGGCCTCGCGCGAGAGGTCGGCAAACCCGGCATCGTCGAGGATCAAGAGATCGGGGCCGGTGACGCGGCGGAAGACGGTGCGGTAGGTGCCGTCGGCGCGGGCGGCGTCGAGCGTCTGGAGGACCTCGGCCATCGACGCATAGTACACGCTCAGGGCGCGGGCACACGCGGCGTGGCCGAGGGCTTTCGCCACCGTGGTCTTGCCGGTGGAGGGCCGGCCGACGAGGATGACGTTGCGGTGCTCCTCGACGAAGCGACAGGTGAGGAGCTCTTTGACCACCTGGGGGGGGAGCTGCGGGCGGGCGGCCCAGTCGAAGCCCTCCAGGGTGACGGGGGGCCCGAGCTTGCTCCAGCGCCGGCGGCGCTGGAGCTTGCGCTCCCAGCGGGCACCCTCCTCGGCCTCGAGGATCTGGCGGAGAAACTCCGAGTAGGCCGGCTGCGCCGTCTCAGCCTGGGCCAGCAGCTCGCCCAGGCGGCGGGCCGCCGTGGTGAGGTTCAGCTGCTCCAGCAGTGTGCGGACCGGCGCCACGGGATCCGGGGGGTCGGCTTTACGCGCCATCGTTGGGTCCTCCGGTGGGGGCCATCGAGTCCAGCGTGTAGTCCTGGGGCGAGCCCGGATCGACGTCGTCCAGGGCCCCCAGGGCCTCGGGCCGCGGCGACAGGGTCTGGAAGGTGGGCTCGGGCACCACGGTGGGATGGGCGCGCTGGAGGATGCGCTCGATCGCATGCGCGCTGAAGTTGCGGGAGGCCGCGGCGACGGCCAGGGCCTCGCGCAGGGCTTCCTCGCCGTAGAGGGTCGCCAGCCGCTCGAGGGCGTGCAGGTGGATCGGGGTCAGGGTGGTCATGCGCTGCTTGAGGCCGTCGAGGAACGCCGCGGCGTCAGGAAAGCGGGCCAGGAAGCGCGCCTCCTGCGCGGGGCGCGAGAGGGCCGGGGCGTGGTGGCTGGGCGGCGGGGCGGGACTCGGGAGCCGCGTCGGCTGGTCGGGCACGGAGTACGTCGCTGCGACGGCGCCGGCGGCGTCGAGGATCTCGACGCGCACGGGATCGATGTGCACGCGCACCTGTTGCCCCGGGCGCTGGCCGGGCACCGGGTAATACGAGCCGTCGATGGGCACCGCCCCGTCCTTCTGGACCGTGCGCGTCTCCTGGCACGCGGCGGGATAGGGCACCGAGGGGAGCGCGATGAGGCAGGGCTGCTCCTCGGCGTAGGCCTCGTTGACACGGCGCCGCGTGGTGCCGTGGACGCGGACGTTGGCGACGGTGTCTAGCCACTGGCGGGCCTGGGCCCGGAGGGCGTCCCAGGACGCGAAGGTCCGGGCGCGCAGGAAGTCCTCTTCGAGGTAGAGGAAAGGGCGCTCGACCTTGCCGCGGCGTTCCTTGTGCCGGGGGCGGCCCACGGAGGGCTCGAAGCCGTGGTGACGCGCGAAGGCCAGGAACGTCGGATGCCAGCGGGGCTTGCCCCTGACGCGCCCGAGGCTGATGGAGGTCTGGTTGTCATAGACGATGCGGCGGCACAGGCCCTGGTGGTAGTGGAAGGCCTCCTGGTGGGCCCAGAGCAGGGTCGGCAGACGCTCGTCGCGGAAGAAGGCCACGAAGAGGCGGCGGCAGTAGCCCAGCACCATCGAGAAGGCGTGCACGAGCGTCTCCCGCGCGGCGATCGTCACGCGATAGGGGCTCCAGTCCGCCTGCGCTTCCTCGCCGGGGCGCGTCTCGAAGCGCTGGAAGGTCCGGGGCGGCGGGCGGCGGGGGCCCAGCGTCTGGAGGAAGTCCTTCAGGATCGTCCGGCCCCCCGTGTAGCCGCGGGCCTGGAGTTCGCGGAGGATCCGCGGCGCGCGCAGCTCCTGGTCGAACCCCTGCCGGACCAGCGCGTGGTAGGGCGCAAGTTTCGAGGGGGGCGGCGGCTGGGCCCTCCGGCCCAGGGCCCGGCGGATGGTCTTGACGTCCCGGCCCAGGCGCCGGGCGATGGCGCGGATCGGGATGTGCTCGCGCAGGAGCCGGTGGAGTTCGTCCTGTTCCTCGGGGGTCAGCATCGGCAGCCTCCTTCTGGACGGTACGGGCCAGCCGGACGACCTGGGCGGCCAGACGCCGCCGGCAGGCCTCCAGGACCCGACGGTCGGGGTCAGCGAAACCGGTGAGGGTGAGGGGGAGGAGCTCCTCGAGGGCGCGCTCGGTCTGGTCGAAGCGAGCCTGGAGCTCCCGCGCCGTGGGGCCCAGGGGCGAGACGGGTCCCTCGCTGGGGCTGGGCATGGCGCCACGGGGGTCGCGGAGCAGGGCCTCACGGGTGGGCGCATCGGCCGCGGCGCGCCAGGCGGCGAGAAAAGCCTCAGTCTCGCGCGTGCGCAGGCCGTGGCGCTCGATAGCATCGGCCAGGCGTTTCTGGTCGCCGCGGGGGACCATCGCGAGGGCGTAGGCGGTGGTGGCAGAGAGGCGACCGTCATCGACGTGCCCGGCCAGCTCCGGGGCGAGCCGGCGGCCGAGGGTCAGGCGGCGGTCCACCCAGCCCCGGCCGCGGCCGAGGAGTTTGGCGATCTGGACGGGCGTCAGGTGGTCGGCGTCGGCCAGTGAGCGGACCACACGGGCCTCGTCCATGGGGCTCAGGGTCCGCCGCGGGGCGTTGGCTTCGAGCAGGCGGGCCTTGGCCACGACGCCGGCGGCCTCTTCGACGACCACGGGCACGTGGGTGTGGCCGTCGCGGGTCCAGTGGGCCAGGCGCTTGAAGCCGTCGAGCACTTCGTAGGTACCGTCGCCGGCCGGGGCGACGCGCAGGGGCAGGGGGGCGAGGGGGCTCGCGGGATCGGTGCGCGGCCCCCGCAGCGGCGCGAGCGTCGTGGCGAGCCGATCGAGGGGGATCTCGAGCACGCGCGTCATAGCTGCGGGTCCTCCACGGGCAGG
>JACRDU010000134.1 GCA_016218495.1 Elusimicrobiota bacterium
GACCGTGTTCGGCGCGCCGCGCGCCGCCGAGCTGGCGTGCGAGGCGCGCCGGGGAGCGGCCGAGGCGGCGGGCTCCTGGGCCGCCGCCCCGGGCCGCACCGCCCTGCGCCTGGCGGACTGGGCGGGGTTCTTCATGGCGGCCTCCCTCCTGCTCGACGCGGCGGTGAGGCGCTTCGGCTCGGCGCAGTGGACGGGGCTGGTTCTGTGCGCGTTCTCCTTCTTCGTCTGGAGCGCCCTGGGGAGCCTCCTCGGACCCGTCCGGCCCTTCCTCGCCTGGGCGGCCGTCGCCGCGGCCTTCTGGAAGCTGCCGGGCCTCGACGCCCGGGCCCTGGCGGGACACGCCCTCCGCCTGGGGCTCTTCGGCACGGCGGTGGGCTCGGGGATGCAGGCCCTCTTCTCCTGGATGAAGGGAGGCTCGGGGCTCTGGTGGCTCTGGGCCGCGGCCCCGCTGCTGCTCGGCCTCGCCGGCCCCTGGCTCGGGGCCTCCCTGCCCTGGCTGCTCGCCGCGGCGGCCCTGGGTGCGGGAGCCGCCGCCGTCGCCGTGCAGGTGAAGGAGGACGTGCTGGACTGGAAGGCCGAGTCCATCGAGCCGTACCTGGTCTTGACCCCGCACTCGCTCGAGGTCATCGGGCGCGACCCGGAGTTCTTCGACGAGCACTTCGGGACCGTCTTCCCCGACGGCCTCACCCACGACCAGGCGGCGGCCCTGAAGTCCTGGTGTGCGGCCAACGGCATTCCGGCGCTGACGATGCAGCGCACGCTCTCCTTCGCCGTCTGGATTTTCGCCGGCTACGCCTTGACGGCCTGGCTGGGGGCCGACCTCATCGCCGTCCTGGCCGGGAGGGTCTCATGACGGGCGGGGTCGACGGGGCGGATTGGGTGGTCGGGCGGGGGGTCGGGCCTTATTGGCGCGCGGTGGCGGGTATCCGGGCCTCGGCCGCCCATG
This sequence comes from Elusimicrobiota bacterium, assembly GCA_016218495.1. GTDB lineage: Bacteria > Elusimicrobiota > Elusimicrobia > UBA1565 > UBA1565 > SCTT01. The sequence continues at coordinate 947 of JACRDU010000134.1, forward strand.
CGGAACTGCGCGCGGCGCGGGACTGGGCGGCGCGCAGCGGGCCGGAGAGCCTGAAGGGCTGGGAGGCGGAGCGCTCGATCGACGCCGTCCTGGACCTCCCTCCGGCGCAGCGCGACGCGCTGCTGCTCTTCCCCGCGATGGACTGCTGGCTCTCCCTGACTCCCGGGTTCCTCGCCGGGGCGCGCACGCCCGAGGAGGCCGAGCTGCATTTCTCGTTCTTCAACAGCTTCGCGGCGGCCGCCGCGGCGCTCTCGGGGGCGTCCAGGGCCTTCCCGGTGCGCCTGAGCAAGGACGCCCGCTTCCACGCCACCGGCACCCGGGAATGGTTCGAGTTCCCGCTCTCGGCGGCGGGGGCGCGCGCGGAGTGCAGGGCGCGGGCCGGGCGGCTCGAGGTCCGGCTGGGGGGCGTGAAGGGGAAGCCCCGCCTGCTCCCCGCGCTGTCGGCCGGGACCTGGGTCGAGCAGCGCGACCCCTTGGCCCTGCAGCCCGTGGTGATGCACGGGCTCGGGAAGACGACGGCGCGCGAGGAGGCGCGCTTCGCCGCGGTGCTCACGGGGGCGATGGACCGCATCCGGGCCGTCGACCGGCCGCTCTTCGAGGAGATGCGCTCCTTCCTGCGCCTCATCGTCCCGCTCGAGAACCCGAAGAACTACGGGAGCGTGTCGTCGTCCTACCGGAACCTGCGCGGGGCGCTGTGCCTGTCCCACTCCGAAGACAGCCTCCTGCAGGAGGAGACCCTCATCCACGAGTTCTGCCACCAGAAGGTGAACCTGCTCCTTGCGGCGGACCCGCTGCTCAGGCCGGGGCAGGGCGGGCAGGTGGTGTATTCCCCGCTCAGGCCCGACGCGCGGCGCCTGGCGGGGGTCATGCTCGGCGCGCACGCCTTCATCAACGTGAACCGCTACCTGCTGCGCGTGCTGCGCCGCGAGCCCTTCCCCGCGCGGGTCCGCACCCAGGTCCAGCAGAACATCGCGCGCAGGATCTTCCACGTCGAGGACATGCTGAGGACGGTCTCGATGTACGCCGACCTGACGCCGGCGGGAGAGCGCTTCCAGACGCGCATGTGGCGCGAGCACGCGCTGGTCATCCACGACGGCCTGGACATCCCGGCCGCCGTCATCGAAGAGGGCCGCACGCGCTGGCGCCAGCACCGGGGTCAGAAGGCCCTGGGTGAGACGGGGCTGTACGCGGAGGCATCCAAGTGAACGCGCGCGAGTGGTGCGCCCTGACCGGGGCCCCCGCCGTCTGGGCCGAACTGGCCGCGCGGCTCGATGCCGTTGACGGGGGCCTGGAGGCCGTCTTCGACGACGCCGGGCGCGCCGGGCTGTCGTTCGCGCCGGACGCCGGACGCTGGCGCGCGCTGAGACGGGCCTTGGCCGGCCGGGGCGCCGCCCTCCCCGCGGGGCCGGTGCCGGAGCGCAGCTGGTTCTTCCTGGAAGGCAAGAAGGCGGCGGAGCTGTGGAACGCCTGGGGCGGGCCGTCCCCGCGCCTCTCCTGCGCGGCGCCGGATGCGGCGGCCTCGGAGGGTCCGCTGGCGCGCGGCGCCCTCGGCTGCTCCGGCGTCTCCGAGCTCGACGCGCTGCTGGGGGACTTCGCGGGCCTGCATCCGGCGGCCGGGGTCCTGACCGGCCTGGACCGGCTCGAGGTGCGCCTGGCCGAGCCGGCGGCCTGGCCGCTCTTCGCGCGCACCGACCTCGCCAAGCCCTTCGCGGGGCGCCCGGCCTTCTGGGCCCGCCGCCTCGGCGCGCGCGGCGTGTCGGCCTTCGCCCTGGGGCGGGGGCGCATGGAGATTTTCGTCGTCTAGGAGGAGACCATGGAGACCATGATGTTCTTGGCCGCGGCGCTGGCCGCGGCCCCCGTCGGAGCCGCGGACCAGGGCGCCAGCGTCACTCAGGCCTATGTCGAGTACCAGAAGAAGGCCGATGAGCAGGGTCCGGACCCGGAGCTCGAGACGCAGCACTTCGACCGCCAGCTGAACCTCAGCGCCGAGCAGAAGCAGAAGGTCAAGGCGCTCTTCGTCGAGCAGAGCGGCACGTTCAAGAAGAGCTACGCGCTGCGCATGAAGTTCCAGAAGGAGGTCATGGCCCTCCACGAGAGGATCCTCGAGCTCAACAAGAAGTTCGACACCGAAGGGCGCGAGATCGAGGGGGCCCAGCAGGCCATCCGCCGGCGCCTGCGCGAGGTGCTCACCCCCAAGCAGCGCGAGTCCTACGACATGATGATGGAGGAGCGCGACCGCCGGGAGAAGGAGTTCCGCGAGAAGCGGGAGAACTCGGACGTGAAGGAGAAGGGCGGGGACGGCGTGCAGGGGCTCTGGGGACGCCCCGAGAAGAAGGACGGCGAAGGCCGCAAGTGAGCCGGCGGCCCCGCGCGCCGGCCCTCCGGCCGCCGTCCGGCCCTCCCGCGGCGGAGGGCCGCATCGCGGTTCGGGACCGCATCGGCATCGATGTGAGGCTGGAGTTGATGCATCTGGAGCGCAACCTGGGCCTGTCCAAGGCGCAGGCCGGCCCCATAGCGCAGGGCCTGCGCCGGGTCGACGGCCTGCTGCGCGCCCAGGCCGCGCAGCGGCGGGCCCACCGCGACAAGGCCCTGGTGCTCCACGCGCGGCTGGTGGGGCTCAACCGCCGGCTGGAGAAGATGCTGGCCCGCCAGGCGCGCGACGAGGCCGCGGCCCGGCGCCGCCTGCGCGCCGTGCTGACGCCGGAGCAGCGCCGGCATTACGACCTGCTGACGGCCGAGCGCATCCGGGCCGACCGCGAATGGGCGCGGAGCAAGGAGGAGGCGGCCCGGGGCAAGCCGCCGCCCCGCGGCGCGGTCTAGCGGGGCTCGACGAGGGAGTGGTAGCGGCCGGGGGCCAGGCCGCGCAGCCGCTCGACGGCGCCGGAGGGCCAGCGCACCTCGGCCTCGACCGGCCCCTCGTGCTCGCCGAGCCCGAACAAGAGCCGCCCGTCGGACTGGCTCATGAAGCTGTTGGCCGGCCAGAGCCGGCGCGTCAGGGTGCGGCCGCCCGTCCGGATGCGTATCCGCGTGCCCCAGGCGTCCCGGTTGGAGCGCGTCCCGCGCAGGGAGAAGCCCACCCAGGACCGCGGCCGGCGGTCCACCAAGCGGTAGTACTTCAGCGGCTGGTTCTGGTTGCCCATCACGACCGACGGCCGGCCGTCGTCCAGCGGGTCGAGGACGGTGACCGTCCTCCCGTCGGAGAGGTCGTCCTTCATCCCGGTCTCGTGGGTGACCAGGCGCATCGTCTTGCCGTCGTTGAGGAACACGCACTTGCGCTGGTAGCCGGACATCGAATAGTCCTCGAACGGCGGCCAGTTCCGGGCGTCGGCGATGACCTCCCGGGAGGCCCCGGTCAGCATCGACATGCGGTACCAATAGCTCTTGGAGGGGTCCGCCGAGATGTAGCCGTTGGTGACGACCAGGTCCTCCCTGCCGTCCGAGTCCAGGTCGACGAACCTGCCGGCCCAGGCCCAGCCGCAGGAGCCCGCGCCGCTCTCCTTGCCGAGGTCCTTGAAGCGGGCCTCCCCGCCCGTCCAGGTCCACAGGGTGTTCGGCCCGATCTTGTAGGGGGGCTCGAAGATGTGGGTGACGAAGACCGCGGGCTTGCCGTCGTCGAAGACCTCGGCGATGTCGGCGTTCATCCCCGAACGGCTGTACTTGTGGGCCAAGGACGAGGAGACGTCCTCGAAGCGGCCGTTCCCCCTGTTGAGGTACACCCGGTCCTCGTTGTAGTCCGTAGCGAAGAACAGGTCGGGGCGCCCGTCGTCGTCGAAGTCCCACACCCCGACGGCGTTGGTCCAGTGGCGCCCGCCCGGCACCCCGTCGCCCGTGACGCGCCGGAAGCGCCCCTTCCCGTCGTTCTCGTAGAGGATGGTCAGCCCGCCGTTGTCGGCCTCGGTGAGGCTGTTCTGCATGAAGGAGGTGGTGGTGGGAGAGGAGAAATCCACGGACGGGAAGTAGCCGGCCAGGACGAGGTCGAGGTCGCCGTCCCCGTCGTAGTCGAGAGCGTTGGTGGCCAGGACGACCCCGCAGTAGTCGAGGCCGGCGGCGTCGGGGACCGGCACGAAGCGGCGGCCCTCGTTGACGAGGACCTTCGGGCAATAGGTGGTCGCCAGCACGAGGTCCCGGTCACCGTCGTTGTCGATGTCCACGAACAGCGGCCGGGTGGAGAATTCGCGGGTGTTGAGGTCGGCCAGGCCCCAGGCGGCGGCCGCTTCGGCGAAGGTCCCGTCCCCCCGGTTCAAGAACAGGGCGTTGGGCTTGTCCTTGGCGGTGCTCGTGACGTAGATGTCGGTGCGCCCGTCGCCGTCGACGTCCGCCGCCGCCGTCCCCACCCCGACCGAGGAGATCCAGGCCTGCACGTTGGCCAGCGAAGGGTGGGCTCCGAAGGCCCGGTGCCGGAAGACGACGCCGGCGGAGCTGGAGGCCTCCACGAGGTCGAAGGGCAGCTCGGGCTGCGCCGCGGGGGGGGCGGGGGGCTCGGCGGGCCGGGCCGGTTCCTGGACGGCGGGAGGGGGGGGAGGCGCGGCCGGGGCCTTGGTCCGGCGATAGGCGAAGGACCCCGCGCCGAGGACTAGCGCCGCGGCGAAGAGGCCGAGGCTTCGGCGCTGAGGGCCGTCGGCGGGTTGTCCCACGGGTTTATGTTAGCATAGGACTTCCGACCGCTATGGGAATCGCCGCGGCTCTCGCGTTGCTCCTGTGGTCTCCCGCCCGCGCCGGAGAGCCGGCGGCCGGCTGTCTGGGCAAGGTGGCGGCCGCCCTGAATGCGGGCGACGCCGCCCCGGCCGCAGCCTGCTTCGAGCCGGATGCCGCCTGGCTCGATGAGGAGGGTGCGGCCGAAGGGCGGGAGGCGGTCCGGGCCGGTCTGGAGCGGCTCGGGCGCCGCTCCGAGCCGGGCGCGCCGCTGCGCTGGGTCCGGCTCTCCACCGGCACCTGGATGCTGACGGGCGTCGGGCGCTCGATCTCCTGGCGCCACCTCGTCGTCGACCTCTCGGGCCGCGGCTCGGCGTTCGAGGCCGCCCGCGTCTACCGCGGGGCGCGCGCCTGGGGCGCCGAGGACGCCAAGGCCGCCGGCGCGCCCCGCCCGATGGCGGACATAGTCTCCGCGTTCAACGGCCTCTTCGGCGCGGGGGACACCGAGGCGTTCATCGCGCGCTGGGCGCCGGACGCCGTGTTCGTCTCGGCCATCGGCCCGTTCGAGGGCCCCGAGGTCGCGGGCTTCTTCCGGATGCAGGCTCTGCGCTACGAAGCCCCGCACTTCACCGGGCTTCGCGAACATGGGCCGGACTCCGGGCATGGCTTGGTCTTCGAGGGCTTCCTCGAGGCAAGCTGCCTCTCGGGGGGCACGCCGTTCCGCCTCCCCTTCCTGATGCGCCTGCGCTGGTACTGCGACCGGATCGGGACGGTCTATGAGGCCTTCGCCAGCCTCGACGACGGCTGCGGGATGTTCTGGACCGCGCCGCGCTGATGCTCCCGCCCATCCCCCCGCCGCCTCGGCCCTCCGAGGAGTTCGGCCGCCTGGCCGAGCTCTGCTCCGGCGAGACCGTCACCTTCAAGGCCCTGATGGGGGAGATGCGGCCGCGCGACCACGCGCTGCTGACCCTGGTGCTGAGCGCGGCGTTCCTGCACCCGGTCCCCACGATGGGGCTCTCGGTGCCGCTGGGCCTCGTCATCATGTTCGCGGGCGCGCGCATGGCGCTGGGAAAGGGGCCCTGGGTCCCGGCCTCCTGGCGCAAGCGGCCGCTGCCGGCGCGCTTCTTCCGGACCGTCTTCAGGGCCTTCACCGCGGTGATGCGGCCGGTCGAGCGCCTGCTGCGTCCCAGGGGGAGGTTCCTCACCGAGCATCCCTGGGTGCGCCGCGCCAACGGCCTGGGCCTTGCCTTCGCGGGGTCCTTGATCATCATCCCGCTGCCGCCCCCGACCAACTTCCCGCCCGCCCTGGCCGGGTTCGTCCTCTCGGCGGGCGTGCTCGAGGACGACCTGCTCTTCGTCGGCCTGGGCTGGGGGCTGTTGGCCCTCAACGCGCTGCTCTTCGGGGCAATCGCCGTCTACGGGCTCGACGGCGTCGTCGCGGTCTGGAACTACCTGTTCTAGGCCCGCTAGGCCGCGACGGGCTCCTTAGACGAGGAGATCTGGCTCAGCACGTACGGCAGGATCCCCCCGTAGCGGTAGTACTCCACCTCGGCCGGGGTGTCGATGCGGACCAGGGCCTTGAAGACGGTCTTCTTGCCGTCCGCGGCCTCGGCCGTCACCGTGGCCTCCATGCGCGGGGCGATGGCGCCCGACACGCCGGCGACCGAGTAGGTCTCCAGGCCGCTCAGCCCCAGGGACTTGGCGCTGTCGCCCTCCTTGAACTGCAGGGGCAGGATGCCCATCCCGACGAGGTTCGAGCGGTGGATGCGCTCGTAGCTCTCGGCCACGACGGCCTTGACCCCGAGCAGGGCCGGGCCCTTCGCCGCCCAGTCGCGCGAGGAGCCGGTGCCGTACTCCTTGCCGGCGATGACGACCAGGGGCGTGCCGCGCCTCTGGTACTCCTGCGCGGCGTCGAACACCGTGGTCTGCTTCGCCTCGGGCAGCAGCAGCGTGAAGCCGCCCTCGACGTTGTCGAGCATCTGGTTGCGGATGCGGATGTTCGCGAAGGTGCCGCGCATCATCACCTCGTGGTTGCCGCGCCGCGCCCCGTAGGAGTTGAAGTCGGCGGGCGCGACGCCGCGCTCGACGAGGTGCTTGCCCGCCGGGGAGGCGGGCTTGAAGGAGCCCGCCGGGGAGATGTGGTCGGTCGTGACCGAGTCGCCCAGGAGCAGCAGCACGCGCGCCCCGGCGATGTCGGAGAGCTTGCGGGGCTTCCCTTCGAAGCCGTCGAAGTAGGGCGGGATCTGGACATAGGTCGAGGACTTGTCCCAGCCGTAGCGCTCGGTGGCTTCGACCGAGATGGAGCGCCACTGCTCGTCGCCTTTGGCGGCGGCGGCGTACTCGGTCTCGAACTGCGCGCGCTTCACGCACTTCGCGACGACCGAGGCGATCTCGTCGTTGGACGGCCAGAGGTCCTTGAGGGTCACGGGCCGGCCCTCCTTGTCCGTCCCGACGGCGTCCTTGGTGATGTCGATGTCGACCCGGCCGGCCAGCGCGTAGGCGACCACCAGCGGCGGGGAGGCCAGGTAGTTGGCCCGCACGTGCGGGTTGACCCGGCCCTCGAAGTTGCGGTTGCCGGACAGGACCGAGGCCACGACGAGGTTCTTGGCCTCCACGGCCTTGGCGACGGCGTCGGGCAGGGGGCCGGAGTTGCCGATGCAGGTCGTGCAGCCGTAGCCGACGATGTGGAAGCCCAGGGACTCCAGCGGGGCCATCAGCCCGGCCTCGACCAGGTAGTCGTAGACGACCTTCGAGCCCGGGGCCAGGCTGGTCTTGACCCAGGGCTTGGACTTTAAGCCCTTCTCGGCCGCCTTCTTGGCGACCAGGCCCGCCGCCACGAGCACCGAGGGGTTCGAGGTGTTCGTGCAGGAGGTGATGGCCGCGATGACGACCGAGCCGTGGCGCAGCGGCTCGGAGCCGGCCAGCGCGGACTCGGCCTTCGCGTCCGGGGCCTTGTCCTTGGCCAGCAGCTCGGAGAGAGACTTCTCCCAGCTGGGCTTGACCTCCGAGAGCTCGATGCGGTCCTGCGGGCGCTTCGGGCCGGCGACGCAGGGCTTGACCGTGCCCAGGTCCAGCTCCAGGGTGTCGGTGAAGACCGGCTCCGGGGAGGAGGCGGTCAGGAACATGCCCTGGGCCTTGCAGTAGTCCTCGACGAGGCGGATCGAGGCGTCCGGGCGGCCGGTCAGCGCCAGGTACTCCAGGGTGCGCGCGTCGACCGGGAAGATGCCGGCCGTGGCCCCGTACTCCGGGGCCATGTTGGCGATGGTGGCGCGGTCCGCGACGGGCAGGGCGGCCACGCCCGAGCCGAAGAACTCGACGAACTTCCCGACGACGCCCTTCTTGCGGAGCATCTGGGTGACGGTCAGCACGGCGTCCGTGGCGGTGGCGCCCTCGGGGAGCCTGCCGCTCAGGCGGAAGCCGACCACCTCGGGGATCAGCATCGCCACGGGCTGGCCGAGCATGACGGCCTCGGCCTCGATGCCGCCGACGCCCCAGCCCAGCACGCCCAGGCCGTTGATCATCGTGGTGTGGGAGTCCGTGCCGACCAAAGTGTCGGGGTAGGCGAAGGTCTGGCCGTCCTCGTCGTGGGTCCACACCACACGGGCGAGGTGTTCGAGGTTGACCTGGTGCACGATGCCGGTCTCGGGCGGGATGACGCGGAAGTTCAAGAAGGCCTTCTGGCCCCAGTTGAGGAACACGTATCGTTCCTTGTTCCGGGAGAACTCGAGCGCGGCGTTCTTGGGGAAGGCCTCCGGCGAGCCGTAGTGGTCGACCTGCACGGAGTGGTCGATGACGAGGTCGACAGGGACCAGCGGGTTGATGGCGGAGGCCTTCCCGCCGAGCTTGGCCACCGCGTCGCGCATCGCGGCGAGGTCGACGACGGCGGGCACGCCCGTGAAGTCCTGCATCAGCACGCGCGCGGGCATGAAGGAGGCCTCCTTGTCGGAGCGCCGGGCCTTGGCCCAGTCCGCGACGGCCCTGACGTCCTGGAGGCGGACGTGATGGCCGTCCTCGTTGCGCAGCACGTTCTCGAGGAAGACGCGCATCGAGAAGGGGAGGCGCGAGATGTCGTGGTCCTTCTCGACGGCCTGCAGCCGGAAAATCTGGTAGGTGCGGCCGCCGGAGACAAGGGGGCTCTTGGCTTTGAACGCGTCGAGGCGGGTCTTCTTCATGGGGGGGCTCCTTTCAGATGAGGTCATTTTAGTATAGTAAGGACGCCCCAGGATGGTCCTTTCCTTATTAAGAGTCGTTGGGCCGGCCGACGTTCTCGACATCGCATTGGTCGCGGTCCTCGTCTACGCCCTCCTCGTCTGGTTCAAGAGGGCTCGGGCCGCCGTCATGGCCAAGGGCATGCTCGTCGTCGCCGCGGTCTACCTCTTCGCGCGCACGACCGGGATGGTCATGACGACCAACCTGTTCCACGCCTTCTTCGCCGTCGTCCTCGTGGCGCTCCTCATCATATTCCAGGAGGAGCTGCGCAGCCTCTTCGAGCGCATCGCGGTCTGGATCCTGTCCGGGGGCAGCGCCCCCCAGCCCACCGAGCGCCAGCTCGACATGCTGGTGCGCACGCTGGGCGACATGGCCCGTCAGCGCATCGGCTCGCTCGTGGTGCTGCGCGGCAGGGACCCGCTGGAGCGGCACCTGCAGGGCGGCTGGAGCCTCGGCGGGGAGCTCTCCGAGCCGCTGCTCAAGTCCATCTTCGACTTCCACTCCGAGGGCCACGACGGCGCGCTCATCATCGAGGGGGAGAAAGCCAGCCGCTTCGGCGTACGCCTGCCGCTCTCGCGCGACGCAGTCAAGACCGCGGGCCTGGGGACCCGCCACACCGCCGCGCTCGGCCTGGCCGAGCTCACCGACGCGCTCTGCGTCGTCGTCAGCGAGGAGCGCGGGGTCATCTCCGTGGCCGAGGACGGCCGGCTCGAGCCCGTCGCCGGCGTCGAGGCGCTGCGCGCGCGGCTCGAGCGCTACCGCAGCGAGCGCGAGCCGTTGGCGGCGCGCGACGCGATGGGGGACTTCTTCGCCAAGAACGGCCGCGAGAAGCTCGTCGCGGCCGCGACGGCGGGCCTGCTCTGGGCGCTGCTCGTGCTCGGGGCCAAGGAGTGGCGGCAGTCCTTCGCCGTCCCCGTCCTGGTGCGGAACATCCCCTCCGGCCTCGCCCCGTCGGGCGTCTCGCCGGCCACCGTGCGCCTGACGTTGGTCGGGGAGCTCCGCCAGTTCTTCTGGCTGCGGCCCGGCCGGCTGGCCGTCCGCTTGGACGCCTCCCAGTTCGGCGCCGGACGGCGCCTGGCCCCGGTCGGGGAGGGCAACGTCCTGCGCCCCCCGCACTTCTCCGTGGAGGACATCTCCCCCGACGTCGTCGTAGTGGAGCTCGGCGGGGGGGGCGGGGGATGACGGCCCGGGTGCGCGCGTCGGCCGCGGCGCGGCGGCTGGTGGCCTGGCTGGCCGCCAAGGCCCCGAAGCGGATGACGGTCCTGACGCACGACCACCCGGACCCGGACGCCCTGGCCAGCGCCTGGGCTCTGGCGCTGGTGGCCCACAAGACGGCGGGGACCAAGGTCCGCATCCGCTACGGCGGCATCGTAGGCCGGCGCGAGAACCGGACCATGCTCGAGAAGCTCGACGTGCCCGCATACCCCCTCAAGGCGGGCGACCTCGATGCCGGCTTGGTCGCCCTGGTCGATACCCAGCCCCCGTTCCGGAACAACCGCTTCCCGTTCCCGAAGCGGCGCCGTCCGGACATCGTCATCGACCACCATCCCCGCAGCCCCGACACCCAGGCGCGCCTGGCCATCATCGACACGAGCGCGGGCGCGACCACCACCATCCTGGCCGAGGCCCTCGTGGCCGCGGGGGTCCGGGTGACCGGGCGCCTGGCCACCGCCATCGTCTACGGCATCGGCTCCGAGACCCAGAACCTGGGCCGCGAGACCAGCCCGCGCGACGCGGCGGCCTACACGTCCTTCCTGCCCAAGGCCAACCTCAACTTCCTCTGGCGCATCACGAACCCCCGGCGCCCGGCCTCCTTCTTCTCGAACCTGGCGCGCGGCATCCGCGGGACGTTCACCTGGAAGGACGTCATCGGGGTGCATCTGCGCGAGCTGCCCACCCCCGACCGGGTGGCCCAGATGGCCGACTTCCTGCTCACCCACGAGGGGATGCGCTGGTCCATCGTCACGGGCCGCTACGCGGGCCGCCTGCATGTGTCGCTGCGCACCACCAGCGAGAACACCCATGCGGGCCGGGTCCTGCGCGGGGTGCTCGGCGGGGGCAACCGTGCGGGCGGCCACCGGATGATAGCCGGGGGGTCCCTGGAGGTCGGGCAGGGCGCTCCGGAACGCCTCTGGCGACGGGCCGAGGAGGCGGTGGCCAAGGCCTTCCTGCGCACGCGCGGGGCGGCGCGGGCCGCGCGGCCCGAGAACCCCTTCCGGGAAGCCTGATGGTGCTCTTCGCGCTGCTCGTGGCCGTCAGCATCGCCGGGGCGTTCTTCACCTCGCTGGCCGAGGCCTCGCTCTATTCGATCAGCCGCGCCCGCATCGAGACCCTGCGCCGCCTGCGTCATCCCTCCGGCGAGGTCCTCGCGCGCCTGCGCGACGACATCGACCGTCCCGTCGCCACCCTGCTGATCCTGAACACGGCCTTCGAGGCGGGTGCGGCCGCATGGGTCGGGGCGGCGGCCGCCGCCGCGTTCGGAGAAGCCTGGATAGGGCTGGTCTCGGCCGGCTTCACGCTGGCGGTCATCGTCATAGGCGAGCTGCTGCCCAAGAGCCTCGGCATCAAGCATGCTCACACGGTGGCGCCCGCCGTTGCGCGCCCCCTGGCGGCCGTCATCTGGGCGATGGGCCCGCTGGTGCGCGTCTGCGTGGCGGTCACAGACCTCTTCGGCAAGCACCAGCGCCTCGCCCCGGTGCCCGAGGACGACATCATCAGCCTGGCCGACATGAGCCTGAAGGCCGGCGGCATCCGCAGCCAGGAGGCCCGCTGGGTCGTCAACGCCCTGCACCTCGACAAGCTGAGCGCGCGCGACCTGATGACCCCGGCCCTCGTGGTCTGGCGCGTGGCGGCCGACATGCCGCTCAAGATGGCGGCGCCGGAGGCCGACATGTGGCGCTTCAGCCGCATCCCGGTCTACGACCCCGCCGACGACGCCCGGATCATCGGGGTCGTCGAGCGCCGCAAGGTCTTCCAGGAGCTGGTGGCGGGCGGCGGCGAGCGCACGGTGCGCGAGCTGATGCTCGAGGCCGTCTTCGTCGAGGACTCCCTCCCCGCGCACGCGCTGCTCGACATGTTCGTCAAGGGCCGCAAGCACCTCTTCTGCGTGAAGGACTCCGCAGGCCGGTGGCTCGGCATCGTCACCCTGGAGGACGTTCTGGAGGCCCTGCTCGGGCTTGAGATCGTCGGCGAACAGGACATCCACGACGACATGCAGCAGGCCGCCAAGGACATCGAGCACACCCAGGCCCTGGCCGCGGAGCTCAAGGCAGCCGGCGCCCGCATGGAGGTCGTCTCGGTCGAGCGCGGGGCGCCGCTGGCCGGACGCTCGCTCAAGGACGCCGGGCTGCCCAAGGGCGTGGTCGTCGGCACCATCGTGCGCCGGGGCGTCATCGTCGTCCCCCACGGGCGCACCCGCCTGGTCCCGGGCGACAAGGTCACTTTGATCGGAAAGTCGGACGACGTAGAACGCGCGCTGGCCTCGCTCACAAAGCCGGCGGCGACCACGGAGCCAATGCCATGAGACACAATCCGCAGATTCACCTGCCCGAACGCATCGCGCGCCTCGAGGAGGTGGCCTACAACCTCTGGTGGAGCTGGAACATCTCTGCGCGCGGCCTCTTCAAGGCCATCGACCAGACGCTCTGGCAGAACACCCACCACAACCCCGTGGCCGTGCTGGTCAAGTGCCGGCGCGAGACGCTCGAGGCGCGGGCGAAGGACCCGTCCTTCCTGCAGTGGTACGATTCCGTGGTCTCGCAGTTCGACGAGTACCTGAAGGAGCCCAAGCCCTGGTTCAAGCAGAAGCACGCCGAGCCGCGGCGCCAGGTCGCCTACTTCTCGGCCGAGTTCGGCGTCCACAACTCCCTGCCCATATACTCGGGGGGCCTGGGCATCCTGGCCGGCGACCACTGCAAGACGGCCTCGGACCTGGGCATACCGCTGGTCGGGGTGGGCTTCATGTACCCGCAGGGCTACGTCCAGCAGCGCATCGGCGTGGAGGGCTGGCAGCAGAACATCTACGAGCAGCTCGACTGGTCGACCTCGCCGGTGCGCCAAGCGCTGACCCCGGAAGGGGCGCCCTGCGTGATGCGCCTGAGCCTGGGAGGCTGGCCGCTCCATGTCGCGGTCTGGCGCATCGACGTGGGCCGCGTACCCCTCCTCCTCATGGACACCAACGTCGAGGGCAACGACCCCGGCGACCGTGAGATCTCGGGCCGCCTCTACGGCGGGGACCAGACCATGCGCCTGCGCCAGGAGATCCTGCTCGGCATCGGCGGCGTGCGGATCCTGCGCGCGATGGGCCTCGACCCCGAGGTCTGGCACGCCAACGAGGGCCACGCGGCCTTCCTCCTCCTGGAGCGCATCCGCGAGCGCGTAGAGGCGGGGAAGTCCTTCGAAGAGGCGCGCAAGGAGGTGGCGCAGACGACCGTCTTCACCACCCACACGCCCGTCGCCGCCGGGCACGACGTGTTCCCCGAGGAGCTCATCGAGCAGTATTTCAAGAACTACTGGCCGTCGCTGGGACTCGACAAGGAGGCCTTCCTCGAGCTGGCGCGGACGCCCGGCAAGAAGGGCTGGAACATGTCGGCCCTCGCCCTGCGCCTGGCCGGCCGCGCCAACGGCGTGAGCCGCCGCAACGGCATGGTCGCGCGCGAGATGTGGAAGGACCTCTACCCCGGACGCCCGGCCGACGAGGTGCCGATCAGCCATGTGACCAACGGGGTGCACCTGTCGACCTGGCTGTCGCAGCGCATGGCCGAGCTCTATTCCACGCATCTGGGCGCGGACTGGCGCAGCCGCCAGGACGACCCGGCGCTCTGGGCCAAGGTGGACGAGGTCCCCGACGAGACGCTCTGGACCGTCCACATGCGCTGCAAGCGCGACCTGATGAACTTCATGCGCTCGCAGGTGCGTCACCGCTGGCAGAAGGACCGCGTCGACCCGATGCAGGTCCTGGCCGGCGGGGCGATGCTGGACCCGGAGGCGCTGACGATCGGCTTCGCCCGGCGCTTCGCACCCTACAAGCGGGCGACGCTCATCCTGCACGACATCGAGCGGCTCAAGAAGCTGCTGCTCGACCCCTGGCGGCCGGTGCAGATCGTCTTCGCGGGCAAGTCGCACCCCGCCGACGACCCGGGCAAGAAGCTCATCCAGGAGGTCTACAAGCTGGCCAAGGACCCGGCCATCGGCGGGCGCATCGCCTTCGTCGAGGACTACGACATGCACAAGGCGCGCTACCTGGTGCAGGGCGTGGACCTGTGGCTCAACAACCCGCTCTTCCCGCTGGAGGCCTGCGGCACCAGCGGCCAGAAGGCGGCGGCCAACGGCGTGCCGAACCTCTCCATCCTGGACGGCTGGTGGGAGGAGGGCTACAACCACGAGAACGGCTGGGCGCCCAAGAGCTCGGCCGGCCTGCCCGACAAGGAGCGCGACGCGGCCGACGCGGCGGCCATCTACGACGTGCTCGAAGAGCAGATCATCCCGATGTTCTTCGAGCGCAACCAGAAGGGCATCCCCGCCGGCTGGGTGCGGGTCATGAAGGAGTCCATCAAGAGCTCGGCGCCGCGCTACTGCGCGGTGCGCATGCTCAAGGACTACTCCGAGAAGCTGTACTTCCCGGCGGTGGAGCCGGCGGTCGTCGCGGCGCGCTGACGGCCTCGCCCGCAAAGACGCGGCCCCCGGCATACGCCGGGGGCCGCTCTCTTTATGCCGCTCTTCTTAGAATACGGGGACTATGCCCTCGATGCCGTCGTCGACGAAGGGCGTGTCGGCCCCGCTCAGGCCCACCTCGGGCATGGCCGGGAAGGCGATGCCGAACTCCTCCACCGTCTTCTTGACCCGCAGCATGGCCTTGCGCCAGGCATCTTCCCGTTCGGCCAGCGGCAGGATGCCGAGCCCTCCGGAAGCGGCGGCGGCCTGCAGCAGCTCGTGGTTCTCGAGGAACCCCTCCGGCAGCTCCCAGAACTGGCCGGGGAAGGGCTTGAAGAGGATCATCGACAGGAAGATGAACCCCGCGCGCAGCTGGCGGGTGATGAAGTCCTTCTCCTCCTGGGGCAAAGTCGGGAAGGTGCGCTTGGCCAGGTAGAGCGCCATGCGCGCGTGGCGCGACTCGTCCCGGGAGATGGCGAGGAAGGTCTCCTTGAAGACCGTCAGCGTCGAGGCCTTCGACATCTCGTGGAACAAGGTCGTCGCCGCCACCTCCCCCATCAGGAAGGAGGTGAACAGGATGGGCAGGCGGTACTTCTTGAAGGCCTTCTCGTAGCCGTCCCAGTAGCGCCCGCCGTTGTGGTAGGCCCACTGCACGTTGTGGAAGGCCGCTTTCTCAAGGGCCGTCTTCGGCGTCCAGCGCAGCGGCCCCCAGGGGTTGCCCGGCAGGAGGGCCGTGGAGGCCCGCCGGCAGACCTCCTCGTGGTTGAGCTCGTCGCGCAGGATGGTGGAGAAGCACTTGCGCACCCCGTCCTCCTCGTGCGCCTTGTACATCTCCACCAGGGCGTGGGCGAACACGGGCGGGGCGGCCGCGTCGAAGATGCCCAAGAGCGAGAACCAGTAGCCGATGCCCAGGCGCTCCTCGGCCGACATCTTGGCGTCCCGCAGGGTGTCCCAGGGCAGGCGCGCCGGGTCCCAGGCCTCGCGTTTGGCCAGCTCGAAGAGCTCGTAGGTCAGCGGATTCCCCGGGGGCCAATCGAGCGGGAACACGTTCGGTTGGAGGATGGGAGGGGGCGGGATGTCGACGGAGGAAGGTAGTTCTACCATGCCGAGGCTGACGCAACACTATTACCAAGAGCGTTTGGCGCTCGTGTTGCGACAGCAAAGGCTGCTATTTAAGGAGCGTTCGACGGGACGGGGAGGGACATTCATGGACGGCGTGCTCCAACATGGAACTTTAGGGGAAGAGCGGGAGGACCCGGGCAAGCTGGGGCTCTGGCTGTTCATCCTGTCGGAAGTCCTCCTGTTCGGCGGCTTCTTCTCGGCCTACATCATGACGCGCTGGGGGAGCTCGGTCTGCGCCCTCGGGGCCCCCGCCTGGCCGGAGGGGACGGCTCACACCACGATGCGCCTGGCCGCCCTCAACACCTTCATCCTCATCACGAGCTCCTACACCGCCGTGCGGGCCCTCTCGGCCGTCAAGCGCGGGGCCCAGGACGCCTTCCGGCGCAACATGGGGGCGACCGTGCTCCTGGGGTTGGCCTTCCTGGTGGTGAAGGGCTTCGAGTACTCGGTCAAAATCCACCACGGCTTCACCCCGCAGGGGGAGTTCGCCATGGCCAACCCCGGCTACCGCGTGTTCTTCTCGTTCTACTTCCTGATGACGGGCCTGCACGGCCTGCATGTGGTGGTGGGGATGCTCTGGAACGCCTTGCTGCTGCGCTCGAAGGAAGCCTTCTCCTCCGAGCCGTTCGGCCGCAAGGTGGAGTACGCGGCGCTCTACTGGCACTTCGTGGACGTCGTCTGGGTGTTCCTGTTCCCGCTGTTCTACCTGGTATGACCATGAAAAAAGAAGAACCCTCCCACGACGGGCTGTACCTGGCGGTGTACCTGACTTTGCTGGCGCTGACGGTGGTGACCGTGGCGTGCAGCTATATGGGCTTCGAGCCCATCCTGGGCGTGACGGTGGCCATCGGGGTGGCGGCGGCCCAGGCCGCCCACATCGGTGCCTACTTCATGCATCTCAGGGAAGAGAAGGCCGTCATCTACGGCGTGGCCGTGGCCGGGGTGCTGGCCGTCCTGGTCCTGGCCGCGGGCATCCTGCCCGACATCGCGCTGAGGCTATGAAGGCAAAGCTCGTCTTGAGCGTGGTGGGCGCGGGAGCCGCGGCGGCGTTCGCCGCGGCCCTGTGGGCTCCGCGGCTGGGCAGCCCGCTGCCGCGCCTGAGCGGGCCGGTGGAGTTCTCGGCTCCAGCCGTGACGGGGGATTCCGTCCTGCCTCTGAGCGGGAAGGCCCTGCGGGGGCGCTCGTGGGTGGCCGACTTCGTCTTCACCAGCTGCTCGGGCCCCTGCCCGACGCTCAGCGCCAACATGGCGCGCCTGCAGAAGCGTCTCCCGCCCGCCGTGGCCTTGGTCAGCTTCAGCGTGGACCCGGAGACCGACTCCCTGGACGTCCTCAAGGAGTACTCGCGCCGGCTCGGAGGCACGGCGGACAGGTGGTACTTCGCCAGGCTGGAGCCGGGGCCGCTCTACCAGCTCGTGAACGGGGGCTTCAAGCTGCCCATCTTCATCGACCCGAAGGCCGAGCCGGGCAGCCGCACCATCCACACCACGAAGCTCGTGCTGGTCGGACCGGACGGGGCGGTGCGCGGCTATTACGACGGGATGTCCGAGTCCGGCCTGCGCCAGCTCGAACGCGACGCGCTCAGGCTTATGCGGGAGGCCTCGGCCCCCGCGGGGAGAAGCAATGTCTGATTGGAAGAGAGCGGTGCCCATCATCGGCGCCATGTCCGCCGCCTTGGCCGTCGCGCTCACGCGCGTCCTGGCCGCCGTCCACCTGATGCCGGGGGTCGTGGCCGCCCGCGAGGCGGCCATCGTCGACTCGGCCTTCGCCGCGGTGCTGCGCATCGACGTGCTGATCTTCGCCGTGGTCATCGCGACCCTGGCCTACATCCTGCTCTTCTTCCGGGCGGGGGCCGAGGGCGGCGAGGGGAAGCGTTTCGAGAGCAGCCCGGGCCGCATGGTCGAAATCGCCTGGATGGCGCTCAGTTGCGTGCTCACCCTGGGCCTGGCCGCCTACGGCTCGGAGGAGTTCCTGGCCCTGCGCGGCTCGCGCGAGGCCGAGGTGGACGTCCAGGTGCGCGCGGCGCAGTGGTCCTGGGACTTCTCCTACCCCGCGCTCAACGCGACGCCGGCCAGCCTGATCCTGCCCAAGGGCAAGCGCGCGCGCATCTCGATAACCTCGGAGGACGTCCTCCACTCGCTGTGGATCCCCGCCTTCCGCCTCAAGCAGGACGCCCTGCCGGGGCGCGTCAACACCCTCTATGTGACCCCGCTCGTCACGGGGACCTATGAGATCGTCTGCGCCGAGCTCTGCGGCCTGGACCACACCAACATGCGCAGCACCGTCGAGGTCGTCGAGCCCGAGGAGTTCGAGGCCAGGCTCAAGGGCGAGACCTGGTAAGGAGCATCCATGACAAACCTCATCGCAGCCGTCGCCGGATTCGCGGTCCTGACCGCCGGGGGCGGCTGGGCCCTCTCCAAGGCCATGCCGCTGGAAGCGGGAGTCGTCGTCGCCTATCTGGCCGGGTTCCTGGCCTTCCTGTGGCTGGTCGGCGGCGGCCCCGCCCTGCTCGACTGGGCGCACGGCCGGCACACCGAGCATTCCGTCCCCGGCTGGACGCGCTTCGCGCGCTTCTCGCTCGACCACAAGGTCATCGGCGTCCAATACCTGTTCGTCAGCATGCTGGTGCTGGCGGTGGCGGGGCTGATGGCGCTGGTCATGCGCTCGGAGCTGGCGCGCCCGGGGCTGCAGTTCCTGTCCAACGACCAATACAACTCCGTGATGACGATGCACGGCATCGGGATGGTGGTCGTCGCCCTGACCGCCATCGTCGGGGGCCTGGGCAACTACGCCGTCCCCATCACGGTCGGCGCGCGAGACATGGCGTTCCCGCGCCTGAACGCGCTGAGCTTCTGGATCCTGCCGCCGGCGGTGCTGCTGCTGCTCGCCGCCCTGGCCATGGGCGGCATGGACACCGGCTGGCGGGCCTATCCGCCCCTGGCCACGCGCGGGGGGGTGGGCAAGCTCCTGTTCCTGCTGGCCTTCGTCACGGTGGGCTTCTCGTCGATCTTCGGCGGGGTCAACACCCTGACGACGGTCTGGACGATGCGCGCGAAGGGGATGAGCCTGCGCCGCATGCCCATCTTCGCCTGGTCGATGCTCTCGGCGGGCGTCATCATGGTGATGGCCACCTCGGTGGTGGCGGCGTCGCTCATCATGACGGTGTCGGACCGGGCGCTCGGCACCGCCTTCTTCGACGCGGCCGGCGGCGGGACGGCGCTGCTCTACCAGCACCTGTTCTGGTTCTACTCGCATCCGGCGGTCTACATCATGATCCTGCCGGCCTTCGGGGTGGTGCTCGAGGTCCTGCCGGTCTTCTCGCGAAAGCCGCTCTTCGGCTACACGCTGGCGGCGGGCTCGTTCTTGGGCATCGTCGTCCTGAGCTTCCTGGTCTGGGCCCACCACATCTTCACCAGCGGCATGTGGGACTTCCTGAAGATCCCATTCATGGTGCTCACCGAGATGATCTCCATCCCCACCGGGGCGGTGTTCCTGTGCGCGCTGGGCACGATGTGGGCGGGCCGCATCCGGATGCGCGCGCCCATGCTGTGGGCGGTGGGCTTCATCGTCCACTTCCTGGTCGGGGGCCTGACCGGCATCTTCCTGGCCGACGTGCCCACCGACATCCACCTGCACAACACCCTGTTCGTCACGGCCCACTTCCACTTCACCATCGTGGGGGGGACCATCTTCGCGTTCTTCGCCGGGTTCTACTACTGGTTCCCGAAGATCACCGGGCGGATGGCGGGCGAGGGCCTGGCCCGGGCGCACTTCTGGCTCTTCTCCCTGGGCTTCGAGCTCGTCTTCCTGCCGCTGTTCTACGTCGGCGCGCAGGGCGTGCCGCGCCACACCGCGGACTATCCGGCGCGCTTCGCCGGGCCGGAGCTGGCGGCGTCGGTGGGGGCCTTCGTGGCGGGGCTGGCGACCCTGGTCTTCTTCTACAACGTCTGGGCGTCGTCGCGCTCGGGCGCGCCGGCCGGGGACAACCCCTGGGAGGCGAAGACGCTGGAGTGGACGGTGTCTTCGCCGCCCCCGGCCGAGAACTTCGCCTCGGAGCCCGAGGTGACGGACTCGCCCTACGGCTACGGGGCGGCTTAGGGCTGCTTCGCGGCCGCGACGAGGGTGACCGCCCGGCGGTTCTTGGGGCCGCAGGCGTCGTAGTCGCCGGTGCACTCGGGGCGCTCCTTGCCGTAGGAGATGGTCCCGACCTGCCCGGGGGCGACGCCGGCGCGCATGTAGTACTCGCGCACGGTCTTGGCGCGCTTCTGGCCCAGGGCCAGGTTGTACTCGGAGGTGCCCTTCTCGTCGGCGTGCCCTTCGACCAGCACCGAGAGCTCGGGGTGCTGCTTGAGCCAGGCGGTGTTCGCGCGCAGCGCCTCGGTGGACTCGACGGAGAGCCCGTACTGGTCATACTCGAAGAAGACCGTGGCCAGGTCGGCGACGGGCTGGTAGCTCTCTTCGCGGATGTCGCCTTCCGGCATGTCCTCGCCCTTGGCGTAGGCCAGGCGCGGGCCGTCCCCTTCGGCCCCGGCCCCGGCGCGCAGGCCGTCGGCGCCCCCCTTCAGGCCGCCCTTCTTGGGCGTGCAGGAGACGGCGAGCAGGGCGACGGCGAGGACGGCGAAGGCGTTCTTCAGCATGGCTCCTCCAGAGCCGTCATGATACCAATCCCGGCCGGATGGGGCTACCACACCCGGCAGGGCTCCGGGCGGACCATCGGCTCGCCCGGACGGCAGGCGAAGGCCTCGGCGAACTCCGGCATGTTCGAGAGCGGGCCCTTCACCCGGAACTCGGCGGCCGAGTGGGGGTCGACCTGGGCCAGCATCCGGGCTACCTCCTCGGTGCGGTTCTGGCACCAGACCTGCGCGAAGCCGACGAAGACCCGCTGCGAGGCCGTGAAGCCGTCCGCATCCGCCGCCCCGCCGGTGCCGCGGGCCCGCGCCGCCATCAGCGCCACGCGCAGGCCGCCGTTGTCGGCCGTGTTCTCGCCCAGGGTCAGCTTGCCGTTGAGGCTCACGCCGGGCAGCGGGGCGTAGGCGCCGTACTGGTCGACGAAGCAGGCCGCCCGCCCCTCGAAGGCCGCCGCGTCGGCGGGCGTCCACCAGTCCTCCATGTTCCCCTTCGCGTCGAACTTGCGCCCCTGGTCGTCGAAGCCGTGGGTGAGCTCGTGGCCGATGACGGCGCCGATGCCGCCGAGGTTCACCGCGTCGTCGCGCCCCGCGTCGAAGAACGGGGGCTGCAGGATGCCGGCCGGGAAGTTGATGTCGTTCATCTGCGAGCTGTAGTAGGCGTTGACCGTCGGAGGGGTCATGAACCACTCGTCGCGGTCCACCGGACGGCCGATCTTGGCCAACTGGCGGCGCAGCTCGAAGGCGCGCGCGGAGCGCACCGAGGCGAGCAGGTCCTTGGCGTCCACCGTCACCGCCGAGTAGTCGCGCCATTTCGCCGGATAGCCGACCTTGTTGCGCATGGCCTTGAGCTTGTCCTTGGCCCTCTGCTTGGTGGGGGGGGTCATCCACTCCAGCGCGTCGATGTCCCGGCCCAGGGCCGTGACCACGTCGGCCACCAGCGCGTCCATGCGCGCCTTGGCCTCGCGGGGGTAGGCCTTCGCCACGTAGCGCCGGCCCAGGTCCTCGCCGAGGGCGCCGTTGACGAGGTCCGCGCAGCGTTTCCAGCGGGATTTGAGCTCTTTGGCCCCGGTCAGGCGCCGTCCGTAGAAGTCGAAGTTCTCCTCGACGAAGGCGCGCCCGAGCAGGGGGGAGTCGGCCGCGAGGACGCGCCAGCGCAGGTAGTCCTTGAGCTCGGAGAGCGGCGCCTGCGCGAGCAGCGCGGCGAAACCCTCGAGGAAGGCGGGGGAGGCGGCGTTGGCCTCGTTCCACGCCGGGCCTCCCGCTTCGGCGAGGTAGAGGCCCCAGTCGAAGCCCGGGGTGAGGGCGGCCAGGCCGTCCTTGCCCATCTTGTGGTAGGTGTTGGCCGGGTCGCGCCGCGCCACGCGGTCCATCGAGGCCTTCGCCAGCGCCGTCTCGAAGCGCAGGACGGCGGCGGCGCGCCGCGCCGCGGTCTGCGGGTCGTCGCCGGCCAGGCCGAAGGTGCGGGCGGCGTGCCATTCATAGGCCTTGCGCAGGTCGACTGACTTGGCGTCCTCCTTGAGGTAATAGTCGCGGTCGGGCAGGCCCAGCCCGGACTGGTCCACGGCGGCGATGACCTTGGTCGAATCCTTGTAGTCCTGGTCGGAGCCGAAGGAGAACCCGGCGTCGACGCCGGCGCGGTGCAGGCGCGCGAGGACCGGCGGCAGGGCGGCTGCGGAGGCCAGCCCGTCCACCTCGGCCAGCGTCGCGGCCATGGGGGCCAGGCCCTTCGCCTCGACCCCCGCCTCGTCCATGCAGGCGCCGTAGAGCGCGCCGATGCGCCGGTCGGAATCGTCGCGCGGCGAGGCGGCGGCCTCCTCGAGCACGCCGCGCAGGACCTCCTTGGTGCGCTCCGCCAGCTCGTTGAAGCGGCCCCAGCGCGACTGGTCGGCCGGGATGGGGTTGGCCTTGAGCCAGCCCCCGCAGGCGAACCGGTAGAAGTCCTGGCAGGGAGCGGCGGAGCGGTCCAGCGCCGCGGCGTCGACACCCTTGAGGGGCGCGGCTTGCGCGGAGACGGTTAGGGCGGCGAGCAGGGCTAGGGTGTTCATGGGAACCTCGGAGATTGCATCTTAAGGAAATCGGACCCCATTTGGTAGACTGGGGCGTCGCCCGGAGGTGGTATGAAGACCCTGCTCACAGCCGTCCTGTCGGCGCTCCTGCTCCCCGCCGTCCCCGCCCATGCGTCGTCCCTCGGCTCGGCCTGGCGCCAGGCCTCCGCCCAGACCGACGCCGCGCGCACCCTGCGCATCGCCAAGAACGCGTCCGACCGCGCCTACCGGCTCGGCATGGACCTGGCGATGATGCGCCGCAGCGCGGCCGACGCCAAGGCCGTCCTCGGCGAGGTCCCGGCCGACCCGCGCCGGGCCGAGCGCCTCGAGTTCCTGCTCAAGTTCCTCGAGGACGCCTACGGCGCGCAGGGCGACAGCGCCTCCTACATCCTCGACAAGGTGGTCTGGCTCAAGTACGAGCTCGGCAAGCCCGAGAACCCCGAGCTGCCCGCCGTGGCCCGGGAGCTCGCCGCGCGGGTGATGACGGCCGACGCTGCCGCCAAGGCCCTGCGCGCCGAGGTGGACGCCCTCGGCGCGGCCGTGGCCGCCGAGCCGGCCGCCGGCGAGCGCGCGGCCTGGCTGTCGGCGCGCCTGGCCGAATCGGCCGCGCGGATGGAGAAGTTCTCCACCTACCTCGTAGAGAAGACCGAGGTCCTGCTCGGAAGCGGTGCTGCGGCGTCCTGAGGCCCCGCCCCTGGGCCCGCGCCTGAGGCGGGCCGCGGAGGCGCTGGCGGCCGCGGCGGCCGCCTTCGTCGTCCTGTGCGTCGTCGGTCCCGGCGGAGGGGAGGTCCCTCTGCGCCTGACGCTGCGGGCGGCGGGACGCCCGGTCGTCGCCCATGTCGCCAAAGTCGGGGAGAGCCGGAGAGGCTCCTTCGTCTCGTATCAATACGAGGCCGCGAAGGACTATTGGCCGACCGTCGAGGAGCGCGCTGTCCCGCCCGGGGTCCGGGACGGGGACCTCCTGCCGGCCCACGCCATCGGAGGCCGTGTGGGCTTCGCCCGCCTCGACGGCGACGGCGGACAGGGGATGCCGGCCTTCCTCTTCTCCGCCGTCCTGAGCCTGTTGGTCGGCTTCATGGGGGTGCGCGAGCCGCTCAGGGGCTGGGCCGCGAAGAGCCTGCCGCGGCCGGGCCGCCTCCGCATCGGCGGCCCGGACTAGCGCCGCGGATGCGGCGCTGTGCCGGGCGCTCAGGCGGCGCGCGGTGCTAGCGCCGCGGATGCGGCGCTGTGCCGGGCGCTCAGGCGGCGCGCGGTGCTAGCGCCCGAAGCGCCAGACTGCGTCGAAGCCCAGGCGCAGGGCCTTCCAGCGCGCGCGGTAGGATGAGCCCCCGGCGTCCTTGAACGCCCGGGAGGTCTCGAAGACCTGTTCCCCCAGCGCGACATGGGGACCGATGACGAGCCCGCGCGGGCCGTGGCGCAGGGCGGAGAGGTAGACCCACTGCTCGCGCAGCGCCTGCGCGCCGAAGTTCAGGGCGAAGACGGCCTCGTAGCGCAGGGCGAAGTGGGCTTTGGGGCCGAGGCCTTCCATCCAGAACCACGAGAGCTCGGGCTCCAGGCGCAGGGCCTTCTCCCCGTTGAAGAGGTTTGCCTCGAAGCGGGACTTGAGGGAGCCCAGCAGCCCCGCTCGCTCCAGCGCCGCGCGGGGCGTGGCGTCGAGCACCAGAACCGGCTCGGTGCGGTCGGCGGTGTCCCGCCACTCCCAGACCCTGAAGGGGTTCTTCGCCCAGTCGTCGTCGTGGCGCGCGCCGGACTGCAGGCGCAGGAAGGCCCCGGCCTTGAGCGCCTTGGGCCCGCGCCAGTAGGACCCGAGCGAGAGGTCGCGCCCGGCCTGGCGGCCTTCGAAGCGCAGGTGGCCGACGAGCTCGCCCATCGGCTCCCAGCGTCCGCTCTTGCCGAACGCGCGCAGGGCGGCCTCGTATTCCGCCGGGTAACCCCGCGGGGACGCGGGCTCCGGCGGGGCCGCGGCGGCGGCTCCCGCCAGGAAGAAGAGGGCGGCTAGGCTAGCGGTAATCCTGGTCACGCAGGTCGGAGTAGGCGGCGCCGAGGTCCGTGGCGTCCGCAACGGGCCCGCGCGCGGCGTCCATGTTCCAGTTGAGCTTGGTCGTCCACTGGTAGAACTGGGGCTGGGTGGTGCGCCGGCCTCCGGGCAGGAGCACGCCCTCCCCCTGCTTGACCAGGATGGCCTGCGGGGAGGCGTCGGCCTTCACCTCGACGGCGCCCCTGCCCACGCAGACCCACAGGTCGCGCCCTTCGCTTCCCTCGCGTCCGTAGGCGGTGAAGAACTCGGTGCCCCGCACGGCGGCCACGGCGTTGGGAGTGGATACCGAGAAGCGACGGTTCAAGCCCTTCTTCACCCGTGCGAACAACCCGCCCGAGTTCAGGAAGGCGCCCGACGCGCCGCCCGGCTCGGGGGAAAGGATGACCTTGATGGAGGTCGACTCGCGCAGCTTGAGGCGCGAGCCGTCGGGCATCTCGACGACGGCCAGCGCGCGCGGCCCCGCCGCCACGCTCTCCCCGTCGGCCACGGCGTCGCCTTTCTTGGCGGGCCGGGCCTTGCCCGCTGAAGTCAGGGTCACCGTCCCTTCCAGGGCGATGATGGAGGCCGTGGGCGGCGCGGCGCGGGCGGGCAGGGTCAGGACCGCCGTCAGGAGCAGGGGCAGCATCCGTCAAGTATGGCGGGCAATCTTCCGCCGCGCCATAGGAATCTCCTCCTTCGGATTTGTACCATCGCGGCATGCGCGGCGCATCCTCCCTGCTCCTCCTCTCCTCCCTGGCCGCAGCGCCCGGGGGCGCGGCCCCGCCGCCCAAGAGGGCGGCTTTGCCCCACACGGACGCCGTAATCAACCTGGACCACAAGATGGAACGCCTCGAGCCCCAGGTCCTGGCGCTGTCGGAGGCCTGTCAGGGACTGTTCAAGATGTCGGCTTCCTACTCCGACGGACGGAACCCCGACGACTTCGCTATGCGGCGCGCCGCCCGGCGTTCGGCGGTGGAGGCGTCGGGGCTGCGCGTGAAGGCATCGGTGGGGGAGTTCTGGCAAATGGCGGAGCTGCTGCGGGTTTCCGAGACAGTGGGCTTCGTCGTAGACACGGTGGCCGGGAAGAAACCTGACAGCACGAAGGCGGCGGCGGCCGTCATGCAGCCGCCGGCCTTCCCGAAGCTGGCGATGCACATGTTCCACCTCTCCGAGAATCTGCTCCACCACGACGAGCTCGCCTACCAGGCCGCCAAGGCGCGGCGTACGCGGGAGCTGCGCCTGAGAGGGGTGTTCGCGCTGGTCGGCGTGCTGCTCGGCATCCTCGGCGCGTATTGGGTCTTCGGCATGCCGGCGGCCGCCGCCGCGCCGCGCAAGGTCCTGCCCGCCCTGCCCACGCCCAAGCCCCCGGCGAGGCTGGAATAGCGTGCCCCTGCTCGAGGTCCTCACGGTGGGCCTGCCGTTCTGCGTCTTCAAGCTGCTCACCGGGCTGTGGCTGCTCGACGGGGGGGCGGGGGCGCGGGCCCTGGGCTGGGCGCTGCTGACCCTGGGCGGCCTCGACCTGCTCATCAACACCGTGAACCTGCTGAGCCTGGTGTTCCTGCGCCGCCGCACCGTCGAGCCCTGTCTGTTCGCGATGGCAGCCAAGGCGATGGGGCATTCCTCCAGCCCGGCATGGACCTGGCAGGATTTGGGCAACTCCCTCGACGTGCTGCTGGCCATGTCCATCGTGGCCTACATGATCGCCGTCCAGGCGCAGGCGGGCTTCCCCGAGGCGCGGCGCCACCTGTGGAACGCCTGCGTCATCCTCGACGTCATGGGCGCGGGGCTGACGCGCTTCAGCGGCTCGCTCAAGCGCCTGACGGGCGCCGCCTAGGCCCCTTCGCGCAGGCGGCGGGCGTCCTCGCGCGAGAGCATCACCCACTCGTTGCGGCCGTTCGGGCGCGGGATGAGGAAGTGCTCGCAGCGTAGGCGCGTGCGCCAGGAGCTGGCGAAGGCGGAGCCGAAGGCCAGGAAGGCGGCGGGCCCCATCACCAACGACCAGGCGTCCTCGGCCATCGTCAGGGCGGCCCATGCCAGGGCGGCCGTAGCGGCGGAGCACATCCCCAAGACGAAGAGGATCTTGACGGTGTTCGTCCATTCCAGCAGGTAGGAGACCACCTCGCCGCGGGGGACGACGCCGGAGAGCGTCCCGGCCCTGTAGACGCCGACGGCGTCCCGGCCCGGGCACAGCCGGGTAGGACGGGAGCGGCGGCGCATCTCCCACCCGATGAGCCCGGCTCCGGCCGCGCCGATGAGGGCCAGCACGGCCCTCTGCCCGGTCCCGCCGGGCTCGGGAAGGCTGAGCGCGCCGAAGGCGGCGAGCAGGGCACCCCAGGTGCCCAGCTGCCCCCCGAAGGTCTCGGTGACGATGCGGGACGGGTCGGCGTGCTCGAACCTATCGGGGAAGGATTCGGAGTCCATCGGGCCTAGCCGACGACCAGGGCGAAGGAGAGCCCGTCGTGGCCCTTCACGCCCACGGTCTGCAGGACGGTGGCGCTCAGGCGCGGCTCGGCCGCCACGAGGGCGTGGTAGCGCCGTATGCCCTGGACGCGCGGGTCGGGGCTGGCGGCGTCGGCCACGGCGCCCCCGCGCACGACATTGTCGGCGACGATGAGGCTCCCCTTGCGCGTGAGTTTGAGCGCCCAGCCCAGATAGCCGGGATAGCCGTCCTTGTCGGCGTCGATGAACACCAGGTCGAAGGGGCCTTCGAGGGAGGGCAGGGTGTCGAGCGCCCGTCCCGTCCGTACCTCGGCCGCTCCCGAGAATCCGGCGGCCGCCAAGTTCGCGGTCGCCACGGCGGCATGTTTGGTGTCGGCCTCCAGCGTCACGAGGCGGCCCCCGGCGGGAAGGGCGCGCGCCAGCCAGATGGCGCTGTAGCCGCCCAGGGTGCCGATCTCCAGGATGCTCCGGGCCCCCATGAGCCGAGCCAGGAGGTAGAGCAGCTTCCCCTGCGAAGCCGAGACCTGGATCTCCGGCAGGCCGGCGGCCTTCGCGGCCGCCAGCGCCGCGTCGAGGACGCGGTCGGGGGAGGTGAACAGGCCTTCCAGGTAGGCGTCGGCGGCGTCCG
This sequence comes from Elusimicrobiota bacterium, assembly GCA_016218495.1. Lineage (GTDB taxonomy): Bacteria > Elusimicrobiota > Elusimicrobia > UBA1565 > UBA1565 > SCTT01. Next base: position 28,316 of record JACRDU010000134.1, read on the forward strand.
CCTTCCGCATGGCCCGCCCGCTAGGCGGCTTCGGGAGTGCCGTCGGCCGGCGGCAGCGCCGCGGCCGCGCGGTTCTTGGCCAGCACGCTGTGGTGGCGTCCGTAGAAGAAGTAGATCACGAACCCGATGCCGAGCCATACGACCAGCCGGATCCAGTTCTCCACCGGCAGGGAGAACATCAGGACCATGCAGAAGACGATTCCCAGGATGGGCACCAGCGGCACCATGGGACAGCGGAACGGCCGGGCGGCCTCGGGATTCGTGCGCCGCATGATGAGGACGGCGGCGCAGACGATGACGAAGGCCAGCAGGGTGCCGATGTTGACCAGCTCGGCCAGGATGCGCAGCGGGATGAGGGCTCCCAGCAGGGCGACGACGAAGCCGGTCAGGATGGTGGACTTGTGCGGGGTGCGGTACTTCTCGTGGATGGCGCCGAAGATGCTCTCAGGGACCAGGCCGTCGCGGGCCATGGCGAGGAACACGCGCGGCTGCGAGAGCATCATGACCAGCAGCACCGAGGTGATGCCGGCCAGGGCGGCCAGCGAGATGATGAACTGGGCCCACGGCAGGCCGACCTGGGCGAAGGCGTTGGAGACCGGCGCGTCGATGCTGATCTTGTCGTAGGGGACCATGCCGGTGAGGACGGCCGTCACCGCGATGTAGAGGACGGTGCAGATGATCAGCGAGGCGATGATGCCGATGGGGACGTCGCGCTGGGGGTTCTTGGCCTCCTCCGCGTGCGTGGAGACCGAGTCGAAGCCGATGTAGGCGAAGAAGATCATCGCCGAGCCGGCCAGCATCCCCAGGGGCTCCCCGCCCGCCCCGGTCTGCCCCCAGAGCGTCTTGCCGAAGAAGCTGATGCCTCCGAGGCCGAAGGGGGCGAACGGGCGCCAGTTCTCGGGCTTCACGTACATGGCGCCGACGATGATGACGAAGAAGACGACGACGACTTTCAGGGCCACCATCGCGGTGTTGAAGGTGGCGCTCTCCTGGATGCCCTTGACCAGGATGACCGTGACGATGGCGGCGATGACGATGGCCGGCAGGTCGAACCAGGTGCCGGTCATGGAGACCAGGCCGGTGGCCGGGTTGAAGTCGAAGGGGGCGTTGGTCAGCACCTTCGGTATGGAGAGGCCGAATATGCTTATGAAGTCCAGGAAGTAGTGGGACCAGCCGTGGGCGACCGTGGCGGAGGCGACGGTGTACTCGAGCACCAGGTCCCAGCCGATGATCCAGGCGAACAGCTCGCCCATCGTCGCGTAGGCGTAGGTGTAGGCGGAGCCGGCCACGGGCACCATGGAGGCGAACTCGGCGTAGCAGAGGGCCGCGAAGATGCAGGCGATGCCGGCCACTACGAAGGAGAGGATCAGGGCGGGGCCGGCCTTGTCGTGGGCGGCCACCCCGGTGAGCACGAAGATGCCGGTGCCGATGATGGCGCCGATGCCGAGGCTGGAGAGCTGGACCGGGCCGAGGATGCGCCTGAGGCGGTTCTCGTGCTTCATCTCCTCCAGCAGCATGGCCAGCGGCTTCTTCTCGAACAGGTTTCTCATGGTTCCTCGGTGCGCCGCCACATTATACAGAGTAGTCGGCGCGCGTGCGGGGCTTCTTCCTTTCTTCCGGCCGGCCAACGGTCCTATGATGTTGGGCGGCCCGTCCTGCCGCGCCGCTCCTTGTCGGGGGGCGGGATTCCGACTAAACTCCCGGGACGCATGGACGCCGTCCCCGACCCCGACAGCTGGTTCCAAGAGCTCTCCATCCGCTTCTCCGACGGGAGCGTGGAGGTCCTGCACATCGAGCGGCGCGAGACGGGCACCCACATCCCCAGGCCGCGGGAGAAGCCCAAGGAGTGGGCGAAGCTGTCCTGCCACAAGTGCTCCTGCTGCCCGCTGCCGGCCGGCCTGCCTTACTGCCCGGCCGCGCTGTCGCTGCAGGCCACCATGGGCAAGCTCCGTCCGCGCAGCTCCGTCGAGCGCGTGAGGGCCACGGCCGTGGACGGGGCCGGGCGCGCGCAGACGGTCGAATCCGACCTGCAGGGCGTCGGCGCCACCTTGGTCCGCTTCGCCGTCTTCGAGACGGCCTGCCCCGTGGGCTACCGCCTCAAGCCCTACTCGGCGGGCCTGCCGGCCTTCACCGACTCGATGGGCCTGATGCGCTTCATCACGAGGAAGATCCTCGAGAAGCACGGGGGCTCGGTCGAGGCCTCCCGCCAGGAGCTGGCCGAGACCCTGGGGCCCCTCCAGGAGGTCTTCTACCGGCTCTGCGAGCGCATCCGCAGCGAGACGCCCCAGGACCGCCCGGCGGCCGCCGGCGCGGGCCCCGAGCCCATCCAGGACGCCGTGCCGAACTCCATCGTCCAGGCCGACGCCATCGCCAAGCGCTTCGCGATGAAGGCCGACCAGCTGCTCGCCGAGATTTCCGGCGAGCTGGGCTGGACGGGGCGGTAAGCGCCCGCCCGGAAAAGACGGACCCGGCGTTTGGCGCCGGGTCCGGTCTGAATTTGGAGCGGGCGAGCGGAATCGAACCGCCGTCTATACCTTGGCAAGGTACCGTTCTACCATTGAACCACGCCCGCAGAACCCCGAAATTGTAGCAAAACTTTCGCCGCGCGGGAGCGGGTCAGCGCACCGGGCGGTAGACCCGGCAGCCGTGGAAGCCCTCCACGACGGCGCCCAGGCTTGCGGCGTCGGGGGAGGGGAGGTCGGGCAGGCGGCCGGGCATCAGCGCCCGGGCCCGGGCGTAGGCGCCGCGCGCGGCGGCGGGACGGCCCCCGGAGGCCTCGTGCAGGGCGCGCAGCAGGTGCAGCCACGGGCGGCCCGGC
>JACRDU010000135.1 GCA_016218495.1 Elusimicrobiota bacterium
GAGATGATCATGCCGGGCGACAACACGGAGTTCGACGTGGAGCTGATCACGCCGATCGCGATGGAGAAGGGCCTGCGCTTCGCGATCCGCGAGGGCGGCCACACGGTCGGCGCCGGCGTCGTCGGCGAGATCAAGGAGTAATACCATGGCAGAGACCGCTATCACCCCCAGCCAGCGCATCCGGATCCGCCTGCGCGCCTGCGACCACCGCATCCTGGACGCCAGCGTCGGCAAGATCGTCGAGACCGCCCGCCGCACCGGCGCGGTCATCTCCGGCCCGGTGCTCCTGCCCACCAACATCCGCAAGTACACCGTGCTGCGCTCCCCGCACGTGGACAAGAAGTCCCGCGAACAGTTCGAGATGCGCATCCACAAGCGCCTGATCGAGCTCAAAAGCCCGACTTCCCGGACGGTCGACGAGCTGATGAAGCTCGACCTGCCGGCGGGCGTAGACGTCGAGATCAAGCTCTAGGACGGGTGGGACCAATGACCGAACAGAAAGAGACTGCGGCCGCCCCGGCGGCCGAGAACAAGCAGGCGCCGGCGACCCTCAGGGCGCTGCTGGGCGAGAAGGTGGGCATGACCCAGGTCTTCACGCCCGAAGGCGAGCTCAAGGGCGTCACCGTCGTCAAGGCGGGCCCCTGCGCCGTCATCCAGGTCAAGAAGGCCGACGGCCCCGACGGCTACTCCGCGGTGCTGATCGGCTTCGGCGAGAAGCGCGCGAAGTCCGTCAACGGCCCCGAGGCCGGCCGCTTCAAGAAGGCCGGCGTGGCGCCGCTGCGGCACCTGCGCGAGTTCCGCGTGAAGGACGCGGCCGGCTTCGAGGCCGGCCAGGCCCTCACCATCGCGGGCCGCTTCGCCGTCGGTGACTACGTCGACGTGCAGGGCACGTCGAAGGGCTCGGGCTTCCAGGGCGCGATGAAGCGCCACGGCTTCTCCGGACTCCCGGCCTCCCACGGCGCCTCCGACAAGCAGCGCTCGCCGGGCTCGTTGGCCTCGCGGCGCTCCCTCGGGCGGGTCCTCAAGGGGCAGCGCATGGCGGCCCGCAAGGGCTTCCAGACCGTCACCTCCCAGAAGATCGCCGTCATCAAGGTGGACGCCGACGAGAACCTGATCTATCTGAACGGTCCGGTCCCCGGTCCCGCGGGCGGCGTCGTAGCCATCATCGAGACCTCCGCGACCCTCAAGAAGGTCAAGGCCGCGCCGAAGTCGACCGGGCCCAAGAAGGACAAGATGGGCAACATCATCCAGGCCGCGGCGTCAAAGAAGAAGAAGTAGGAGCTATAGATGGAAGCCAAGATCCTCAACATGAAGGGCGACGAAGTGGGCTCGGTGAAGCTGCCCGAGAAGGTGTTCGGGCTCAAGCCCCAGCCGACGCTGCTGCACGAGGTCACCACGGCCTACATGGCCAACCAGCGTGCGGGCAGCGCTCACGTCAAGACCCGCGCCGAAGTCTCGGGCGGCGGGAAGAAGCCGTGGAAGCAGAAGGGGACGGGGCGCGCCCGCCAGGGCTCGACCCGGTCGCCGATCTGGCGCCACGGCGGCGTGGCCTGGGGGCCGCGCAACACCGTCAACTGGCGCCAGGAGATGCCGCGCCGCAAGGCCCGCCTCGGGCTCGCCCAGGCGCTGTCGGCCCAGGCGGCCGGCGGACGGCTGGTCGTGGTCGAGTCGGTCGCCCTGGACGGGGCGAAGACCAAGGAGGTCGCGCAGCTGCTCAAGGCGCTCAAGGCCGGCCCCAAGGCGCTGATCGTCACCGAGCAGCACGACGCCGGGCTCGTCCGGGCCGCGCGCAATGTGCAGGGGCTGAAGGTCTCCCTGGCCTCGCACCTGAACGCCTATGAGGTCATGGCCTGCCGGACCCTCATAATCACGAAGGGCGCCATCGAGAAGCTGGCGCCGAGGTGGAACTGATGACGACGACCTTCGACGCGACGGTCCACATCGTGCGGCCGATCATGACCGAGCGCAGCACCGCGCTCAAGGAGCAGTTCAACCAGTACGTCTTCGAGGTGTCTCCCGCCTCGTCGAAGACCGACGTCAAGAAGGCCGTCGAGGAGCTCTTCAAGGTGAAGGTGGAGAGCGTGCGCACCATGAACGTGCGCGGCAAGTTCCGGCGCTTCGGCCGGGGCGGCGGCTTCAAATCGGATTGGAAGAAGGCCATCGTGCGGCCGATCATGACCGAGCGCAGCACCGCGCTCAAGGAGCAGTTCAACCAGTACGTCTTCGAGGTGTCTCCC
>JACRDU010000137.1 GCA_016218495.1 Elusimicrobiota bacterium
ACGATTCTACCCATTCTGCCGTGCCAGAAATCCCCTCGCAGGCGCGTTCGCCTGCGAGGCCGTGAGGCCCTCCCCGCGGGAGGGCCGAGCGATCCGTTGGAGGGGAACAACCACGCCCTTAAAAGTGTGTGAACTTGGAGGCGCGCACGGCGTCGTGACCGCTCATGAGAAGGCGGGCGGGACCTTGCAGGGCGTGACCTCGACGTCGACCCAGACCTTCTGGCGCACGTAGGGCTCCTCCTTCAGCCACCTGTCCAAGGCCGCCCTGTCCTGGCACTGGACGACCATGGCGGAGCCGACCATGCCGCCGGCGTCGTCGAGCAGGGCGGCGGCGTAGAGGAGGTGGCCTTCCTTCTTCAGCTTGTCGGTCAGGGCTAGGTGGGCGGCGCGGGCGGCCGAGCGGCGTGCGGGGGCGTTGGGGTCGGTGCCGTCGCGGCCGATGACTAGGAATTGCATGTCAGCTCCTCTTGTACAGCATGGTGACGGCGTCAATATGGCAATGGCGGGAGATTTTTTCTCGCAGAGCTTCGGGGGCGTTGGAATCCTCGACGAAGCCGAACTTGCGGAAGAAGTCGGGAATCTGGGTGGCCAGCCAGAGGGGCTGGGTGCGGGGCAGGGCGAGGAGGGCGTTGATGAGGCGTGTGGCGATGCCGGATTTACGGCGTTCGGGGAGGACGCCGATGTCGGCGAGTTCGAGGAAGTCCTTATGAGGCTTGAGGCGGCCGAAGGCGATGGGGCCGGAGGGGTCGGCGGCGACCAGCCAGGTGCCGGCATCCAGGGAATCGGGGTCTAGGGACCAGGAGGCGACCTTCTCCTTTATAAAGGGGAGGTCAGAGGGGGTGGGGGCGCGGAACAGTTAGACCCCCCTCGGCGGTACAAACCGCACCTGAAGATCCCGGCCCAAAGCCCTGGCAATCCGGTCCAGGGTCTCAATCGTCACATTCTGCGCGCCGCGCTCGATTCGAGACACCGTCTGCTGTTTGGTCTTTAGGGCATGGGCGAGGTCTTGCTGGCTCATCTTCTTGGCCGTCCGAGCCCGCGAGACCTCCAGGGCCACCTTCAACTCGATATCCGCCTCTTCGTAGTGACGGCGGAATTCAGCATCCTTCATTTTCCCATGAAGGAACTGCTTCAAGGTCGTGCCCCGCCGGCCGGCGATTTTAGTCTTCATGCCGCTCCTCCGAACCGCTTCAACCAATCCGCTCGATACTTTCGTGCGCGCTGAATCTCCAAAGGTGGGGCCTGCCCTCGTTCTTCAATATTCCGACGGCGACGACGATGATTTCGCGCCCGTGGAAGAAGTAGAGGAGTCGGTGCTGATGACGGTCGACCGGGATACGGAGCTCATAAATCTGATTGCCAAGATAGTCGGCGATTGGCCGTTTCGCTTGATGGCCGGTGTCTTCAAGATACTGAAGCGCTCGCCCGATTTTTGGCCCGATGTGCCTTTACCTGCCGTCGGACGTAGTTAAGGGCGGGTTCCTCGCCGTCAGCTGTCCGATAGAACTCGAGGCGAAAACCCATCGACTATAGAATACAGCGTATATGTTGTAATGTCAAGGTGCGTTTAACGCCGACGATAACCCGCGCGCGCTAACGGATTCAGAAAACGGCGCGCGTCGGGTCCATCCATAGTTCGGCAGCTTCACTTCGTATGACGCGCTAAATGACCCAGCTCGCGGTATCGAGCCAAGACATACAGCATGTACTGATTCAGAGAGACTCCATCCTCCGTAGCCAGGCCCAAATATTCTTGGTGCAACTCGCGGGGAAGGCGAAGAAGGATTTTTCCGCCGGCATCACGCGCGGCAACCGGCTTTGGCGCACGCCATTTCTTTGCCTTGGCGGTTGCGAGCCACAATTCGATCGCAGTCTCCAGCTCCTCAAGCGCCTTCTTCGGCGACTTGCCGAACGCAGAGCACCCGGGAAGTTCCGGGGCGAGCGCAATCCAAGACTTGTCTTCGTCGCTGTAAAACACCTTCCGCTCGAATTGATTAGTCATTCTTACCGCCTCCAATCGACAGTTGATTGCGGTCCGCACAGCCAAGTAGTTGCCTGACCTGATATGCCTTCGCCTTCCCCGAATCATCTTGAAAATTCATGATTTCCCTTAGGCGGTCTAGGGTAAAAATCCGGTGCGAGCCCTTTTGCCGCTGCAAGGCGAATCCAAACGCCTCGGCCAGCTTGCAAAGCTCAGAGAATCTCAGTCCGGCCGGATTTCGCCGCGCCTTATCTAGAAGCTTCTCCGGCCTCACGGTGATATTATGGGCGATATCATCAATAAAGTCAAGACTGACGTTTCATGGCGCCGCGCATGTCTGCCGAACGCACCGCTCTGCCGCGCGCGCTAGCGGCTTCCCTAAAAACGAATTTGAATCGGGTATCTTTCCCACCCGCTAAAACCCAGCCTTCCGCACCGCTTGGACCACGTACTTTCCACCCCCGTTTCCCTCTGGAGAATCCAACCCCCCTGACCTCCGCTATCTCGCCTGCGTTCAGCAAGTGCGTCACGTTGGTCACCCCCCCGCGGGGAAGATGTTCAAACATTGCCGTAGCCTGAATTATCTCGAGATGCCCAATTCGTCCCCAGCCCAAGTCCGTCACCCATAGAACGTACAGCGGCAGCGCCACGCTCGCAATGATGACTGTCCGTCGATTCATGTGCTCGATGGCCCTAGTAATTGGACTGACCTGTATAACTTGGTGGAAACAAACGTTCCCTCGAAATCTGTCGCCGGAGACTGCCAAAGCCGTCCCCCCTCCCGTAACGTTAGACTGCACCTTGGTCCGTATAACTTCCCCCCCACGCCCAAGATACCCCCTCTCTCATTCCCCGTCAATGGAATAAATCACCATCCCCCTTCGTCTATTAGGTGAGCCCCCGGAGGGCATCATGGACGACCACTACGAAGACGAACCACCCGAACCCGACGACCTGGACGCCGTCCTAGCCGCCTTAGAAAAAAGAATCTCCCGCTAACGCCCCTCATAGGACTTCATCAAATGCTCATACAAATCCTTCGCCTTCTCATGCTCTGGATCCGCCCCCAACGCCCTCCCCAGGAAATCCGCCGCTTCGCCCCCTTTCCCGTCGTCCATCGCCCATAGCGCCGCCTTGAGCCACATGTCGGCGGCCTTGCTCCCGGTCATCCGAGCCGCCGCACCCGCCGCCGCCCGGCGGGAGCCGTCCAATGAGCCCAGGTCGCGCAAGGCGTCGGCCACCAGCACCAGCGCGTCGAGCGATTTCAAACCCGAGAGGAGCGAGGCCGCCCCCGCCGCGTCGCCCTTCTCCAGGCGGATGCGCGCCAGCCAGATGCGCGCCGCCTCCGACGACGGGCGCAGCTTGCGCCAGTCCTCGGCCAACTGGAGACGCCAGCCGTCCCGCCGGCCCTTGTGGTAGGTCAAGAGGCTCGTGAATTCCTCGTCCGACAGCGGGGCCTTCCGCCAAGCCAGATAGCGCGAGAGGAGCAGGGCCTCCCGGGGCGACTCCGCGTCGTCGATGGCCTGCGAGCTCGTGCGCAGGAAGCGCCCCCGCGGCGCCGCATACTCGAGGTAGGGACGCCGGTCCGTGTTCAGGCGGGCGCCTGTCGAGAGCAGGCGCACCTCTTCGTCTCCTGCCAGCTGCAGGCCCAAGAGAGGCGCCAGCCCCGCCAGCCCCCCGTGGCGCAGGATGCGCCCCGGCTCGCCCTCAAGGCCGGCTTCCATCGCCGCGAAGTCAGGCTCCCTTTTCCCGTTGAAGCCCACCACGAACGCGTCGCCGCCGTTCGTGCGCCAGACCGAGGCGTCGTCAAAGGCGGCGGAGAAGGAGGCCAGCACCGACTTCACCGAGGCGTCCTCGTTCTCGTAGGTGTGGAACCACTGCACCATCACCCCGCCCGGATTGAGGCGGGATTTCGCCAGCTTGAAGTATTCCACCGTGAACAGGTTCCCTACTCCGGCTATCCAGGGGTTCGACGGCTCGCTGACGATGGCGTCCCAGGTCCTCTTCGTCGTCCTCAGGTAGGCCCGCCCGTCGCCGACGTGCAGATGCAGCCGCTCGTCGTCGAATGGCTTGCCGTTCCATGCCTCGAAATAGCGCGTCGCCTGCACCACCGCCGGGGAGATCTCCACCGCGTCCAGACGCTCGATGGGATGGCGCAGCGAAGTGCCCGCCGTCACGCCGCTGCCCAGGCCCACGACCAAGGCGGACTTGGCGTCCGGGTTGAGCACGAAGGGCAGCGAGCCCAGCAGCACCTGCGTGCCCATGTCCACGCCGTTGGAGGCGTCGGCCTTGCCGTTGATCATCAGCGCGCGCAGGCCGTCTTCCGGCATCTCCATCACGCTCACCGAGGCTTCCGCGTCGTCCTTCTGGAACAGCACCGAGCGCCTCAGGCGCAGGGCCTCCAGGTAATCCTTGAAGGAGAGGGCCTCGATGCCTTCGAAGCGGTGCGTCCCCACCGCCATGAGCAGCCTGTCCCAGGAGCCGCCCGCCAGGATGTGCCAGCCGAAGACGAGCCCGGCGATCGCGGCGGCTGCGATGCGCTTCTTCTTAGCCCAGGACGAGTCCGCCATTACGACGGCCGCCCCCAAGAGCAGGTTCAGCCCCGCTCCCAGGGTCAGCAGCCCCTGCACTCCCAGGCGCGGCAGCAGGTAGATGCCCGCCGTCAGCGCCCCGACCACATTGCCCAGCGCGGCCAGCGCGCCCACCGCGCCCACGCCGGCGCCCACCATGCCGAAGCCGGCGGCCGCCGTGCGGCTGGCCAGCGGGAAGGCCGCGCCCAGGAAGGCCGTGGGCAGGAAGGTGAGCAGGAAGCAGAAGCCCAGCTTCACGGCTTCGAACTGGATGTAGCCCGCGTCGGTCTTGGGGACGACGGCGCTCAGGCGGTAGAAGAGCCAGGGCAGGCGCTCGTAGAGCGGCCAGGAGGCCAGCACGGCCAGGCCGGCGCCCAGCTGGGCCAAGCCGTAGAGGCGCGCCTTTGGAATCCCGGGCAGGGGGCTCTGCGAGACGACGGCGGAGCCGATGCCCATCCCGGCCACGAAGCCCGTCAGCATCGCCGTGAAGGAATAGGCCGAGGCGCCCAGCACCACGGCCAGGAGGCGCACCCAGCCTGCTTCATAGGAGAGCGTGACGATGCCGGAGAGGAACACCGCCGTCAGGACCAACCAGACAGGGACGGGGTCTTCCTTGTCGGCGGCGGGGGCGGGCGGGGCCGTGGGGGCCGGGCCGGCGCCCTTATCGAGCAGGGCGGCGCCCAAGGCGATGAGCACCCCCAATCCGGCCAGGGCATGGGAGGCTCCCATCAGGCCGCGCGAAGCGATGAGGACGGTCCCGGTGAGCAGGGCCCCCGCGGCGGCGCCGGCGTTGTTGACGGCGTAGAGGCGGGCCACCGTCACCTCGATGCCGCCTCCGGCGTGCCTGGCGCGCGAGAGGGCCGGCAGGGTCCCGCCCATGAGGGCGGCCGCCAGGGTGACCAGGCCTAGGCCGGACCTGTAGGCCAGGACCCAAGGGGCCAGGAAACCGCAGGCGGCCACGCCGAGCTCAAGGGCGGCGAAGAGGAGCAGGGGACGCTTCGCCGCGTCGGCGGCGGGGCCCAAGAGGAAGCCTCCCGCCGACAGGCCGCCGAGGAAGGTGGCCAGGACCGCCGCCTGGGCCGCGGCGCTGCCGCCCAGGGTCAGGGTCAGGGTCTTGGCCCAGACCACCTCGTAGCCGAGCGCGCAGGCCCCCGAGGCGAAGAACAGCACGGCCGTCCAGAAGCGGGTCACGCCCGCAAGGATAGAGGCTTCCCTCTGATGAGGCAAGGGCGGGGCTACAGCGGGATGTTCCCGCGGTTCTCGTGCTCGCCGGGCTTGCGCTTCTCGCGCAGGAAGCGCAGGGCGCGCGCGACCTTGTAGCGGATCTGGGCCGGCTCGATGACCTCGTCCACCGACCCCGAGGAGGCGGTCTGGTAGGGCGAGGCGAACTTCATCTTGTACTCCTCGGTGAGCTTGGCGCGCAGGGCGGCCTGCTCCTCGGGGGTCTTGGCGGCCTTGATGGCCCGGGCGTGCAGGATCTCGATCGCGCCGGCGGGGCCCATGACGGCTATCTCGGCGCAGGGGAGCGCGAAGTTGAAGTCTCCGCGCAGGTATTTGGAGGACATGGCGATGTAGGCGCCGCCGTAGGCCTTGCGCAGCACCACGGTTATCTTCGGCACCGTCGCCTCGGCGTAGGCGTGCAGCAGCTTCGCGCCGTGGCGGATGATGCCGCCGTGCTCCTGCTGGACGCCCGGCCAGTAGCCGGGGACGTCCACCAAGGTCAGGATGGGGATGTTGAAGGCGTTGAGCATCCGGATGAAGCGCGCCGCCTTGTCGGAGGCGTCGATGTCCAGCGCCCCCGCCTTCACCGCCGGGTTGTTGGCGATGACGCCCACCGTCTCGCCGCCCAGGCGCAGGAAGCCCACGACGATGTTCTTGGCGAAGTCGTGCTGCACCTCGAAGAACTTGTGCTCGTCGGCGATCTGCCAGATGATGTGGCAGACGCGGTAGGGCTTGCGGGCGTCAACCTCGCACAGCGCCTCCAAGAGCGGCGTGGCGCGCCGGATGGGGTCCGGGTTGGCCAGGCGCGGCGAGCGCTCCCAGCGGTTCTGAGGCAGGAAGGAGAGCAGCTCCTTGACCTGGCGGAAGCAGTCCTGCTCGGAGTTGGCCAGGAACTGGCATACCCCGGACTTGGCCGAGTGGGTCATGCCGCCGCCCAGCTCCTCGAAGGAGACCGTCTCGCCCGTGGCGGCCTTCACCACCTCGGGGCCGGTGACGAACATGTTGCTCGTGCCGTCCACCATGAAGACGAAATCGGTCAAGGCCGGGGAGTAGACCGCGCCGCCGGCGCAGGGCCCGAGGATGACGGAGATCTGCGGGATGACGCCGGAGCACTTGACGTTGCGGTAGAAGATCTCGGCGTAGCCGTCCAGCGAGTCGACGCCCTCTTGGATGCGCGCGCCGCCGGAGTCGAGCAGGCCGACGACGGGGATGCGGTTCTGGTAGGCCAGGTCCATCACCTTGCAGATCTTCTTGGCGTGGGCCAGGCCCAGCGAGCCGCCCAGCACGGTGAAGTCCTGGGAGAACACGGCCACGTCGCGGCCGTTGATGCGCCCCAGGCCCGTGATGACTCCGTCGCCGGGGATGTGCTTGTCCTTGAGGCCGAACTCGTCGCAGCGCGTCGTCATCAGGAGGTCGAGCTCCTGGAAGGAGTCCTCGTCGAGCAGGTAGTGGACGCGCTCGCGGGCCGTGAGCTTGCCCTTGGCCTTCTGGGCCTGGACGCGGGCCGGGTCGCCGCCTTCGCGCGCCTTCTCGATGACCTCGCGCATGTGGCGCAGGTTCGGGGGCGTCTCGGGGCGCTTGCGGCGCTTCTGCTTTCCGAGCTTCTCGTCGATCATCGATCGCTCCTTGCGCCGGCGGCGTAGGCGACGGTGAGGATGCGGTCCTCTTCGGGCCGCGAGTCGAAGTGGATGGGAGGCGCGCCCAGCGCCCGCCATCTCTCCAGGGCGGCGCCGTGCAGCTCCAAGGTGCGCTCCTCCCCGTGGAGCACCAGGCGGATGTCGTGGAAGCCCACGGAGAGCCCGGTGCGCAGCAGCTTGGAGACGGCCTCCTTGAGGGTCCACAGGCGGGTCTGCTCCACGGGGTCGGAGGTCATCCAGGGCGCCCACTCGGAGTCGTGGGCCATCAGCTCCAGGAAGGAGGCGGCCCGCGGCGCCACGGTCTCCAGGTCCACGCCGACCAGGGCCCAGGGCTCGCAGACGGCCGCCGCGCCCCAGCCGGCGCAGTGGGTCAGCGACAGGGTCCCGGAGCCGATGACGGCGCCGTTGGGCAGCTCGGCGTAAGGCGCGCCGCCCTCGTCGTTGAGGACGGAGATGTCGCCGGGCTTGAGGTAAAGCCCCGCCTGCTGCAGGCGCCAGCCCAGCAGGCGCTTGGCGGCGAGGCGCCCCGCCGCCCAGTCGCGCAGGCGCTTGGGGGTCTTGAGCTTCGAGGCCGCTTCCCGTTCCGCCGGGGACAGCATCTCGGCCGGGGCCAGGGCCTCCACCGCCAGCGCGACGTTCTCCGCCTCTTCCGGACGGCACATGGCCAGCCGGTAGGGCTTCTCCAGGACCGCGGCTCCGGGGCGCGTCGTCTCGACGGGGTTCATGAGGTGGCGATCATCCTGTAGCCCTCCAGGGAGGCCCACGCCTTGCCGCTCTTGTCGAGGATGCAGGCGTCGTAGACGCTGCGCTCGGCTCCGTCGTCGGAGACGGCTGAGCCGCGCCAGTGCGCGTACACGAACAGGTCCTTGGGGGCCGGGGAGCCGTCGAACACGCGCACGCGTTCCACGGAGTCCGGCAGCGTCATCTTCTTGCGGAAGTGCAGGTCCCGGTAGCCGCAGGTCTGGAAGGCGGCCTCGATGAGCATGGGCTGGAACACCAGCTCCCGGCCGCCGCCGTCCCAGAGCGGTGCCTTGGGGGCGTGGTAGAGCCCTACGAGCTCCTCTTCGCCGATGGCGGTGATGCCCGCCAGGACCTGGAAGCGCGGCCCGTGGAAGTAGGCCTCGTATACGGCCTTGGCGGAGACGACGGCCTTCGTGGAGGTCAGGCCCTTGATGAAGGCCGCGGCCCGCGCCTCGAGGGCGCCGGCGGCCGGCACCTCGGAGGGCACCCGCGCGGTGAAGTGCGTGCGCGGCCCGCCCAGCTTGATGCCCTGCGGCGTGACGAAGTCGGACTCGATGCGCATCGCCGAGCCGTCCGCGGCCACGGTGCGCACCGTGACGGGCTTCTGCCTCAGCAGCTTGATGGGCAGGGCGAAGTGCACGTCCTCGAGCACCGCCGGGGCCTTGCCCAGGCGCTTGGCGGCCGTCTCGGCGAAGAGCTCGATGCCCATCACGCCGGCCACATAGGGCGTGCCGGAGATGGAGTGGTCCTTCAGCCAGGGGTCGGACTCCAGGCTGAAGGTCTTGCCGGTCTTGGTCCCGTCGCCGTTCTTGGACAGCACCTCGTCGAAGAGCGGGGTCTTGGGCAGCTTGCCGAGGTTCCCCACGGCCTCCATCGCAGCGGGCGCGGCGGGCGCCGCCGGCGCGGCGGACGGCGCCGGGGCCGCGGCGGGGGCGGAGCCAGGGTCCGCCGCGGAGTTCATGACGAACTTCACCACGTGGCGCAGGGTCGGATAGTCCTTGAGCGACAGGTTCTCCGACTTGGCGATGGCGTACTTCTCGCGGATGATGCCGATGAGCTCGGCCTGCTTGACGGTGTCGATGCCCAGGTCCGCTTCCATGTCGAGGTCGAGCTCCAGCATCTCGGCCGGGTAGCCGGTCTTCTCGACGACGAGCCCGACGATCTCCTTCGTGACCGCGTCTTCATCTAGGCGCGCGCTTCGCGCCGTCGGCGCGGCGGCCCGCGGCGCGGCCGCCGCGGGCACGGGGGCTAGCGAGGCGGGGGCATCGCTCCTGACGATCATCCCCACGGCGTCCAGCACGACCAGCGCGACGGCCACCAGGACCACGTGCGACTCGGCGTCCCCCAGCAGCACGTCGAGCA